>NZ_CP022219.1:0-300000 GCF_004114915.1 Bradyrhizobium guangxiense | reverse complement strand
GCGACAAGCTCGACGACATCCAGAAGGAATTCAAGACGGCACAGGGCCGCCTGCGGTCGAACCTCGACCTGCTGCCGGACAATCAGGGCAACAAGATGCTGCGCGAGACGGCGGAGAAGCTGCTTGCGCTGGGCGTCGGCAAGACCGGCGTATTCAATCTGCGTGAGAAGGAGCTCGACGCCGTCGACTACGGCCAGACCATCCTGGACGAGACCCGCAAGCTCAATGTCGGCCTCGGCATCAGCGTGCAGCAGCTCGTCGACGGCGTGCAGAAGGAGACCAACGCCTCGACCTCCCAGGCACAGCAGGAGACCTCGCTCGCGACGACCGTGATGCTGGCCCTCGGAGGCTTGATGCTGGTCGGCTCGGCGCTGTTCGTCTGGCTCTATGTCGGCCGCAACATCCTGCGCCGCATCCGCGAGCTTCAGCGCGCCATGCAGCTGCTGTCGGCCGGCGACCTCGACACCGAGATCGTCCGCTCCCGGCAGAACGACGAGATCGGCGTGATGAAGGAAACGCTGACCGTGTTCCGCGACAGCATGATCGAGGCCCGGGCACTCGCCGCCGAGCAGGACAAGGACCGTGTCGCCAAGGCCGAGCGGGCCGCGCGCATGGAAGCGAAGATCGCCGAATTCGAGAACACGGTGCGCGCCGCGCTCGACAATCTGGCGCAGTCGGCCAATTCGATGCAGTCGACCGCGCAGAGCATGTCGACCACCGCCGACCAGTCCAACGCGCTGGTCAACGCGGTCGCCTCCGCCGCCGAGGAGACCTCGGTCAACGTGCAGACCGTGTCGTCGGGCACCGAGCAGCTGTCGTCCTCGATCGAGGAGATCAGCAAGCAGGTCGTCACCTCGGCCGCAATCGCCAAGAAGGCCGTCGACGAAGCCGGCGCTACCGACACCACCGTACAGAGCCCCGCCGACAGCGGGAGCCGCATCAGCGTCGTGGTCGATCTGATCCAGACCATCGCCTCGCAGACCAACCTGCTCGCGCTCAACGCCACCATCGAGGCGGCGCGCGCGGGCGAAGCCGGCCGCGGCTTCGCGGTGGTTGCCTCCGAGGTGAAGAGCCTCGCGAGCCAGACCGCCAAGGCGACGGAGGAAATCCGCACCCAGATCGCCAGCATGCAGGACATCACGACGTCGGCGGTCGGCGCCATCCAGGGCATCGGCCGGATCATCGGCGAGATCAACGACGTCACCACCACGATCGCGGCCGCGGTCGAGGAACAGGGCGCCGCCACCCGCGAGATCGCCCGCAACATCCAGCATGCGGCCGGTGGCACCAGCGAAGTCTCCAGCAACATCGTCGGCGTCTCCACCGCCTCTGCCGAAGCCGGCGCGGCGGCAAGCGAGGTGCTGGGCGCCTCCGACGCGCTGCGGCGCGAAGCCGACATGCTGCGCGGGGAGATTGACGCGTTCCTCAACAACATGCGGGCTGCGTAAGCACGCTCTCCCGTAGCCCGGATTGCGCTGCGCTCCATCCGGGCTACGGAAAACTGCCCGGAATGACCGCTATGCGGGCCGGCCCGGCGTTCTTTTTCGGCTGGCGCCCCGCGCGCGCTGGGTTTAAGCCGGTAACATGAGCTCAAAAACCGACACCGTGCCGTCCTCGGCCCAGTCCTCGGCCGAGGCCCTGCGCTACCCCTGGGAACAGCATCCCGGCCACGACGAGATCGTCGAGATCAGGCCTGGCGTGCTGTGGGCGCGGCTGAAGCTGCCGTTCCGCCTCAACCATGTGAACATCTATCTGCTCGCCGACGGCGACGGCTATGCGATGGTGGACACCGGCTTCGGCAACGAGGAGACCATCGAGGCCTGGACCAGGCTGTTCGACGGACCACTGAAGGGCATCAACATCACGCGCCTGATCGTGACCCACTCCCACCCCGACCATGTCGGGCTTGCGGGCTGGATCGTCGAGCGCTTCAACTGCCCGCTGGTGATGTCGCAGGTCGAATATCTGCAATCGGTCTATCACCAGAACCGTGGCACTGAGGAGCGGAAGGAGGCACAACGGCTGTTCTTCCGCCGCCACGGCATGGACGAATCGCTGACCGAGAAACTGCTCGGCCGCGGCCAGGACTATCTCAAACGCGTCTCGGTGCTGCCGCCCTCCTACCGCCGCATCTGCCATGGCGACGAGGTCGTGATCGGCGCGCGCCGCTTCAAGGTGCTCACCGGCGGCGGACACGCGCTCGACCAGGTGATGCTGTATTGCGCCGACGACAAGCTGTTCCTCTCGGCCGACCAGGTGCTGAGCAAGATCTCGCCGAATGTCAGCGTGTGGGCGGTCGAGCCCGACCAGAATTCGCTCGGCGAATATCTGGCCTCGCTCGCCAGCCTTACCACGACGCTGCCTTATGACCTGCTGGTGCTGCCGGGCCACGGCGTGCCGTTCTACGGTCTCAAGACCCGCATCAAGCAGCTCGCCGACCACCATGAGGAGCGCTGCCGCCTGATCGCGGAAGCCTGCCGCGAGGTGCCGCAGACCTCGCGCGCATTGGTCCCCGTCGTGTTCAACAAGCACGTGCTCGACGAACACCAGATGGGCTTTGCCGCCGGCGAACTGGTCGCCCACGTCAACTACATGATCGTCGAAGGCCGGCTGACCGCGGAGACGAAGGACGGCGTGCTGCAGTTCAGGACGACGTGAGTCTTTCTTCACCTCTCCCGCAAGCGGGGCGAGGGAGCAGACCTCACTTCATATTCGCGATCGCGTGCAGCGCGGCGATGTAGCCGAACGGGCCGAGGCCGCAGATCACCCCGGTCGCCACGAACGAGATCTTGGAGTGGCGGTGATATTCGTCGCGGGCGTGGATGTTGGAGATGTGGACTTCCAGCACCGGCCCTTCGAACGTCTTGATCGCATCCATGATCGCGACCGAGGTGAAGGAAAAGCCGGCCGGATTGATGATGATGGCGTCGGCATCCTGCCGCGCCGACTGAATGAGATCGACGAGAACGCCTTCGTGGTTGGACTGATGGAAGGCGAGTTTGAGGCCGAGCTTGGCCGCCACGTCCTCGCAGCCCGCATTGACCTCCGCGAGCGTCGTCGTGCCGTAGATGTGCGGCTCTCGGATGCCGAGCATGTTGAGATTGGGACCGTTGAGGATCATGACACGTTTCATCGGGCGTCCTTTCGCATGAGCGGGCGGGCGCCGATCAGCGCCCCGTGGACGCGACCGGCTCAGCCATCATGGACGCAGCCGGCCCATGGACAAAATGCCCAAGCCGGCGGCAACGGTCCCGTGCTTTCCCGGAAGACCCGGTCCGCGCCGGCAGGCCAGTGTTAGGCGTTTGATCCACATCAACTATCGCCGACGAGACGACGCTATCAAGATCCCCGCGCGCCCCGCCACAAATGTGTGCTGGCGCATAGACATTGGAGCTGGAAAAGCTCTAAAACCGAGTGGCCGCCGTGGCCGGGTTCCGTTGCAGGTTTTGCCGATGGATTACAACCAGTTCTTCGATTCCGCCCTCGATCGTCTCCATGCCGAACGACGCTACCGCGTGTTCGCCGACCTCGAGCGCACGGCCGGCCGATTCCCGCACGCGGTCTGGCACTCGCCCAAGGGCAAGCGCGACGTCGTGATCTGGTGCTCCAACGATTATCTCGGCATGGGCCAGCATCCGAAGGTGGTCGGCGCCATGGTCGAGACCGCAACCCGCGTCGGCACCGGTGCCGGCGGCACCCGCAACATCGCCGGCACGCATCATCCTCTGGTACAGCTCGAGGCCGAGCTCGCCGATCTCCATGGCAAGGAAGCCGCCTTGCTGTTCACCTCGGGCTATGTCTCGAACCAGACCGGCATCCCGACCATCGCAAAGCTCATTCCGAACTGTCTGATCCTGTCGGACGAGCTCAACCACAATTCGATGATCGAGGGCATCCGCCAGTCGGGCTGCGAGCGGGTCGTGTTCCGCCACAACGACCTGGCGCATCTCGAGGAGCTGCTGAAGGCAGCCGACCCGAACCGGCCGAAGCTGATCGTCTGCGAGAGCCTCTATTCCATGGACGGCGACGTCGCCCCGCTCGCCAAGATCTGCGATCTCGCCGAGAAGTACGGCGCGATGACCTATGTCGATGAGGTCCACGCCGTCGGCATGTACGGCCCGCGCGGCGGCGGCATCGCCGAGCGTGACGGTGTCATGCACCGCATCGACGTGCTGGAAGGCACGCTGGCGAAAGCGTTCGGCTGCCTCGGCGGCTACATCGCCGCCAACGGCCAGATCATCGATGCCGTGCGCTCCTATGCGCCGGGCTTCATCTTCACCACCGCGCTGCCGCCGGCGATCTGCTCGGCCGCGACCGCTGCGATCAAGCATCTGAAGCCCTCGAGCTGGGAGCGCGAGCGCCACCAGGACCGCGCGGCCCGCGTCAAGGCGATCCTCAACGCCGCCGGCCTGCCCGTGATGTCGAGCGACACCCACATCGTACCGCTATTCGTCGGCGATCCCGAGAAGTGCAAGCAGGCGTCCGATCTGCTGCTCGAAGAGCACGGCATCTATATCCAGCCGATCAACTATCCGACGGTCGCCAAGGGCAGCGAGCGGCTGCGCATCACGCCCTCGCCCTATCACGACGACGGCCTGATCGATCAGCTCGCCGAAGCCCTGCTGCAGGTGTGGGACCGTCTCGGCCTGCCGCTGCGCGCGAAGTCGCTGGCGGCGGAATAGGTCTGTCTTACCTTCCCCCAGAGGGCGAGGTTGAGAGCCGGCAGCCCGCCCTACGGCTTCACGATAACCGCAGTTCCCGGCCCTTCCTGGCATTTCGCAGTCGCCTCGCCCGCTCCAACGCGCTAGGTTTGCAGGGAAAATGAGCTTGGGCGCCGCCGGCGCCCTTTCAAGAAGCGCGTTTCCCATGCTGCACGATTGGGGCGTGATCGCCGCCGCCTTCGGCTATATCGGCTTCCTGTTCCTGGTGGCGAGTCACGGCGACCGCCGCTCGCCGGCCGGGCGCGGCCGGGCCTCCGGGCTGATCTATCCGCTGTCGCTGGCGATCTACTGCACCTCGTGGACCTTCTTCGGCTCGGTCGGCTTCGCCACCCGCACCTCGACCGACTTCCTCGCCATCTATGTCGGCCCGATCCTGATGATCGGGTTAGGGGCCGGCGTCTTGCGCCGCGTGATCCAGCTGGCGAAAGCCCACAACATCACCTCGATCGCCGACTTCATCGGCGCCCGCTACGGCAAGAGCCAGGCGGTGGCGGCGACCGTTGCGCTGATCGCGATCATCGGCTCGGTACCCTACATCGCGCTCCAGCTCAAGGCGGTCGCCTCCTCGCTGGAGACGATCCTGAGCGAGGACCAGGCCTTCTCCCACATCCCGATCCTCGGCGACATGGCGCTGATGGTGACGCTGGCGATGGCGGCCTTCGCCGTGCTGTTCGGCACGCGGCAGACCGACGCCACCGAGCACCAGCACGGCCTAATGCTGGCTGTCGCGACCGAATCCATCGTCAAGCTGGTCGCCTTCCTCGCCGCCGGCATCTTCGTCACCTTCTGGATGTTCTCGCCGCATGAACTGATCGAACGCGCGATGAAGACGCCGGAGGCGGTGCGCACGATCAACTATTCGCCGTCGATCGGCAATTTCCTCACCATGACGCTGCTGTCGCTCTGCGCGATCATGCTGCTGCCGCGCCAGTTCCACGTCAGCGTGGTCGAGAACTCCAGCGATGCCGAGGTCGGCCGCGCGCGCTGGCTGTTCCCGCTCTACCTCGTCGCCATCAACCTATTCGTGATCCCGATCGCGCTCGCTGGCCTCGTCAGCTTCCCGTTCGGCGCGGCCGACCCTGACATGTACGTGCTGGCGCTGCCGATGGAGGGCGGTGCGGGACTGCTCAGCGTCGCCATCTTCGTCGGCGGCCTGTCGGCGGCGACCGCGATGGTGATCGTCGAATGCGTCGCGCTCTCCATCATGGTCTCCAACGACCTCGTGGTGCCCCTGGTGCTGCAACGCCGGCCGGAGGGACGCACCGGCGGCGCCGATTTCAGCGACTTCCTGCTGCGCTCGCGGCGGCTCGCGATCTTCGCCATCATGGTGATGGCCTACTTCTACTACCGCGCGCTCGGCAACACCCAGCTCGCGGCGATCGGCCTGCTCTCTTTTGCCGCCATCGCTCAGCTTGCACCGAGCTTCTTCGGCGGGCTGTTGTGGCGGCGCGCGACCGCGCGCGGCGCGATCGGCGGCATGCTGGTCGGCTTCGCGGTATGGCTCTACACGCTGTTCATACCCAGCTTCATGGATTCCTCGACATCGGGCATCCTGCTGCTCCAGCACGGCCCGTTCGGCATCGAGGCGCTGCGGCCGCAGGCGCTGTTCGGCGCCGACCTGCCGCCCTTGATGCACGGCGTGATCTGGTCGCTGTCGCTCAACATCCTGACCTATGTGCTGCTGTCGCTGGCGCGAAGGCCCTCGTCTATCGAGCTGCTGCAGGCGGATCTGTTCGTGCCCAATACGCTCGCGCCGATCTCGCCGAGCTTCCGCCGCTGGCGCACCACCGTCACCGTGCAGGACATTCAGACCACGGTGGCGCAATATCTTGGACCGGACCGCGCGCGGCATTCCTTCGAGGCGTTCTCCGCGCGGCGCAACGTGCGCCTGGACCCCGGAGTCCCCGCCGATTTCGAGCTGTTGCAGCACGCCGAGCACCTGATCGCCTCCTCGATCGGCGCGGCCTCCTCGCGCCTCGTGATGTCGCTGCTGCTGCGCAAGCGCACGGTCTCGGCCAGGGCCGCACTCAAGCTGCTCGACGATTCGCACGCAGCGCTGCATTTCAACCGCGAGATCCTCCAGACCGCGCTCAACCACGTGCGCCAGGGCATCGCTGTGTTCGATGCCGATCTGCAGCTGATCTGTTCCAATCGGCAGTTCGGCGATCTCCTCAATGTTCCCCCGCATATCGTCCAGTTCGGCACGCCCTTGCGCGAGATCCTGGAGTTCATCGGCGTGAGCGATTCCGACGATCCGGTCGAGCGCGAGGCCGTGCTGGAACGGCGCCTCGCCGCCTACCCCACCGACAGCGAGCCGTATCTCGAACGCCTGCCGGAACGCCACATGGTGATCGAAGTGCTCACCAACCGCATGCCCGGCGGCGGCTTCGTCATCACCTTCACCGATGTCACGCCCACATTCGAAGCAGCGGAAGCGCTGGAGCGTGCCAACGCCTCGCTGGAGAAGCGCGTGCGCGACCGCACCGAGGAGTTGACGCGGCTGAATTCCGAGCTGGCCCTGGCCAAGAGCGCGGCGGAAGATGCCAGCATCTCCAAGACCCGCTTCCTCGCCGCCGCCAGCCACGACATTCTCCAGCCGCTGAACGCGGCGCGGCTCTACGTCACGAGCCTGGTCGAACGCCAGCACAATGGCGAGGAGACGCGGCTGGTCGAGAACATCGACGAATCGCTGCAGGCGATCGAAGAGATCCTCGGGGCGCTGCTGGACATCTCGCGGCTGGACGCCGGCGCGATGACGACCTCGATCTCGAGCTTCAAGATGGCCGATCTGATGCGCTCGCTGGAGATCGAGTTCGCGCCGATCGCCCGCGCCAAGGGCCTCGAGCTCGCCTTCGTGCCCTGCTCGCTGCCGGTCGAGTCGGATCGGCTCCTGCTGCGGCGCCTGCTGCAGAACCTGATCTCGAACGCGATCAAATATACCCCGCGCGGCCGCGTGCTGGTCGGCTGTCGCCGCCGCGGTGCCTCGCTCAAGATCTGCGTCTACGACACCGGCGTCGGCATCCCGCCGGTCAAGCGCGGCGAGATCTTCAAGGAATTCCACCGCCTTGAGCAGGGTGCACGGATCGCGCGCGGGCTGGGGCTCGGGCTTTCGATCGTCGAGCGCCTGGCACGCGTGCTCAAGCACTGCATCGCCATCGACGGCAACAGGAGCGGCGGCTCGATGTTCTCCGTGACGGTGCCGACGGCGAAGGCGATCACCCACACCGCCGCCGTGACCTCCGCGACGCCGCTGGCCCGCACGCCGATCTCGGGCGCGCTGATCGTCTGCATCGAAAATGATGCGGCGATCCTCGACGGCATGCGCACGCTGCTGAAGGCCTGGGATGCCGAGGTGATCGCGGTCGCCGACCCCGAAGGCGCGATCGCCGCGATCGAAACCGCCGGAAGACGCGTCACCGGCCTCCTGGTCGACTATCCCCTCGATCGCGGCAACGGCATCGCCGCCATCCGCGAGATCCGCCGCCGCTTCGGCGACGGCATCCCCGCGATCCTGATCACGGCCGACCGCAGCCCCGCCGTGCAGATCGCCGCGCGGGACGAGAAGATCGCCGTGCTCAACAAACCGGTGAAGCCGGCCTCGCTGCGCGCCCTGCTCGGTCAGTGGCGCACGCAGCAGATGGTGGCGGCGGAGTGAGACGCAGGGGTCAGTAGTCGGTCGATACGCTGAGCGTTTGCCACCTCTCAAGCTCTTCGAGGCGGAGCCTGTCGGTCGCGGCGATGGCGTCAACGGCGTCGCTTCCGAGCGCAATGCGCAGAGGCGGGCGCTCCATGTCGGCAAGCTTGAGCACCACGGCCGCGGCTTTGGCTGGATCGCCGGGCTGGCGGCCGTCGTAATCGCGCTGCATCCTGACGGCAGCGCCGACGACCCCATCGTACTCGGGCCGACCTTCACCGGTCCCATGTGCGGCTTGGGCAAAACCGGTGCGAAAGCCGCCGGGCTCGACGATCGTGACGTTCACGCCGATCAGCGCCATCTCGCGCGCCAGCGATTCCGAAAAGCCTTCGATTCCCCATTTCGCGGCCGAATAGGCCGCGCGGGCCGGAGCGCCGATCCGCCCGCCGACAGACGAGACCTGCACGATATGGCCACGGCGCTGGCGACGCAGCACCGGGATCGCCGCCTTGGTGACGATGATAGTGCCGATCAGATTGGCCTCGATCTGCTGGCGGAACGAATCCAGGCTGGTATCCTCGACCGATCTGAGATCGCCGTAACCGGCGTTGTTCACCACCACGTCGACGCTGCCAAATGCCTGCACGGCGAGGCCGACCGCCGCTTGCGCTGCCGCCTCGTCGGTCACATCGAGCGATGCAAGGCGAAGCCTTTCGCCAAAGCGCTCCAGCAGCGGTTCGAGCGGATTTGGGTTCCGGGCCGAAGCCAGCACGCGATCTCCCGCCGCGAGCGCGGCTTCCACGATGGCCCGGCCAAGCCCGCGCGAGCTGCCGCTGATGAACCATGTCTTCGACACCACGATCTCCGGGTCGGCCTAAGGCGCCAGCCGCGTGAAGACGTAATCGCGTCCTTTGGCGCGCGCTTCGTGGCACGCGAAGCAGGTGCGATGCTGAGCCTCGTCGACCGGCTTGCCATCGATGAAGCGGCCAAAACCCCAGCCGCCGGTCGCTACATACTTTTTGGAATCCTTGACCATCACCTGGACCGTGGTGGCGGCGCCGGGAATTGTCGCGGATGCAAATTCCGGCGACTGTTTCCGCTTCCAGGCGCGTTTGACCAGGATGGTGCCGTCGGGGAACGGAAGCTGGCCAGCCTGATACGCACCGATTGCGGTCTGGTTGCCGACAACGGCGCGAAGCTCGTCGAGCGGTGCGGCTTCTTCGGCCGGTGCGATCAGCTCCCACTGCCTGTAGCCCGGCGGAATCGTGACGCCGAAGATCGGCGAGGCAGCAGCCGTATTTTGGGCCGCGGTTTGCGCAGGCCCCTCGGCAAGAGCGATCGAGACAAGATAGGGCACGCAAGTCAGCAGAACGACCAGAAGAAGCACGGCCAGCGTGATCGCGGTGACGTAGGATCGCTGTTTCTTTTCAGGTTCGATGGATAGCATGACGTTTCTTTAAGCTAAGATCACGGTTGATCCCCGGTCCAGCCGCGCCGGACCGGGGCATCGCATGACTGATCAGGCGCCATCGGCGTCGATGACGGCCTTGGCAAAGGCTTGCGGCGCTTCCTGCGGCAGATTGTGGCCGATGCCGCCGGTGATCAGGCGGAACTCGTATCGGCCTGAAAACTTCTTGGCATAGGCGCTGGGCTCGGGATGCGGCGCGCCGTTGGCATCGCCCTCCATCGTGATGGTCGGCACGTCGATGACGGGCGCCGCGGCCAGCTTCTTTTCGAGCTGCTCGTATTTGGCTTCGCCCTGGGCCAGCCCAAGCCGCCAGCGGTAGTTGTGGATCGTGATCGCGACATGATCCTTGTTGTCGAGCGCCGCCGCGCTGCGCGCGAAGGTGGCGTCGTCGAACTTCCACTGCGGCGAGGCGAGCTTCCAGATCAGCTTGGCGAAATCGTGCGTGTACTTCTCGTATCCGGCACGGCCGCGCTCCGTCGCGAAATAGAACTGGTACCACCATTGCAGCTCGGCCGATGGCGGCAGCGGCGCGTTGCCGGCAGCCTGGTTGGAGATCAGATAGCCGCTGACCGACACCAGCGCGCGGCAGCGCTCCGGCCACAGCGCGGCGATGATGTCGGCGGTGCGCGCGCCCCAGTCGAAGCCGGCGACGACCGCTTTTTTAATGTCGAGCTCGTCCATCAGCGCGATGATGTCGGTGGCCATTGCGGCAGGCTCGCCATTGCGCGGCGTCTCACTGGCGAGGAACTGCGTCGAGCCATAACCGCGCAGATAAGGGATGATGACGCGATAGCCGGCCTTTGCCAGGATCGGCGCGACGTCGACGAAGGCGTGAATGTCGTACGGCCAGCCGTGCAGCAGGATCGCCACGGGACCGTTCGACGGTCCCGCCTCGGCATAGCCGACGTTGAGGACGCCGGCATCGATCTGCTTGATCGTGCCGAAAGATGCATTTGCTGCGGAGGAGTGCCGCGCTTCCGTCTCGGCTCGGGCGAGGTCAATCACGCCGAGACCGGCGGCGACGGTTCCCGCCGCGATGCCAAAGAAGTGACGGCGCTGCTGGTCGATGATCTGCTTCATGATGTTGCTGCCTTGTGGTGATTGTTGATGTGCCTCAGATCAGCGCGACGGTGACGTCGACGTTGCCGCGGATCGCCTTGGAATACGGACAGGTCTGATGCGCATCGTCGATGATGCCGCGCGCGATCTCGCGATCGAGGCCCGGCAGGCTGACGTTGAGACGCGCCCGGAGCGAATAGGCGCCCTCGTCGAGCACGAGATCGATCTCCGCATCAACAGCGCATTTCCTGGGAAGCTCGATCTTCCGCTTGCGCGCCGCGATCTCCATCGCGCCTTCGAAGCAGGCCGACCAGCCGGCGGCGAACAGTTGCTCGGGATTGGTGCCGATTCCGGTGCCGCCCGGCGGCGACAGCTTGACGTCGAGGCGACCGTCAGAGCTGCGCGCGATGCCGTCGTGGCCCCCGCCGCTGGTGTGAGTTCTGGCCGTGTAGAGTATCTTTGCCGCCTGCGTCATCATGGTCTCCTCGCCGTCACGCCACTGACTAGCAGCGGCTGCGGCAGGGCGCCCGTTTGGACTTGTGAGAAGTTGTGAGGTGTCGCCTTACGCACCTCACAAGGCCTGCACCCGCGGCCTGATGCCAATGCACGGACGGCCTTGCCGGATCACGCTCATCTGGCTATCCGGGCCTCTCGAAGGGACCAAGATTTCGCCATGACCGAGCCGGCCGGCACCACGACGGGAACTCTATCGTTCGGGCCATTCTCCGTGAGCCCGCATGAAAGGCTCGTGATGCGCGACGGCGTTGCCTTGCCGCTCGGCGCGAAAGCATTCGACACGCTGATGGCGCTGATGTCACGGCCGAACGAGGTCGTCAGCAAATGGGACCTGATGTCGCTAGTCTGGCCCGGCACCACGGTCGAAGAGACCAATCTGCGCTTTCACGTCGCGGCGCTTCGCAAGGCGCTCGGCGACGGCAAGGATGGCGCGCGCTACATCACGACGCTCTCCGGCCGCGGCTATTGCTTCGTGGCGCCGATTTCGCAAATCGCGGCCCCGAATTCGAAAGCCGACGTTGCGGCAGCGCAGCGCCACGCGCCGCGGCCGGAATTGCCGCCCGTGAAACTGCCGAACCGGTTGCAGCGGATGGTCGGGCGCGCCGATGCGATGGCCGCCGTCTCCGACAGGCTCATCGCCTCGCGCTTTGTCACGATTGCCGGTCCCGGCGGCGTCGGCAAGACCGCAGTCGCCGTGGCGATCGCCCACGACCTGCTCGAGACATTCTCCGACGCCGCGCACTTCGTGGACCTTGCCGCGCTGAGCGATCCCGATCTCGTGATCACCTCGATCCTGCTGATGCTCGGCTTGCCGGCGCAGACCGATGATCCCCTGCCCGCGCTGCTCGCACATCTCCAGGACAAGCGGATGCTGCTGATCCTCGACAATTGCGAGCACGTCATTGCGGCCGCCGCGCCGCTGGCGGCGGAGATCTTCCAGGCGGCGCCGCACGTCCATATCCTCGCGACCAGCCGCGAAGCCCTGCGCGTCGAGGGCGAGCAGGTCTATCGCCTGGCTCCGCTCGGCGTTCCGCCCGACGGCTCCGGCGTGACCGTCGCCGCAGCACAGACCTATCCCGCGCTTCAGCTGTTCCTCGAACGTGCCACGGCAGGCGGCGCGCAGATCGCGCTCGATGACGCCAATGCTACGATCATCGCCAGGATCTGCCGCAAGCTCGACGGCATGGCGCTGGCGATCGAGCTTGCCGCCGGCCGGGTCGAAGCCTACGGCCTGGAGCAAACGGCCGCGCTGCTCGACGAGCGCCTCAATCTGCTTTGGCAAGGCCAGCGAACGGCGCCACCGCGGCAGAAGACGTTGCAGGCCACGCTCGACTGGAGCTACGGCCTGTTGTCGGATCTCGAGCGCCTCGTGCTGCGCAGGCTTGCGGTCTTCGCCGGGCACTTCACCATCGACGCCGCGCTCGAGGTCGTGCCGGGCGAGCGCGTCGCCCGCGCCCGCCTGTTCGACGCCGTCGACAGTCTCGTTGCCAAGTCGATGGTCGCGCCGCGGCCCATCGGCGCCATGATGCGCTACCGTCTGCTCGACACGACGCGTGCCTATCTGCTCGAGATCGAACCGGACGACGCGGCTCTCGCTGCCCGCCACGCGACCTACTACCGGCGATGGCTGGAGCAGGCCGGCACGACATGGGCGACGGTGCCGAGCGCGGACGAGCGGGCTGCTCACTTCTCCGCGCTTCACAATGTGCGCGCCGCGCTCGACTGGAGCTTCGGCCCGGGCGGTGATCTCGGCATCGGCGTTGCGCTCGCCGCCGCCGCGGCGCCGATCTTCCTGGCGATGTCCTTGCTGATCGAATGCCGGCGCTGGTCGGAACGGGCGCTACTGGCGATTGCCCCCTCCTCGCGCGGCAGCGCCGAGGAAATGCACATCCAGGCCGCCCTCGGACTGACCTTGATGTTCACCCGCGGCGGCAGCGAAGCGGCGCGTAGCGCCTTGAGCAGGAGCCTTGCGATCGCAGAAGCGCGCAGCGACGAAGTCAACCAGCTCCAGCTGCTCGGCCGGATGCATATCTTTCACGAGCGGATGGGAGAGTTCGACGCCGCGCTCGGCTATGCGCAGAGGAGCCTCGCGGTCGCGCGATCGCTGGGCGCCCCCGCCTCGATCGCCCTCGCCCAATCCCTCCTCGGTGTCTCGCTGCATCTGGCAGGTGAGCATCACGACGCGCTGAAGAGGCTGGAGGTCGCCTGGCAAGGTCCGGGCACGGAGCTTGTCAGCACCGTCCATGGCTTCGATCATCGCAACCGGGCCGGCATCACGCTGGCCCGCGAACTCTGGTTGCAAGGCCGGCCCGCGGAAGCGCTGCAGCTGGCGCAGCTGACGGTCGCCGAGGCCGCCCAGATGGATCACCCGATCACGCTCTGCATTGCGCTGATCTGGGCGGTCTCAATCGACCTCTGGAGCGGAGACCTCGACGGCGCGGACGAGAGCATCGACCGTTTCATCGCGCATGCCAATTCGCGCTCGATGGGGCCCTATCTCGCCGTCGGCCGCGGCGTCAAAGGCGAGCTGGCGATCCGCCGTGGCGATGCCGCCGGTGGTGTCGACACGATCAGGGCCTGCCTGCGCGAGCTTCACGATGCCGGCTACGAGCTGCTCACCACGACGTTCAACATAGCGCTGGTCCAGGGCTTGCTGGCGCTTGGGCAGATCGAGCAGAGCGCCGAGCTGATCGAGGACACCATTCGCCTCGTCGAGCAAAGTGGCGATCACCTCTACATGCCCGAGCTGCTGCGCATGAAGGGCCGAGTTCTGTTGTCGCGGCCGAAGCCCGATACCGAGCAGGCAGAAGCCTACCTCATGCAGTCGCTGGATTTGAGCCGTCGCAAACGCGCAAAAGCATGGGAACTGCGGGCGGCGATCGATCTTGCGCGGCTACTCGTCGAACGCGGCCGGCGCGAGGAAGCGAAACAATTGGTTCAATCGGCGCTTGATGGCTTTGCAGAAGGCTCCGAGACGGCGGATATCAGAGCGGCCAATCGTCTGCTCCCGACGCTGTAGCCAATTGCGCCGCATCAAGTTCCGAGATCCTTCGAAGCCTCCGCGACGCTCCGGCGCCTCGGGATGACGGGACTGCTTGTGCGGACTATCCCGCCGGCGTGCCCTGCTTCCACTGGCCGCCGGCGATCCTGGCGGCGGCGATCACCGCCTGGGTGCGGCTTTCAACGCCGAGCTTTTGCAGGATCGCCGAGACATGCGCCTTGATGGTGGCCTCGGATACTCCGAGCTCGTAGGCGATCTGCTTGTTGAGGAGACCCTCCGACAGCATCATCAGGACCCGGACCTGCTGCGGCGTCAGCGTCACCAGCCGGTCGCGCAGACGCGTCATGTCGGGATCCGCCTCCGCCGACAGATCGGTATCGGCGGGAACCCAGACGTCGCCTTCCATCACCTTGAGGATGGCATCGCGCAGCGTCTCGACGCCGAAACGCTTCGGGATGAAGCCGGAGGCGCCGAAATCGAGCGAGCGGCGGATCGTCGCGCTGTCGTCGGACGCCGAGACGATCACGACCGGAATCGCCGGATATTGCGCACGCAGATAGATCAGGCCGGAAAAGCCGGAAATGCCGGGCATCGAGAGGTCGAGCAGGATCAGGTCGACATCTGAGGTCTGTTCCAGGAGCTTGGTCAAATCCTCGAACGATCCGGCCTCGTCGATTCTGGCTGAGGTCAGCACGCCGGCTACCGCCTGTCGCAGCGCGTCGCGGAAAAGAGGATGGTCATCGGCGATGACGAGATGGGTGGAGGGAGCGTTCATCGTTCTCTTGCTGTCGTTCGCGGGCCGGCGGACAGATCCCGGGTGGGTCAATTCTTCCCCGAGCAGCCGTGGCATGCAAGTACACATTATCCCTTTGCTGCAAAGGGGTTAATCCGGAAGTCCTGGGATCGCACACCGCCACCGGATACCGGACGTCAGCTGCGCGTCAGTGCGCAAGGCCGAAAGTCGTATTGGGGCGGGTTTCACGCCGATGTTACCTTGCCGGCAAGACCTGGGTTGATCCGGCACGTCCGGACATCTGGGGCGCGAGGAAACGCATTTTGGGGAGCGACTTAACATGTCGACAATGGCTGTATCTCAAGCAGGCGCGGGAGGGATGACGAAGGACGAACGGTTCGTCATTCTCGCTTCTTCGCTCGGTACCGTCTTCGAATGGTACGATTTTTACCTCTACGGTTCACTGGCCGGCATCATCGGCGCGCAGTTCTTCTCGGCCTATCCGCCGGCAACCCGCGACATCTTCGCGCTGCTCGCGTTCGCAGCCGGCTTCCTGGTGCGTCCGTTCGGCGCGATCGTGTTCGGCCGCATCGGCGACATCGTCGGCCGCAAATACACCTTCCTCGTCACCATCCTGATCATGGGTCTGTCGACCTTCATCGTCGGCCTACTGCCGAACGCGGCAACCATCGGCATCGCGGCTCCAATCATCCTGATCGCGCTGCGCCTCGCCCAGGGCCTGGCGCTCGGCGGTGAGTATGGCGGCGCGGCGACCTATGTCGCGGAGCATGCTCCGAACGGCAAGCGCGGCTACTACACCTCCTTCATCCAGACCACGGCGACGCTCGGCCTGTTCCTGTCGCTGCTGGTGATCCTGTTCACCCGCACCGCGACCGGCGAGCCCGACTTCGCGGCGTGGGGCTGGCGAATTCCGTTCCTGGTCTCGGTGCTGCTGCTCGGCGTCTCCGTCTGGATCCGGCTGCGCCTCAATGAGTCGCCGATCTTCCAGAAGATGAAGGAAGAGGGCAAGAGCTCGAAGGCGCCGCTGACGGAGGCCTTCGGCAATTGGCAGAACGGCAAGCTCGTGCTGCTTGCGCTGCTCGGCGGCGTGATGGGCCAGGGCGTCGTCTGGTACACCGGCCAGTTCTACGCGCTGTTCTTCCTGCAATCGATCCTGAAGGTCGACGGCTACACCGCCAACCTGCTGATCGCCTGGTCGCTGCTGCTCGGCACCGGCTTCTTCATCGTGTTCGGCGTGCTGTCCGACAAGATCGGCCGCAAGCCGATCATCCTCGGCGGCTGCCTGATCGCGGCACTGACCTTCTTCCCGATCTTCAAGATGATCACCACCAATGCCAACCCGGCGCTGGAAAAGGCCATCGAGCAGGTCAAGGTCGAGGTGGTGGCCGATCCCAAGGGCTGCGGCGACCTGTTCAACCCGGTCGGCACCCGCGTCTTCAGCGCGCCTTGCGACACCGCACGCGCCTTCCTGTCGCAGTCGTCGGTCAAGTACTCGACCTCGCCGGCCGCAGCCGGCTCCGGCGTGAAGGTGATGGTCAACGGCAAGGAAGTGCCCTACGCCAACGCAAAGGACGGCAACCCGGCAGTCCTCGCCGCCGTGCAGGCCGCCGGCTATCCGAAGACCGGCGACGCCGGGATCGTGAAGATGTCGAATCCGTTCGACATCTTCCGTCCGCAGGTGGCCGCAACCATCGGACTGCTGTTCATCCTGGTGGTGTTCGTCACAATGGTATACGGCCCGATCGCGGCAATGCTGGTCGAACTGTTCCCGACCCGCATCCGCTATACTTCGATGTCGCTGCCCTACCACATCGGCAACGGCTGGTTCGGTGGCCTGCTGCCGGCGACCGCCTTCGCCATCGTGGCCTCGACCGGCGATATCTATGCCGGCCTCTGGTATCCGGTCATCTTCGCGTCCATCACGGTCGTGATCGGCTTGCTGTTCCTGCCCGAGACCAAGGACGTCGACATCAAGGCGACCTGATCGAAAGCAGCGATCGACACTACAAGCCGGCCGCGGTCTCCGCGGCCGGTTTTGCTTTTGAGCGCTTCTTGCCTGGACGCGCCTTCTTCACGCGAACCGGCGGCCACTTCGCTCGAAAACGCTCTACTGAATGCTGCCGATGAATTGCAGCACGATCTCGCGGCGGTGCGGACGGCTGCGATGCTCGATCAGATAGATCGCCTGCCAAGTCCCGAGTGCAAGCCTGCCGTTCAGGACCGGGACCTGAAGCGAGGCCCCCGTCAGCATCGTCTTGACGTGTGCCGGCATGTCGTCCGGTCCTTCGGTGTCGTGAGTCCACCCGGCATTCTCCGGCGCGAGCTGGGACAGCGCCGTGCCGAGGTCGACGAGCACGGAAGGATCAGCGTTCTCCTGAATCGTCAGCGAGGCCGAGGTATGGCGGATGAACAGCGTCAACGCGCCGTCGCGGGCCTGCGCCTCGGCGATGAATTTCGTTGCCTCGCTGGTCAGATCAGTGAAGCCGCGGCCCGGCGTCTGCACGGTGAGCAGTGACGACGTAACGGTCGTGGCTTGCACCGAGGACGGTGCCGAGCGGGTGACGGATCTGGCTGATGTCATGAAGGGTCTCGATCATCGAACACTGCGGTAGCTGCCGTAGGGTGGCCAAGGCGGAGCGTGCCCACCATTTCGCGTGACGATGTCAAGGTGGTGGGCACGGCGCTTTGCGCCTTTGCCCACCTTGTATTAGCGCGCCGGGTTAGGATGGTCATGTTCCGTGAGGAATGGCCCAGCCTGGGTGGCCGCCCAAGCTGGGCCGCCGATCGATCGGATCGATGCCCACCGAAGCCTTTAGGGCTGCGTTTCGTAGCAAGATCGCGGTCGGCACTTCATCGGGACCCGCATGGTTGAACGAACTTCAGGTTCGCATAACAAGGGAGGGTCGAGGAAGGTGGCCAAGCGTATCACGATCTGTGCCGGGATCGATACCGGCAAAGAGAAGCTCGACGTGGCAGTCGATGGCGCCACCGAGCAGTTGCGGGTCGATAACACGGCAAGAGGCCACCAGGCGCTGGTGGAGTGGTTGAAGTGCCGCAAGGTGAAGAGAGTCGGGATCGAGGCAAGTGGAGGCTACGAGCAGGCGGTCGTCGCCGAGCTGCGGCGCAAGCGGTTCGTCGTCATCTTGTTTCAGCCAAAGCAGGTCCGCGCCTATGGCACGTTTCATCTGCTGCTGGCCAAGAACGACAAGATCGACGCGGCGCTGATTGCGATGTGCACTGCCGCGGTCAAGACGATCCATCCTGCACCAGATCCGCGGCTGCAGCCCTTTGCCGAGCATCTGACCATGATCGACCAGATCACAGAAGACATCGCAAGACTGAAGAACCGGCTTGAGAGTTGCCGCGACAAGCGGATTCAAGGGGTTTGGAAGGTGCAGATCGCGCTCCTAGCCAAGTCCAAACGAGCCGAGTTCAAGGCGCTTCTGGCGGCGATCCGCACCCACTCCGATCTCGCCGCACGGCTCGATCTGATCTACAGCGTCGCCGGCTGCGGCCTGCCGACTGCGGCTGCCGTCCTGATCAGAATGCCCGAGATCGGCAACATCACGCGCGAACGAGCCTCAGCTCTCAGTGGACTGGCACCTTACGACGACGATAGTGGCAAACGCTCCGGTGCCCGTCACATCGAAGGTGGCCGTGAGCGCTTGCGTTGGGCGCTCTACAACGCGGCTCTTCCGGCATCATCCCGCTGGAACCCGCAGATCAAGGCTCTCTATGGTCGGCTGATCGCCGCCGGCAAACCTCATAAATGTGCGCTGGTCGCCTGCGCCAGAAAGCTGCTCGTCACGATCAACGCCGTCGTCGCCCGCGGAACTCCCTGGGTGGCCCAGGTGCCTCAACTCGCCAAGCTGCCCGCCGCCTGACCGCGTTTCTTTGTTCGATCAGGCGACCGTTTCTTCGTCCCGACCTGCCGCCACAACGACGCCGCGCGCGGCGGCCGTCAAGGCTGGCCGTCGCTCTGCTCTCGCCTAGCACCCGCTGCCGCTAGGCCACGCCTTGACGGTCGCAAGCGCGGCGTCATGCTCAAGGCAATCGGGCGCTTTAATGGTTGCTACGGCAGCTCGTCACGCGTCAAATCCTTCCCGACACGTCCTTCTGGACGCGGTTGGCCATGTCGATCAGCCGCCGCCAGGCCTTTTCCAGAAACGACATCACGCGATCGACGTCCTGATCGCTCGGCAGCGGGATCTCGATCTTGCGCTCACCCTCCGCGACCCTGGGCTCGGCCTTCTTCAGCGGATCGGATTTCGGCAGCGCCTCGTCGATCTTGCCCGACCCCGTCGCCCCCGCCGCGAGCTGCCCCTTCAGCTTCTCGACCTCGACCTGGAGCCTGCCGATCTCGGCGTCGAGCGCGGTCCGTTCGTCGGGCACCGCGTAGCAGGCCCAGCCGGCGCCGTTCTTGGTGCAGGTCGATACCGTGCCGGTGCGCGTGTCGAGCCGCAGCACGCCCTCGGGAATGGGCGTCATGCTGTAGCGGCCGTTTTCGCCGTCGGGCGCGGATTGCCCGGCCGCGAGACCGTCGCCGGTCGCCATCGCCGCGGCGAACCCCGCCGCCGCAAGCCAGGATGTTGTGGATGACGTCACGAGTCTCATCGCGCTCTCCGCTACGACGTACGAGTGGCAATCTCCTAAATTCTACACCTCGGTGAGGCGATCCGCCGCCCAAAACACACACCGGCATCAACGATCCCCGCGGCATCTTTGATCCCGGCGGCGCGGCGAAAGGGCGGCAGCATTCGCCGATCATGAGGCGAGCTGCTGCGGTGCGGCGTCACGCTGTGCGCAGCGCTGCCGCGCACGTCAATATCACCAAATAAATCAATGATATAGCGGAAAACGACGCAATCGTGACTTGGCTTGACTTGATTATAGGCCATCAGTATGGTCCGCGCGGCTTTTGAGGGTGGCGGGCGCAATTTCCATTCAGCCGCGGCGTTTCGGGTCTTCGTTGCATGACACAGGGCACGGGACACGGCGAGAATGGGGATCGCGATAGATCGTCCGAGGAAGCTGCGCTTTCCGAACGGCTCGGAAGTCTCGATCAGCGGTTGTCCGAACTTCGTGACCGCCGGATCAAGACCGAGCAACCCGCAGGTGACGGTGGAGACGGAGCGGCCAGAGCCTCGGCGATGGCGCTTGGTTTCCGGCTATCCTCGGAGTTGGTCGCCGGTGTCGCTGTCGGAGCGGGGATTGGCTGGGGGTTCGACCGCTTGCTGTCGACGTCGCCTTTCGGATTTATCGTGTTCCTGCTGCTGGGCTTCGTGGCCGGCGTGGTGAATGTGGTGAGATCGGCGGGGGCGGGGCAAAACAGGCGCGGTGGTTCGTAAGGCGATCCGCACAGGAGAGGAATGATCGTGCCGGCCTTGCCGGTACGGGCCGGCCCGGCCGGCAGACCGAGACCCGCCGGCATTGCCCGGCAGACCAAGAGATGCCGCGCCGATAAAAATCGATCCGATCCACCAATTCAACATCGAGCCTCTCTTCACGATCGGCCATATCGGCAATCATACGATCGCCTTCACCAATTCATCGCTCTACATGCTGGTGGCAGTTGCGATCATCGCGCTCCTGATGCTCGCCAGCGGCTCGCAGCTGGTTCCCGGGCGCCTGCAGTCGGTCGCCGAAATCTCCTACGAGTTCGTCGCCTCGACCATCCGTTCGACGGCCGGCGCGGAAGGCATGAAGTTCTTCCCGCTGATCTTCTCGCTGTTCATGTTCATCTGTGTCTCCAACCTGGTCGGCATCATCCCCTACACCTTCACGGTGTCGAGCCACCTGATCGTCACCGTAGGCTTGGCGCTGCTGGTGTTCTTCACCGTGCTGATCTACGGCGTCGCCAAGAACGGCCTGAAATTCTTCTCGATTTTCGTTCCTCACGGCGTTCCTGGCTACATCCTGCCGCTGGTGATGTTCATCGAGATCCTGTCGTTCTTCCTGCGGCCGGTCTCGCACAGCATTCGTCTGTTCGCCAACATGCTGGCCGGCCACATCGCGCTGAAGGTGTTCGCGGGCTTCGTCGCCATGCTGGGCTTCTCGCTCGGCGCCATCGGCTGGGGCGGCGGCGTGCTGCCGCTGGCGCTCACGGTCGCGCTGTACGCGCTCGAGATTCTGGTCGCGTTCCTGCAAGCCTATGTGTTTGCGATCCTGACCTGCATCTACCTCAACGACGCCATTCATCCGGGACACTGAGCGGTCCGGGGAATTTCCACCCACAACCCAATCTTTCTTCCAAGGAGTCTAAAATGGATCCGGCAGCAGCAAAACTTATTGGCGCGGGCATCGCGTGCATCGGCATGGGCGGTGCGGGCGTCGGCGTGGGCGTGATCTTCGGCAACTACCTCGCCGCAGCCGTCCGCAACCCGTCGGCCGCTCAGGGCCAGTTCGGCAACCTGATCTTCGGCTTCGCCGTGACCGAAGCGCTCGGCATCTTCTCGCTGCTGATCGCGCTGCTTCTGCTGTTCGTTTTCTAAAGAACGACTTCTTTCGCGCCGCTTCATCCGAAGCGGCGCGTGACAGCAACAGGAGTACTCCATGGCCGAGAGTCATGGCGGGGCGAAGGGTCCGGCGGCGGGCGCTCACACCGAAGCCGATGGCGGTCATCACGCCGGCGGTTTTCCGCCGTTCGAGAGCAGCACTTTCGCTTCGCAGCTGGTGTCGCTCGCGATCTTCTTCGTCGTGCTTTACGTGATCGTGTCCAAGCTCGCTCTGCCGAAGGTCGGCGGTGCGATCGAGGCGCGCCAGAACAAGATCGAGGGTGACCTCACCGAGGCGCAGAAGCTGAAGGACCAGTCCGAGGCGGCGCTGAAGGCCTATGAAGGCGAGCTCGCTTCGGCGCGCACGCGGGCACAGGCGATCGGCAACGAATCCCGCGACAAGGCGAATGCGCAGGCGGATGCCGAGCGCAAGGCGCTGGAAGAACAGCTGGCGGCCAAGCTCGCCGAGGCGGAGAAGACCATCGCCTCGACCCGCGCCACAGCCATGAGCAACGTCCGCGGCATCGCGGCCGATGCGGCAGGCCAGATCGTGCAGCAGCTCACCGGCGTGGTTCCGGATGCGGCCTCGGTCGGTGCTGCCGTTGACGCGTCCTTGAAGGGTTAGTCGATATGTTCTTCGATCCTGAGACCTGGGTCGCCGTCGCCTTCGTGATCCTGATGGTCGTGTTCGGCTATCTCGGGGTCTTCAAATCGGCGATGACCGCGCTCGATCATCGCGCCGCCCGCATCAAGGCCGAGCTCGACGACGCCGCGCGCCTCAAGCAGGAGGCGGCCAAGGTGCTCGCCGACTACAAGGCGCGCAGTGCCACCGCCGAGCGCGAGGCTGCCGACATCATCGCCAACGCCAAGGCCGAAGCTGAGCGCATCGCGGCCGACGCCAAGGCCAAGATGGAAGACTTCGTCGCCCGCCGGACCAAGACCGCCGAGAGCAAGATCGCACTCGCCGAAGCCCAGGCGCTGGCGGATGTCCGCGCCGCCGCTGCGGAAGCCGCCGTCCAGGCCGCCTCCACGATCCTGTCGCAGTCGGTCAAGGGCCAGGTTGCCGACGACCTGCTCGCCAAGGGCATCAACGAGGTCAGACAGAAGCTGAACTGAGGGGTCTTGCCTTCACCAAATCAAAAAGCCGGCGCGATGAGCGCCGGCTTTTTTTGTTTGTCGGGTGACAGCATCCACATCGTGGTGTCATCACCCGCCTTCGCGGGCAGTGACAGCTGAGATTGCCGCAGGACCTCAGGCTACTTCTTCTTCCGCCCCTTCGGCTCGGGCGAGAGTGCCTGCGGGTCGAAGCCGACGTAGAAAATATAGCTATCGGCGACTGCGGGGGCCGGTACCGGATAGGTCATGTCCTCGGCGACGAAGGTGAAGGGCACGCTGCCGCCCTCGGTCATCTCGACCGTGGTCCGGTAGGCCTTCGAGGCGATCACCTTCTCGCCGACGCCGCCCTGCACCACGGCGATGCGCAGCGGCACCTCGACTGAGGCAGGGGCACCGGCGGGACCGGCAATGACGCGGCCCTGGATACCGATCCGCGCCGTGATGCCAGCGCCGCCGCGGGAGCACTCGCGCGCCATCTTGGTGATCGAGGCCTGGAAACGGATCTCATTGCCGACGGCCGGCTTGCCGCCGACGCCAACCGCATAGGTCGAGGCCCCCGCGCGCACTGTGACCTGCGGGCAATCGAGGTCATCTTCGGCCGGCTGGCCGGGCGCAGGCGCCGGCTTGGGCTCGGCCGGCTCGTCGGACTTGCCGCCGAACAGGCTCTTGAAACGGTCGGTCAGTGACTGGGCCGCCGCCGGTGAGACCGAGGCGAGTCCGATCGACAATGCCAGCGCGATCGCCGTTCCCAGCCGCAACGCATTCCGCGATGACCGAAGCTCCTGCACCATCGACGCCCGTACTCCATGACAATTGTCCGGCCGATCGCCGGCCGGGGCATGCGGGTTATATCGCCAAAATCGGCGAACCCAAGGCAGCAAAAAGGGGGATTCTGACGCACGAATCGGGCGGCTCAGCCGCGGAAATCCTCGTGCAGCAGGCCGAACAGCAGATGATCCTGCCAAACCCCGTTGATGCAGAGATAGCGGCGGGCGAGCCCCTCGCGCGAGAAGCCGCATTTCTCGAGCACCCGGATCGACGGCGCATTGGTCGGGATACAGGCGGCCTCGACCCGGTGCAAATTGAGCTCGCCGAACAGCGTCGGCAGCAGAACCCGCAGCGCCGCTGTCATGTAGCCGCGATGGGCATGGGGTTGCCCGATCCAATAGCCGATGGTGCCGGCCTGCACGATGCCGCGGCGGACATTGGCCAGGGTGATGCCGCCGACCATGGCGCCATCGAGCTCGCGGAAGATCAGAAAGGGATAGGAGCGGTCCGCGGCGATGTCCTCGGAATAGCGGCGCAGCCGGCGGCGGAAGCCAGAGCGGGTGAGATCGTCCGACGGCCAGATCGGCTCCCAGGGCGTCAGGTAATCGCGGCTGGACTCCCGCAAGTGAGCCCATTGCAGGAAGTCCGACATCTGCGGTGCGCGCAGCAACAGCCCGTTGCCGCGCGGCGCGAGGGCGGCGGGTCCACTGGACGGCAGGCGAAAGAGGGCCATGGTGATGCTTTCCGGGGCGGTCTCGCCGCTGCGCGGCTCCTAATGCAGCCGGGCCTTGGCGCGCGCCCGGGTCAATCCTTCCGCAAAAGACACCGCCGTGTCCAGACCCCTGCCACTGCCTAATGCGACAACGGCGGGCCGGCTCCGCGACAACAGCGCACGCGCCGCGTCCCGGGTCGATTCGACGCTGACGGCGTCGATCCGGCTGACCAGCTCCTCGACCGTCTGCGGCCGGCCATAGGCCAGCACGTGCCGGGCGAGCTGCTCGGCACGGGACGAGCAGCTTTCCAGCGCCATCAGCAGACCCGCTTTCATCTGCGCCTTGGCGCGGGCGATCTCGGTCTCGGTCAGTGTCTCCACCGACTCATTCATGACGTCGACCACAACCTCCATCATCTCCGGCGCATCGGCCGGGTCGGTACCGGTGTAGAGGCCGAAAAATCCGGTGTCGGTATAAGGCGCGTGGAACGCGTAGATGGAGTAGCAGAGGCCGCGCTTCTCGCGCACCTCCTGAAACAGCCGCGACGACATTCCGCCACCGAGGATGTTGGTAAAGACCTGGAGCGAGAACAGCGACAAATCGGTCTGCGGCACGCCTTCCAGCGCCAGCGTCAGATGCGCCTGCTCGAGCTCGCGATGCACCACCTTGGCGCCGCCCTTGCCGAACTGAGCCGTTTGCGGCTTCGGGCCCGGCGTCCCCTCGAAGCTTGCAAAGCGCCGCTCGACCTCGGCGACCACCTGGCTGTGATCGACCGCACCGGCCGCCGCCACCACCATGTCGGGCCCGCGATAATGCGTCGAGAGATAGCCGCGCAGCATGTCGCGGTTGAAGCTGCGCAGAGTCTTCGCGGTGCCGAGCAGCGAGCGGCCCATCGGCTGGGCAGGATAGCAGAGCTCGTTGAGATGCTCGAACACGACGTCGTCGGGCGTATCCTGCGCCGCGCCGATCTCCTGCACGATGACGTTCTTCTCGCGCTCCAGCTCGTCGGGCTCGAAGGCGGGATTGGCGAGGATGTCGGCGAGCACGTCGAGCGCCAGCGGCACGTCGGCCTTCAGCACCCGCGCATAATAGGACGTCGTCTCGGTCGAGGTGCCGGCATTGAGGTCGCCGCCGACCGCCTCGATCTCCTCGACGATCTCGCGCGAGGAGCGCTTCGTCGTGCCCTTGAACGCCATGTGCTCGAGCAGATGGGAAATGCCATGCTCGTTCGGCTTCTCGTCGCGGCCGCCGACGCCAGCCCAGACGCCGAGCGCCGCGGTCTCGAGCTGGGGCATCTTGTCAGTGACGACGGTCAGGCCGGAGGCAAGCTTGGAAATCTCGACGCTCATCCGGCAACTCCCTGCTTTGCAGCGCGGCTGACCGACAGCACGAACCGTTCGACCTCGGCCTGGTCGTTCTTCATCACCTTCATGTGTTCGGACTTGGTCATCAATCCGTCGAGCCAGGCCGGCAGTTGCGGCCGCTGGCCGCAGGCGGCTTCGACAGCGTCGGGGAATTTGGCCGGATGGGCGGTGGAGAGCACGATGCTCGGCACCCGCGTATCCGTGGTGTCGCGGTCGGCGACGGCGAGCGCCACCGCCGTATGGGGATCGACCAGCTCGCCTGCCTCGCGCCAGCCGGCGCGGATCGCAGCCGCGGTCTCGGTCTCGTCGGCGCGCCCGGCGTCGAATTCCTCGCGGATTGCGGCCAGCGTCGCATCGGGCAGCACGAAGCGTCCGGACTGCTTCAGCGAATCCATCAGCCGGCGCACACCCGCCGCATCGCGGCGGCCGGCCTCGAACAGCAGCCGCTCGAAATTCGATGAGATCTGGATGTCCATCGACGGCGACGCCGTCGCGTGCACCTCGCGCACCTCGTAGATTCCGGTCTTCAGCGTGCGCGCCAGGATGTCGTTGACGTTGGCTGCGATGCGCAGGGTCCGCACCGGCAACCCCATGCGCTTGGCGACGTAGCCGGCGAAGATGTCGCCGAAATTGCCGGTCGGCACCACGAAGTCCACCCCGCGCGCTGGCGCACCGACGGCCACGGCGGAGGTGAAATAATAGACCACCTGCGCGACGATGCGCGCCCAGTTGATGGAATTGACGCCGGAGAGCGAGGTCGCATCGCGGAAGCGATGGTTGTTGAACATCCCCTTCACCAGCGCCTGGCAGTCGTCGAAATTGCCCTCGATGGCAAGCGCATGGACATTGGCCGCGCCGGTCGTCGTCATCATCCGCCGCTGCACCTCGGAGATGCGGCCGTGCGGAAACAGCACAATCAGATCCACATTCTCGAGGCCGGCAAAGGCCTCGACCGCGGCGCCGCCGGTGTCGCCCGACGTCGCGACCACGATGGTGGTGCGCTGGCCGCGCTTGGCGAGCACGTGATCCATCAGTCGCGAGATCAGCTGCATCGCCACGTCCTTGAAGGCGAGCGTCGGACCGTGGAACAGCTCCAGCACGAACTGATGCGGCGCCATCTGGCGCAGCGGCACCACGGCCGGATGACGGAAGGTCGCATAGGCCTCGTTCGCCATGCGGCCGAGCTCGGCGTCGGCGATCTCGCTGCCCGCGAAGGGACGAATCACATCGACCGCGACCTCCCAATAGGGGCGGCCGAAGAAGCCGGCGATGGTCTCGGGCGAGAGCTGCGGCCAGATCGTCGGAACATACAGGCCGCCGTCGCGCGCGAGCCCGGTCAGCATCACGTCGCAAAAGCCAAGTTCGGGGGCCTCGCCCCGGGTCGAAATATAACGAGTCAAACTGCCCTCCAAAGGCGGACCGGCCTGAGCACGATCTATAAGCCTTTGATTTTACGAAGTTACTTGTTAACGGCCAGAGGCTTGGGGCCACCATAAAGTGTTTTGCGGCATCGGGAAACCGCTTCCCGCCTGCGCACCTGCCCTGCCCGTGCCCCGCCCAGCAAAAAGGGCTGCGGCGGTGCCGCAGCCCTCTCTTGGAAGGTCTGTCGTTGATGTGTGCAGACCGGTTTGCCTTTCGGGATCGTCGCCCCGTCAAAACTGATCGCGCAAGCTTTCGTCGCCTGTCACGAAACCGTCAAGGGCGAAAACGATGGGCGCGAGAAAATGTTCCTATTTTTCCCGACTTCAATTTCGACACTCCGAGCTGGATCGAAGCACGAAAACGGCGGGAATTACCGTTCTTTCCCGAACTTCCGGACATCTCGGGAACGAACACCGCCTCCGCCCATTGGCGTCGGCGGATGGGTGTCGGCAGGTGTCCATGCATTGCCCGGCTGCGTGCTGGCATCGATCCGTGCACCGGACCGGCTGCATCCTGGAGCGGCCGGTTCGGCGCGACTCCAGTGCCCGGAAGGTCAATTCATCCCGATTTCCACCGCGATCCTGATCAGGTCGGAATGGTTCTTGGCTCCCAATTTCTGCTTGAGCAGGGACGTGGTGTTGGCGACCGTCTTGTAGGAGATGCCGAGCGCCTCGGCGACTTCGACGATCTTGTCGCCGCGCCCGAGCAGGCGGAGAATTTCGAGCTCTCGCGGCGTCATCTGCGAGGCCGGGTTGGCCTTGATCGCCGCGCCGGAAAACGTCACCGCTTCCGCAAGCTGCGGCGAGATGAAATTGTCGCCTGCGATCACCTTGCGCACTGCTTTCAGCAGGATCCTGGGATCGTCGCCCTTGGAGACATAGCCCTGCGCCCCGAGCTCGACCGCCCGCACGACGAAGGCCGGATCGTCATTCATGCTGAACATGATGATCTTGGCGTCGGGATCGTCCTTGCGGATGCGTCGCATCAGCTCGAAGCCGGAGACGTCGGGCAGGCTGATGTCGATCACGGCGACGTCTGGCCGCTTGCTGACATAGGCGCGGTGCCCGGATTTGGCGTCCGTCGCCTCCTCGATCCGGATCGAATGGTCGGAAGCGAACAGGGTGCGGCAACCGGACAGCACCACAGGATGGTCGTCGACGATCAGGACCCGGGTCCCCGGCTTGGCACTATCTTGCATCGCGCACTCTCTTGTTGTTCGACTCATAGACCGGCGGGAACAAATGGAAAGAGAAAATCCCGTCGATGCGCGTTAGAATTGACCTAATGTGGCAACGACTCCCGTTCAGAACGCAACTGTTTCTTCCGCTCGGCGCGAGTTTTCTCGCAGCGCTGATCCTGGGCGGCGTGCTGCTGCAGATCTTCGCAACGAGTCAGCTGGCCGACGAGAACGAGCCGGCTCGGCGTTCGACCCGAACGATCGCCACCGCACTCAACAACACTTTGCGCGCCTCGGACAATCCGCAGAAGACGCTTGAGGCGTTTGTCCAGTCCCTGACCACCTCCTCGGAGATTCAATTCCGCTCCGCGGAAGGGGATCCCCCGCGTTCGCCACAGGACGGCACGCGCAACTGGCAAGGGGTTCCGCAATGGTTCGCCGACCTGCTCATGACACCGGACACGGACGCTGCGGCCCCGGTGCTGATCGACGGCAGACGGATCGGCGATATCGTGTTTCTACCGGACCTGTCGGCCGACCTGTTCGAGAAGTGGATCGGCTTCCTCGCCCTGACCAGCCTCGTCGCCGTGCTGATGGTGCTCACCGGAATCATCGCCTATGTCTTCGCGGGGTCGGCTCTGCGCCCCCTGCAGCATCTCGGCGAAGGCCTGACCCGGATGCGGCGCGGCGATTACACCAAGCCGATCCCGGTCGGAGGCCCGCCGGAGATTCGGCAGAGCTGCGCGGAGGCAAATGCGCTGGCTGCAACGCTTGCGCAACTGAGCCAGGACAATCGCGACCTGATGCATCGCCTGGTGTCGCTCCAGGACGACGAGCGACGTGATCTCGCCCGCGAATTGCACGACGAGCTCGGACCGCTGCTGTTCAGCATCCGCGCCGGTACGATCGCGCTCGTCGACGCCGCGCCGCTTGCAGGAAATCTCGGCAATTCGGCCCAGGAGGTGCTTCAATCGGTCGAGGCGCTCCAGCAAACCAACCGCCGCATCCTCGATCGGCTGCGGCCGCTCTACATCGAGGAGCTAGGCCTTGCGGCGAGCGTGCAGACGCTGCTCCGGAACTTTCGCAAGCAGGCGCCGCATATCGTCCTGACGGATACGATCGACCCGGACCTCAACGTGATCGACGGGCCGTTGGCTCGGACCATCTATCGCGTGATCCAAGAGGCGCTGACCAACGTGCTGCGCCACGCCAAGGCGGGCAGCGCCCACGTCCAGGCCACCATCGCCGGCGGGACGCTGGTCATCGAGATCTCCGACGACGGCGGCGGCTTTCCCGCCGACAATGTCTTCGGCCGCGGCCTGACCGGCATGCATGAGCGCGTGCGCGCGCTCAGCGGATCGCTGTCACTGCTGCGCGTGGATGGGCGAACCTATGTCCGCTGCCGCCTGCCGATCGAGACGACGCGAGGCGCCGCGTCAACCGCTAAAGCACGACGAGATCTAGATGAATCGTCATAGCGCTTTAGGTTGTTGTTGATTGCGCATGATCTTTCCGGAAGTCCGCTTCGCACTTTTCCGGATCATGCTTCAGAGCGTTTTCGAGCGAAATGAACACCGGTTCGCGTGAAGAAAACGCGTCAAAACGAGAATCTAGAGCTTCGGTTCTGATTCAATCAGAACCGAAAATGCTCTAGCAGGCGCAGCAGCCGTCATGCGCGTTCTGATGCGCCGGTTCGCACAGCGTGCTGTAGATCTTGCCTTCCGGATTGAAGCGAAACGAGGCGTGAATGCGCAGGGCGCCCGCGACGGAATATTCGAGATCGACGCCGTGGGGCGCCGGACGGATCTCCTCCAGCCCGAAGCCCGCGGACGAGAACGCGCCGAGCCGTGGCGCCCAATAGTTTTCGAGCTCGCTCCGACCGCGGTAGCGTTGCGGACCGTTGCACGTGCATTCAAGCTCGGCATCATCGGCGTAGAGGTCGAGCAACGTCGCAAGGTCGCCCTTCCGGCAGGCGTCCACCCAGTCGACGACAATTCCCATCTGATCGAAATCGCTCACGCCGCAATCCTGTCTGCCGCCGAAAGTCACCGGCGGCTTAGGACCACACTCGTGAATGTGCGCTGAATAATAAACCCCGGGCGATACCGGGTTCCCTGGCGGACGCCCTCGGCTCAGCAGCGCCGCCGGCCCCTCGCCCACACCGCGAAGGCGATCACCACGGCGCCGGCGAGCAGGAACCAGGTCACGGCATATTGCAGGTGATCGTCCTTCAGGTGCACGTCGAGCGGCCCGGGGCGCGGAATGCCGTTCTCGGGCGCCGGCTGCTCGAGATCGACATAGAACGGCGCCACAGCGCCCCAGCCCAGCGCACCTGCGATCGCGAGATGGTCGCGCACGAACCAGAGCCGCTTGTCGCGGTTCTCAGCCGGCGTGAGCCAGCCGGACGGCTCGGGAAAGCGTAGATAGCCGGTGAGCGCGACCGGCCGTCCGGTGACGAGCTTCTTCACCGCGCGATCCTCGACACCGCGGTCCTGCATGGTGTTCTCGACGAAGCCTGCGTCGATCACGACCGTCTCGCCGCTCGGCAGCCGCGCCGGTAGGAACGCCCAGGTGCCCGGCCCGGAGGCGTCCTTGCGCACCGCAGAGCCGGAGGAATAGACCATCGCATCGGGCGAGGCCGCGTAGGTCGCGGTAAAGCTGACGCGGCGGAATTCGTCGCGCGAGGGATTCAGCACCGCCCATTGCGACGGCGGCGGCAGCGCGATCGGCGCCGTGGCCAGACGATCGGTGAGCGCCGCGATCAGCTCGTGCTTGGCGGCACGACGCTGCAATTGCCAGACGCCGAGCGCGACGAAGACGGCCGCCAGGAACAGCGTGAACAGCGCGAAGCCGGCCACGCGGGGCTTGCGCGCAGGCTCGTTCATTTCGCGCGGTCGACCAATCGGCCCGGCGCCGCCTTGTGGTGGAATTGCAGCGCGATCAGCAGCGACTTCATCGCACGCAGTGGCAACAGCGTGGTGGCCAGGATCAGCGGCAGCCACAGCACCGCATGCAGCCAGTACGGCGGCTGGGATTTGACCTCGACGATGAGTGCAGCCGCAACGACGATGCCCCCGGCCAGCATGATGATGAAGATTGCCGGGCCGTCACCGGTGTCGATGAAGGCGTAGTCGAGACCGCAGCGGTCGCAGGCGGGCGCGAGTGTCAGGAAACCCGCATAGAGCTTGCCCTGGCCGCAGCGCGGACATCTGCAGGCAAGCCCGCGCAACGCGCTTTGCAGGACGGTGGTCTCAGTCTCGGATTTACCGGCGGTCTCGTTCATGATGGCGGACTCTATCACAGTTTTCGCCGAAACTTTCCGGCGCCCCAAAAAGCGAAAGGGCGGCCCGGCGGCCGCCCCTTCAGATCCAATCCTGGCGGCTCAGTGCGCGCCGTGGGCCATGGTCTCGGCGCCGTGTCCCCAGACATAGATGCACAGGAACAGGAACAGCCAGACCACGTCGACGAAATGCCAGTACCAGGCGGCGAACTCGAAGCCGAGGTGCTGCTTCGGCGTGAAGTGGCCGGCATAGGCGCGGAACAGGCAGACCAGCAGGAAGATGGTGCCGACCAGCACGTGGAAGCCGTGGAAGCCGGTCGCCATGAAGAAGGTCGCGCCATAGACGTTGCCGGCGAAGGAGAACGCCGCGTGGCTGTACTCATAGGCCTGCACGCAGGTGAAGAGCGCGCCCAGCACGACCGTGAGGATCAGGCCGTATTTCAGGCCCTGACGGTCGTTCTCGAGCAGCGCATGGTGTGCCCAGGTGACGGTGGTGCCCGAGGTCAGCAGGATCAGCGTGTTCAGGAGCGGCAGGTGCCAGGGATCGAAGGTCTCGATACCCTTCGGCGGCCAAGTGCCGGGGACCGCGCAGGCGCCGGGCTGGGTGCCGAGGCCGCAGCCGAACACGGCGTCACGGGTGGCGTGGACGGCGTCGGCCGGAAACAGCGCCGCGTTGAAATAGGCCCAGAACCAGGCAACGAAGAACATCACCTCGGAGGCGATGAACAGGATCATGCCGTAGCGATGATGCAGCTGCACGACGCGGGTGTGGTCGCCCTTGTACTGGGCTTCCTTGATCACGTCGCCCCACCAGCTCGCCATGGTGTAGAGCACGCCCACGGTGCCGACGCCGAACACGATCGGCGCGGCCGAGAACATGTGGTGCATCCAGGCGATCGCGCCGACCGCCATGATGAAGGCCGAGAGCGAACCGACGGCCGGCCACGGAGAGGGATCGACCAGATGATAGTCGTGATGCTTGGTGTGCGCCGTTGCCATTTGCGGTCTCTCTCCTCAATCCCGTGCCTGTTCGGCACTTATCCCCTTGTGTCCAATCCCCGCGGCGTGAGCCCGGCGATCAGAGATTTCCCTTGCGCTTGTCGCCCTCGCCCGATGCCAGCGGTTTCACCACCGGATCCTTCACCGGATAGAACGTGTAGGACAGTGTGATCGTGTTCAGCCCATCGTTCTCATGATCGTCGGCGATCGAGGGATCGACGTAGAACACGACCGGCATCTCGCGCTTCTCGCCGGGCGCCATGGTCTGCTCGGTGAAGCAGAAGCAGTTGATCTTCTGGAAATAAGAGCCGACCGTCAGCGGCGCGACATTGTAGGCGGCTTGCGCAGCCGTGGTGCGCGCGGCCTGGTTGGTCACGGTGTAGAACACTGTCACGACCTGGCCGATATTGACCTCGATCTCGTTCTGCTCCGGCTCGAATTTCCAGGGCAGGCCGGGCGCGACGTTGGCATCGAAGCGCACCGCGATCTTCCGCGCGATCGGCCCGGTGGCCGGCGCGGAGGTCGCCACTTGCGTCGTACCGTTGAAGCCGGTGGCGCGGCAGAACCAGTTGTAGAACGGCACCGCCGCGTAGGAGGCACCGACCATCAGCGCGACCACGCCGCCGCAGATGGACGCCACCACCACATCGCGCCCCAGCCCGCGGCGCTTGGCCGGCGTGCCGTTGCCCGGCTTGGCGCTGACGGTCGGCGATATGGTCGGCTCCCGGTTCATCTGTCCTACATCGGCCGCACGAGAACCGCCGGTCCCTTGACCATGGTGACGGCGAAGAACAGCACTACGAGCACGCCGAGTGCCAAAGCGATGGCAATCGAACGCTGACGACGGCTCTTCTGCTGCGCCTCGGTGAGGACGATTCCTTCTGGCTCGCGTTTGTCGGCCATCGCGGTGATCATGCGCCCCCAACCATCGGAGCCAGCGCGCGGAACACGACCTCGGCCAGCAGGGTCGCGAACAGCACGAACAGATAGAGGATCGAGAAGGCAAACAGCTTGCGAGTCGCGCGCAGCGACTGGCTCCGCTCGCGGCGCAGATAGACGTTGATCGCGAGCACCAGCATGCCGGCGCCGAGGATCAGCGAGACGATGCCGTAGACGGCATCGAAATAGCCGAGCGCCCAAGGCGCGGCGGCGACCGCGATCAGCACGATGGTGTAGAGCAGGATCTGGAGCCGCGTCGCATCGGGACCGGCGACGTTGGGCAGCATCGGAATGCCGGCGCGCGCGTAGTCGTCGGAGCGGAACAGCGCCAGCGCCCAGAAGTGCGGCGGAGTCCAGAAGAAGATGATGGCGAACAGCAGCAGCGGCTCGACGTCGACCGTGCCCGTGACAGCGGCCCAGGCCACCACCGGCGGCAGCGCGCCGGCGGCACCGCCGATCACGATGTTCTGCGCGGTCCAGCGCTTCAGGCCGATCGTGTAGATCACGACGTAGAAGAAGATGGTGAAGGCGAGCAGTGCGCCCGCGATCCAGTTGACGAGGATGCCGAGCGTCATCACCGAGAAAAAGGACAGCGTCATGCCGAACGCCATCGCCTCCGGGCGGGTGATGCGACCGCGCGGGATCGGCCGGTTTGCCGTGCGCGACATCTTGGAGTCGATGTCGCCTTCGAGCGCCATATTGAGCGCGCCGGAGGCGCCGGCACCGACGGCGATGCAGAGCAACGAGGTGAACGCGAGCACGGGATGGAAGTGTCCCGGCGCCATCGCCATCCCGACCAGCGCGGTGAAGATCACCAGCGACATCACCCGCGGCTTCAGCAGCGCGATGTAGTCGCCGACCTCCGCCTCGGAGATGCGGGGATTGATGTCGATGGCGTTCTGGTCGAGGACGGACACGAATTCAACTCGCTCGTTATGGAGCCGCGGCGCCCGTCACGGGCGCCGCGGCTGATTGCTTACTGCACGCGGGGCAGCACTTCGAACTGGTGGAACGGCGGCGGCGAGGGCAGCGTCCATTCCAGCGTGGTTGCACCCGCACCCCACGGATTGTCGCCGGCCGGCACCTTCTTCATGAAGGCATCGACAACGCAATAGAGGAAGATCAAGACGCCGAAACCGGAAATGTAGGAGCCGACCGACGAGACCAGATTCCAGCCCGCGAACGCGTCGGGATAGTCGACATAGCGGCGCGGCATGCCGGACAGGCCGAGGAAGTGCTGCGGGAAGAACACCAGGTTGACGCCGATGAAAGTGACCCAGAAGTGCGCCTTTGCGAGCGTCTCATTGTACATGTAGCCCGACATCTTCGGGAACCAGTAGTACCAGCCGGCAAAGATCGCGAACACCGCACCGAGCGACAGCACGTAGTGGAAGTGCGCGACGACGTAGTAGGTCTCCTGGAGCACGCGATCGACGCCCGCGTTCGCCAGCACGACGCCGGTGACGCCGCCGATCGTGAACAGGAAGATGAAGCCCACCGCCCAGATCATCGGGGCGCGGAACTCGATCGAGCCGCCCCACATGGTGGCGATCCACGAGAAGATCTTCACGCCGGTTGGAACCGCGATGACCATTGTCGCGGCGACGAAATAGGCCTGCGTCGCCGAGGACATGCCGACCGTGTACATGTGATGCGCCCACACCACGAAGCCGATGCCGCCGATCGCGACCATGGCGTAGGCCATGCCGAGATAGCCGAACACGGGCTTGCGCGAGAAGGTCGAGACAATCTGGCTGATCATGCCGAAGCCGGGCAGGATCAGGATGTACACTTCGGGGTGGCCGAAGAACCAGAACAGATGCTGGAACAGCACCGGATCGCCGCCGCCATCGGGCGCGAAGAAGGTCGTGCCGAAATTGCGGTCGGTGAGCAGCATGGTGATCGCGCCGGCGAGCACCGGCAGCGACAGCAGCAGCAGGAACACCGTCACCAGGATCGACCACACGAACAGCGGCATCTTGTGCAGGGTCATGCCCGGCGCACGCATGTTGAAGATGGTGGTGATGAAGTTGATGGCGCCGAGGATCGACGAGGCACCCGCCAGATGCAGCGACAGGATCGCGAAGTCGACGGCCGGGCCCGGATGGCCGGAGCTCGACAGCGGCACGTACATGGTCCAGCCGGCGCCGACGCCGTTGGCACCCGGCTCGCCCTCGACGAAGGTCGACATCAGGAGCAGGCCGAAGGAGGCTGGCAGCAGCCAGAACGAGATGTTGTTCATGCGCGGGAACGCCATGTCGGGCGCGCCGATCATCAGCGGGACGAACCAGTTGCCGAAGCCGCCGATCATCGCGGGCATGACCATGAAGAAGATCATGATCAGACCGTGCGAGGTCACGAAGACGTTATAGGTGTGGGTCTCGTGGAAGATCTGCACGCCGGGATACATCAGCTCGGCGCGGATCGCGATCGACATCGCAAGACCGATGATGCCCGCGATGACCGCGAAGATCAGGTACATCGTGCCGATGTCCTTGTGGTTGGTCGAATAGACGTAGCGCCGCCATCCGGTCGGATGGGCATGCTCGTCATGTCCGTGGGCGTGATCGCCGTGTGCCGCTGCGCTCGTTGCCATTTTCAAATCCTGCCTTGCGTCCCATTCGGACCTTTGGAGGTCCCGCCCTTCTGTCGCTTCCAGTGCCTCAAGCCGTCACCCGACGCTTACTGCGTCGGGCCGGCCGCGGAGGCGTAGGTGCTGGTGCCGCCGCTCGCGTATTTCTTCTTCGCCGTCTCGATCCAGGAGGCGAACTCCTGGTCGCTGACCACGCGGATCGCGATCGGCATGAAGGCATGGTCCTTGCCGCACAGCTCCGAGCACTGACCGTAATACATGCCGGTCTTGGTGGCCTTGAACCATGTCTCGTTCAGGCGGCCCGGAATGGCGTCGATCTTAACGCCGAACGCGGGCACCGCGAAGGCGTGAATGACGTCGGCGCCGGTGGTCTGGACCCGAATCACCTTGTTGACCGGCACCACCATCTCGTTGTCGACCCCGAGCAGACGGGGCTGCTTGTCCTGCGCCATCAGCGAGTCGAACTCGAACTTGCCGTTGTCGGGATAGGCATAGGACCAGTACCACTGCTTGCCAGTCGCCTTGATGGTCAGATCCGCCTTCGGCACGTCGAGCTCGAGGAACAGAAGCCGGAACGAGGGCACCGAGATGCCGACCAGAATCAGCACCGGAACGAGCGTCCAGGCCACTTCGATCAGCGTGTTATGGGTGGTCCGCGACGGCACCGGATTGGCCCGCGCGTTGAACTTGAGGACCACGACCACGAGCAGCGCCAGAACGAACAGCGTGATCAGCGTGATCAGCACGAACAGGAAGTTGTGGAACCAGACGATATTGTCCATCACCGGGGAACCCGACGCCTGGAGGTGCCATTCCCACGGCTCCGGTTGCCCGAGCTCGGCGAATGCCGCACCACCCGTCGCCAGCGTGACGCCAGTCGCCACCAAGGCGATGGTGGCCAATCCCAGCAAATGCCGGCCCACCCGACCCATCGACATCCTCATGCCGTTCGCGCTCCCCTTACGAAATCACCCCAAGTGCGCCGCCCTGTGTCCGGGAAACGCTTATTCGATCCGCCCGTCCGACAAACCGCCGCGCAAGAATACCTCTAAGAGGAATTGGGGCCAGATCGCTAGAACGCCGAAATCAAGCCTCTCAAACCATAATTTTTGATCTATCGCAATGCAGTCTTGAGCTCGGTCTGCCAGCGATCACCCGCAAGATATTTCCTAGTAACATCAGACAAAAATACCGTTTGCCGGGATGCTGCCGCTTGACAGCGGAATTGCCCGCGTTAGGCACTGGCAGGTGGCCGCGCAGGGACCTGATTCGTGCGGGCGGCGGCGGCACAAGGCGGCGTGGAATTTGCTTGGGAATCGCCTTCAAGACGCCGTCATTCCCGTATCAGTCCGCCAGATCAGTCCGCCAAGCGCGAGCGAGGAAGGCGAGCAGAGGGACCGACCCGATGGGGTTTTCGAAATCGATGGCAAGGCAGGCTAGCAGGCAGGTTCACCACCTCCCGGCGCTGGCCGCCCTGCTGGCTGCGATCGTCCTTCTGGCGCTCCCCGGCCTCGCTCATGCGCAGGGCGCAGTGCGCTCCGTCCATGGCGACTGGCAGATTCGCTGCGACACGCCGCCGGGTGCCCAGACCGAGCAATGCGCCCTGATCCAGAGCGTGGTCGCGGAAGACCGCTCCAATGCCGGCCTGACCGTGATCGTGCTCAAGACCGCCGACCAGAAGAGCCGCCTGATGCGCGTGGTTGCCCCCTTGGGGGTGCTCCTGCCCTCCGGACTCGGCCTCAAGCTCGACAACCAGGACGTCGGCCGTGCCGGTTTTGTCAGATGTCTGCCCAATGGCTGCGTGGCCGAGGTCGTGATGGACGACAAGCTGCTCGGCCAGCTCCGCAGCGCCAAGACTGCAACCTTCATCATCTTCGAGACCCCGGAAGAAGGCATCGGCTTCCCGCTTAGCCTGAATGGCCTTGGCGAGGGCTACGACAAGCTGCCATAGGGGCGGCCCGAGAACACGTTTCCAATTCCGTCATCCTGAGGCGCGAGTTCGGCAGCGCGATCGCGTTGCCGTGCGAGCCTCGAAGGATGAACGGCCGAGCTACCAGCGGGGCTGTCGCCCTTCGAGGCTCGCCTTGCTTTGCAAGGCGAGCACCTCAGGATGACGGTGATGGATCGATGCTTGCGGCACGTTTCGGTGAGTCCCCCGCCCATCCTATCGTTTCCGTAATGTGACGCCCCGCCCCTCGCGGAACAGCCGGGAAACCATTATCTTGCCCCACATCTTCCGCTAATGGACGGACGCATGACCAATCCCGCCACGACTTCCCTGCTCGACCGCGCCAATCTCGATCGCGACCAGGTTCGCCACGAGGTCGCACGCGGACTTTCCGGTGCCGACGACGGCGAGCTGTTCCTGGAATACAGCCAGACCGAAGCGCTGATGTTCGACAATGGGCGGCTGAAGCAGGCGACCTACGACACCTCGCAAGGCTTTGGCCTGCGCGCGGTCAAGGACGACGCTGTCGGCTATGCGCACTCCTCCGACGTCTCGCTGCCGGCGCTGATGCGCGCTGCGGACGCCGTCGCGGCCGTGCGCGGCGGCTATTCCGGCAGTTTCGCCGCACCGCCTCCGCACACCAATGTACGGCTCTATGGCGACGACAACCCGCTTGATGCGCCGGGCTTCGAGACAAAAGTAAAACTGCTCGCCGAAATCGACGCCTATTTGCGCGACAAGGATCCGCGGGTGCGGCAAGTCAGCGTCAGCCTGGGCGCGACCTGGCAGGTCGTCGAGATCCTGCGGCCGGACGGCGAGAGCTATCGCGACATCCGTCCGCTCGTGCGCGTCAACGTCTCCGTCGTCGCCGGCCAGGGCGACCGCCAGGAGAGCGGCAGCAAGGGCTATGGCGGCCGCGCCGGCTATGCCGAATTCATCGAGACGAGGTCCTGGCGCGAGGCCGCCGATGGCGCGCTGCGCGAGGCGCTCGTCAATCTGGAATCGATTCCGGCCCCGGCCGGCGAGATGGATGTGGTGCTGGGGGCCGGCTGGCCCGGCGTGATGCTGCATGAAGCGGTCGGCCATGGCCTCGAAGGCGACTTCAACCGCAAGAAGACGTCCGCATTTGCCGGCCTGATGGGTCAGCAGGTCGCGGCCAAGGGCGTCACCGTGGTCGACGACGGCACCATCGCCTCGCGCCGCGGCTCGCTGTCGATCGACGACGAGGGCACGCCGACCAATCGCACTGTGCTGATCGAGGACGGCATCCTCGTCGGCTACATGCAGGACCGCCAGAACGCACGCCTGATGAACATGAAGCCGACCGGCAACGGCCGCCGTCAGGGCTATGCCCATGTGCCGATGCCGCGCATGACCAACACCTACATGCTCGCGGGTGACCGCGATCCGGCCGAGATCCTCGCTTCGGTGAAGAATGGCGTCTTCGCCGCCAATTTCGGCGGCGGCCAGGTCGACATCACCTCGGGCAAGTACGTGTTCCAATGCACTGAGGCCTACAAAATCGAGAACGGCAAGCTGGGCGCGCCGCTGAAGGGCGCCATGCTGATCGGCAACGGGCCGACCGACCTGCATCGGATCCGCATGATCGGCAACGACCTTGCGCTCGATACCGGCATCGGCACCTGCGGCAAGAACGGTCAAGGGGTGCCCGTCGGCGTCGGTCAGCCGTCGCTGCTGATGGAACGCATTACAGTGGGTGGAACGGGCGCATGAGCGTTGAGAAAGCAACTGTCACCTCCAAGCGGAAGAGCAGCGGCTGGGGCGGACAGATCGTTCAGCTCGCGGGCATCGTGGCCGCCGTGTTCATCGCCAAGGGCGCGCTGGCCGAGCCGTTCTACGTGCCGTCGGGCTCGATGGAGCCGACGCTGCTGATCGGCGACGCGCTGCTCGCCTCGAAATTCCCCTATGGCTACGGCACCTCGTCGCTGCCGATTCAGATTAGCCTGCCCGAGAGCGGCCGCGTGTTCGCGGAGACGCCGAAGCAGGGCGACGTCGTGGTGTTTCGCTGGCCCGCCGATCGTTCGCAGGCCTGGGTCAAGCGCGTCGTGGGCCTGCCCGGCGACCGCATCCAGATGCGGCAGGGCCAGCTCTTCATCAACGACCGTCCCGCCGAGCTCAAGCCGGACGGCGTTGGCGCCGCCGAGGACGACAATGGCGGCAGCGAGCCTGCCTACCGTTATGTCGAGACGCTGCCGAACGGCGTCTCGCACCTGATCTTCAAGATGCGCGACAACGGCCCGCTCGACAACACGCAGGAAGTGACGGTGCCGCCCGGCCACCTCTTCGTGCTCGGCGACAACAGGGACAACTCCGCCGACAGCCGCGTGCCGCTGCGGTCCGGCGGCGTCGGCCTGTTGCCGATCGACAACCTGATCGGCCGTGCGGATGCGGTGCTCGGCTCCTGGGATCTCGGGATGCGCGGCCAGCCGGTGTGGACCTGGCTGTCCGGATTCCGCCTGGCACGGTTCTTCACCGCCGTGCATTGACTGAAGCGCAGGTCGTGGCGTGGGCAACGCGGAAGCGCGAAGCGATTTCCGATGACCCGCGACGAATTCCTCGCATTGGCCCTGCAAAATTCCGTCAACGCCGCGATCATCGATGAACTCGATCGCCTCGCGCTGCCGGATGCATGGCTGGTTTCGGGATGCCTGGTGCAGACGGTGTGGAACGTTCTCACCGGGCGCCCGATCGATTACGGCATCGCCGATTACGATGTGTTCTATTTCGACCGCGACACCTCGTGGGAGGCGGAGGATGAGGTCATCCGCACCCTCCATGCGCGCCTCGCGCATCTCGATGCCAAGATCGAGGTCCGCAACCAGGCCCGCGTGCACCTATGGTACCCCACCAAGCACGGCCTGCCCTATCCGCCGCTGAGAAGCTCAAGCGAAGGCATCGACCGCTTCCTCACGCAGAACACGCAAATCGGCATCAGGCGCGCAAGCGATGGCTACGAGGTCTACGCACCGCACGGGTTTGACGACGTCGCAGCCCTGATCGCGCGGCCAAATCCAGGACCGAATTTTTCCGTCGCGAATTACGCGGCGAAGGCCGCGCGATGGAAGGCGCTGTGGCCGGAGATTACGGTGATTGCGGCGCAGTGAGGTGCCGTAGGGTGGCAAAGCGACTTGTCCGCCGTAGCTCGAAGAGCGAAGGCGGAAGCGTGCCCACACGTCTGTGGCCGTATCGGAAGATCGTGGGCACGGCCCAAAGGCGCCTTTGCCCACCCCATGCCACCTTGCCTATCTCACCACGCCCGACGTGAACCCCGCCTTCCGCCGCGGCGGCTTGATTTCCTTTTTCAGGTAGCAGCGCGCCTCGCGTCCGGTGTAGCCGGGACGGGCATAGGTGAAGGCCCGGCACTTGTTGTCGGCGGTGCATGCGGCCTTGCAGGTCTCCACGCTCTCCCCGTCCTTCAGGTCGAAATTGCGCAAGTCCCCGCCGGGGCGGTCGATCGACGTCTCCACGCCCTCGACCCGCGGCTCGATCACGCCGGCGCCGCGCACGCCGGAAATACAGCAGCTTCCCGGCACGCGCGCAGGCACGGTGTTCTTCAGCCAGCACACCGCCGAGCCGCCCTCGACGTCCGGATAGCTGAAGCTCCACGACCGGCAGCGGCGGTCGCGCTCGCACAGCAGCGCGCAATCCTCGGGATCGCCCGAGGCGACCGGTGTGCTGAAATAATCGCCGCCCGGCCGGTCGAAGGCCGTCTGGGCGCGCGCCGGCACGCTCGCGAATGCGAGCGAAAGCAGCGTGACACAAGCCACGACGCTGGCCATGACGGCCCCAGTCAGGTGGCCCTTCCCCATCGGAACAGCTTTCGAGTTATTGACGACGCTCAGGTTTTTTCAGCCGGTCATTTGATCGCCGCAAACCTGTATGGGCGATGAACGACCTAAATCCCGATCGGTAGTTGACTGGCCTAACGCGTCGACCGGAAAAATGTGCAGCGGTCTTCCAAAAAGATCATGCTTAAACAACAACCTAAAGCGCGATGAGGATTCATCCTGATCGCATCGCACTTTAGAACGCGTATTCGGCGTAGGCCGGTTCCACCGAGCCCTTCCAAGGACCGTTGAACTTGTCCAGCATTTCCTCGGCCGGGGTCCGGCCGCAATCGATGATGCGGTCGAGCGGCTCGAGATGCCGCGTTTCGTCGCGGCCGAGCTGGTCGATCCGGCCGCGCCGGCGTAGTCCGGCATGTGCCAGAACGAGGCATTCCTTGGCGATCTCGAAGAGGTAGCGGTCCTTGATCCGCGCCTTGAAGCCCATGCGCGGCACGTCGTCGCGCAGGGCCTGCCGTTCATACGCGCTCCAGTGCTTGACGATCTCCCAGGCGGCGTCGAGCGAGACATCGTCATAGAGCAGCCCGACCCAGAACGCCGGCAGCGCGGGCAACCGGCCCCACGGCCCGCCGTCGGAGCCGCGCATCTCGAGATAGCGCTTCAACCGCACTTCCGGGAAGATGGTCGACAGATGATTGGCCCAATCCGACAGCGTCGGACGTTCGCCGGGAAGGTTGTTGTTGCGGCCGTCGAAGAACGCGCGGAACGAGGAGCCCGACACGTCGATGTACTCCTCGCCGCGCTTAACGAAATACATGGGCACGTCGAGCGCGTAGTCGACATAGCGCTCGAACCCCATGCCGTCCTCGAACGCCCACGGCATCATGCCCGACCGGGCATTGTCGGTGTCGCGCCAGATTTCGGAGCGGAAGGAGAGGAAGCCGTTCGGCTTGCCCTCGGTGAACGGCGAATTGGCGAACAGCGCGGTCGCGACCGGCTGCAGCGCGAGCGAAACGCGCAGCTTCTTGACCATGTCGGCTTCGGAAGAGAAGTCGAGATTGGTCTGCACCGTGCAGGTCCGATACATCATGTCGAGGCCGTACTGGCCGACCTTCGGCATGTAGTTGGTCATGATCTTGTAGCGGCCCTTGGGCATCACCGGGATGTCGGCGCGCGACCAGGACGGCGTCATGCCGAGACCGAGGAAGCCGATGCCGAGCGGCGTTGCGATCTCGCGTACCTGTGCGAGATGCGCCATCAGCTCGCTCTGGGTCTGGTGCACGTTCTCGACCGGGGCGCCGGAGAGTTCGAACTGCCCGCCGGGCTCGAGCGAGATCGCACCGCCGCCGGTGACGTCGTAGAGGCCGATGATGTTGCCCTTCTCCATGATCGGCTCCCAGCCGAGCAGGAGCTTCATGCCCTCGAGCAGCGCGCCGATGCCGCGCGCGCCCTCGTAAGGGACCGGGCGGTGGCCTTCGAGCGTGAACGGCGTCTTCTCGTGCTCGGTGCCCATGCGGAATTCGGACGGGTCCTTGCAGCCGGCCTCGAACCACGCAACGAGCTCGTCGCGCGATTGCAGCGGCGTCATATCGATCTGGTCTCGCGCCATATCAAACTCTAATCAAAGGCGCTTCGATCGAATGCGCGCGGGTGACGGGGATGGTCCGCGAGCCCACCGGGCGCACGGACGAGTTGGTGTGCCGCGCGATCATCGCGAAGGCGAGGTTTCGTTGACGTTGGCGACGGGCGGCAGTTTCATCTCGCCGCACGAGCAGCCCAGACGGTCGAGCAGACCGCAGAGCTTGACGGCATCCGCATCGGACAGTTTCGAACCGACATATTTCTCGATCGCAGCCGAATAGGCGCCCCACATCCGCTTCTGCAACTCGCGGCCGGCTTCCGTGATTTCGACGAACTGGCCGCGCTTGTCGATCTTGCATTCGCGCCGCGAGGCGAGGCCTTCATCGACCAGGCGGTCGATCAGGCGCGAGGTGGAATATTGCGGGATCAGCATCTGCCGTTCGAGCTCCACCGGCCGCAACTCGCCCGAGGGCGCCCGTGACAATTCGAGCAGCGCGTCATACCAAGCCAGCGGCGGGAAGCCGGCCTTCTTCAAATCCTGCTCGACGCAATCGAGCACGCGGCTCTGCACCCGCATCAGGCGGATCCAGGCGGAAGTCGCCTCGGTCGATGGTTTGCGTTTCATGGTCCCGCTCAAGCTTGTCGCCCGTCTCTTACCTCATTTGATGCAGGTGCATCAATCTTGACTATTCCAAGCAACTGCATGTAATCGCTTTTTCGGCCGAACCAAGCGCCAAGAGAAGGAAATTCCATGAAACTGTACTATTCGCCCGGAGCCTGCTCGCTCTCCCCCCACATCGCGCTCCTGGAAGCCGGCCTGCCCTATGAGCTGGTCAAGGTCGATATCCGGGCCAAGAAGCTCGAAAATGGTGAGGATTATCTGGAGCTGAACCCCAAGGGCCAGGTCCCTGCGCTGGGCCTCGACAGCGGCGAGATCGTGACCGAAGGCCCGGTGATTGTCCAGATGATCGCCGATCAGGCTTCGGACAAAGCGCTGGCTCCGGCCCGCGACAGTTCCGAGCGCTACAAGCTGCTGGAGTGGCTGAATTTCCTCACCTCCGAGCTGCACAAGAGCTTCGGTCCACTGTTCGCGCCGGCCTTGAACGACGAAGCCAAGGCCTTCTTCAAGGATCGCATCATGGGCAAGCTGAAATACGTCGACAGTCAGCTCGCCGGACGCGACTACCTCATGGGCAAGCAGTTCACGGTGGCCGACGGCTATCTCTTCACGATGCTGACGTGGGGCGACCGCATGAAGTTCGACCTCTCAGGCACGCCGAACCTTGCCGCCTACAAGGCCCGCGTCGCGGCGCGGCCGCAGGTGCAGGAAGCGCTGAAGAAGGAAGGGCTGGTTCAGGCGAAGTAGGCGCCGGATCACGACAGCGATGTTGGAGAGCCGGATCGATGATCCGGCTCTCTTCGTTTTCGGAACCTGGAACGTTCCAAACGCCGCGATATCAATTTTAGAAGCATTGTCCGGATTAACAATAACTCCGCCTTGTCAGGTCCGCGGACGTCACCATCCTTGTGAGAACAATCCAGTTGGCTCAACCTCGCTGCGGAATGCTGAACTGGGAAGTCATCGTGACCACCGCACTACTGCTCTTTCTCGCAAGCGGAATCGCCGGACTGACGACGGGGCTCTTCTTGCGGGTGTGGGCCCTGGTGCTCGTCTCGCCGGTCACCGCGATCCTGGCAGCGATCGTTCTGCAGAACGCGGGCTTCGGATTTTGGATGGGCATTCCGATCGTGGTCGGCTGCCTGGTGTTCGGCCAGATCACCTATGTGGCGGCGGCGTTCTACATGCAGCGTGGTGGATTCTCAGTGCAGGACGACGTCGACGGCAAGCCAGGCGAGCACGGCTAGCACGATATCGGCGACGACAACGAGTAGCGCCACGCCAGCCCACGAGGGGATCTTTCTGCGCCGCCGGAGAACCTTGCGGCGCGACCACGGACGATCGAGCAGCAACAGCGGAGAGTGTCTCAACGCAATACCGGCTGCGCCATCTTGAAACATCGTGCGGATCATCACAGGACACCTTCAATGCTAATGATTGTTCTTGTGAGTTGATCAGCAAGAGGGGTGCCAGCGCGGAGTGAGCGCGGCCGCAGACGCGCGCTGATGTCGGGCATGAACGAATGCGACAGGCCACAACGGACGCTTATCGCCATGCGTTGAACGGCACGAAAAAAGGCCGGATCGACGATCCGGCCTTTTATGTTTTCTGGGTCGTCCGAATGGCTAGGCCGCGGCCTTCTTCGGCGCGAAGCGGCCGTAGAAGGTTTCGCCCTTGGCCGCCATCTCCTCGAGCAGCTTCGGCGGCGTGAAGCGCGAGCCGTACTTCGCTTCCAGCTTGTGGCAGAGCTCGACGAACTTCTTCGTGCCCATGAAGTCGATATAGGACAGCGTGCCGCCGGTGAACGGCGCGAAGCCGAAGCCGAGGATCGAGCCGACATCCGCCTCGCGGGGATCGGTGATGACGTGGTCCTCGACCGTGCGCGCGGCTTCCACCGCCTGCACCACCAGGAAGCGCTGCTTCAGCTCCTCGACGTCGAGCGTGTCGGGGTCGAGCTGCTTCGGCTGCAAGGCCGAGAGGCCCGGCCACAGGCTCTTCTGGCCCTTGCCCTTCTCGGGATAGTCGTAGAAGCCTTTGCTGTTCTTGCGGCCGAGACGGCCCTGCTTCTCGACCAGCTCAACCATCAGCTTCTTCTGATCGGGATTGATGGCGTTGGGGCCGAGATCGGCTTCGGTCGCCTTCATGATCTTCAGACCAAGATCGAGCGCGACCTCGTCCGACAGCGAGAGCGGGCCGACCGGCATGCCGGCCATCTTGGCGCAGTTCTCGATCATCGCCGGCGGCACGCCTTCGAGGAACATCTCGTTGCCTTCGGCGACATAGCGGCCGACGCAGCGATTGGCGAAGAAGCCTCTGGAGTCGTTGACCACGATCGGCGTCTTGCCGATCTGCCGGACGTAGTCGAGCGCGGTCGCGAGCGCGACGTCGCCGGTGTTCTTGCCGAGGATGATCTCGACCAGCATCATCTTCTCGACCGGCGAGAAGAAGTGGATGCCGACGAACTTGCCCTGGTCCCTGAAGCTCTCGGCCAGCGAGGTGATCGGCAGCGTCGAGGTGTTGGACGCGAAGATCACGTCGGGCTTCAGATATTCCTGCGCCTTGGCGAAGGTCTCGGCCTTGACCTTGCGGTCCTCGAACACCGCCTCGATGACGAGGTCGACGTCCTTCAGCGCGGCATAGTCGGCGGTGGCCGTGATGCGCCCGAGCAACGCTTCGGCATCGGCAGGGTTGGCGCGGCCCTTCTTGATCTGCTCCTCGATCACCTTCTGCGCATGCGCCTTGCCCTTGTCGGCGCTCTCCTGGTCGCGATCGATCAGGACGACGTCGAGGCCGGCAGGAGCCGAAACGTAGCCGACGCTGGCGCCCATGAAGCCGGCGCCGATCACGGCGATCTTCTTCACCTTGGTCGGCGGCACGTCCTTCGGCCGGCGCGCACCCTTGTTGAGCTCCTGCATCGACAGGAACAGACTGCGGATCATCGCGGCTGCTTCCTTCGACCGCAGCACCGAGGTGAAGTAGCGCGATTCGACGCGAAGCGCGGCGTCGATCGGCAGCTGCAGGCCTTCATAGACGCAGCTCATGATCGCGCGCGCGGCCGGATAGTTGTCGTAGGTCTCGCGGCGATAGATCGCGTTGCCGGCCGGGAACATCATCATGCCGGCCTTGGAGAACACCGGGCCCCCAGGCAACTTGAAGCCTTTCTCGTCCCAGGGCGCGATCGCCTTGCCGCCGCCCTTGATCCAGTCCTTTGCAGCCTTGATGAGGTCGGCGGCGGGCACGATTGCGTGGATCAGATTCAGCGCCTTGGCCTTGTCGACCGTGACCGGATCGCCCTTGAGCAGGATCGTCATGGCGTCCTGCGGCGGCACCAGGCGCGGCACGCGCTGCGTGCCGCCGGCGCCGGGGAACAGGCCGACCTTGACCTCGGGCAGGCCGAGCCGCGTCTTGGGATTCTCCGCCGCCACGCGATAGTGGCAGCACAGCGTGATCTCGAAACCGCCGCCGAGCGCAAGGCCGTTGATCGCGGCCGCCCACGGCTTGCCTGAGGTTTCGATCGAGCGCAGCACTAAAGAGAAGCGGCGGCTCTGGTCGAACAGCATCTGGTTCGCTGCGGTCTCGCCCTGCTCCTTGAAGACCTTGGCATAGGCCTGGTTCATGCCTTCGAGCATGGAGAGGTCGGCGCCGGCGCAGAACGCGTCCTTGGCCGAGGTGATGACGACGCCCTTCACGGCGGCGTCCGCCGTGGTCGCCTTGACGATCGCCTCGAGCTCGTTGGTCGAGGTCTCGTCGAGCACGTTCATCGAACGGCCCGGGATGTCCCAGGTGACGAGCGCGATGCCGTCGGAATCGGTCTCAACCTTGAAGTTCTTGTACGACATGTTGGTTGCTCCCTACCCTTAGACGCGCTCGATGATGGTCGCAGTGCCCATGCCGCCGCCGATGCACAGCGTGACGAGGGCGGTGGACTTGTTGGTGCGCTCGAGCTCGTCGAGCACGGTGCCGAGGATCATCGCACCGGTCGCCCCGAGCGGATGGCCGAGCGCGATGGCGCCGCCATTGACGTTGATCTTGGCATTGTCGATGTCGAAGGCCTGGATGTAGCGCAGCACGACGGAGGCGAAGGCCTCGTTGAGCTCGAACAGGTCGATGTCCGACTTCTTCATGCCGGAACGCGCGAACAGTTTTTCGGTGACGTCGACCGGACCGGTCAGCATCATCGCCGGCTCCGAGCCGATGTTCGCGAACGCGCGGATTTTTGCGCGCGGCTTCATCCCATACTTCGCGCCCGCCTCCTTGCTGCCGAGGAGCACGGCGCCGGCGCCGTCGACGATACCCGAGGAATTGCCGGCATGGTGCACGTAGTTGACGCGCTCGATCTCCGGATGGGACTGAATCGCGACGCCGTCGAAGCCGCCCATCTGCGCCATCATCGTGAACGACGGCTGCAACTGCGCCAGCGACTGCATCGTCGTCGAGGGACGCATGTGCTCGTCCTTGGCGAGAATGGTGAGGCCGTTGATGTCCTTTACCGGCACCACCGACTTGTTGAAGCGGCCCTCGTCCCAGGCCTTGCCGGCGCGCTGCTGGCTCTGCACCGCGTAGCCGTCGACGTCGTCGCGCGAGAAACCGTATTTGGTCGCGATCAGGTCCGCCGACACACCCTGCGGCATGAAATAGGCCGGCACTGCGATCGAGGGGTCCACCGGCCAGGCGCCGCCGGAGGCGCCGATGCCGACGCGGCTCATCGATTCGGCGCCGCCGCCGATCACCAATTCATGCTGGCCGCTCATGATCTGTGCGGCGGCAAAGTTCACGGCATCGAGGCCGGACGCGCAGAAGCGGCTGATCTGCACGCCGGGCACGGCCTCGCCGAGGCCGGCCTTCAGCGCAGCGAAGCGCGCGATGTCGGAGCCGGCTTCGCCGACCGGATCGACCACGCCGAGCACGACGTCATCGACGGAATCTTCGGGAAGGTTGTTGCGGTCCTTCAGCGCCTTCAGCGGCACGGTCGCGAGCGCGAGCGCGGTGACTTCGTGCAGCGCGCCGTCCGGCTTGCCGCGGCCGCGCGGGGTGCGAACGTGGTCGTAGATGAATGCCTCAGGCATGACGCCCTCCTGATGTGATGTTCGATACGATTGGGAGCAGGCAGCGGAAGCAGGCTCAGAACGCTTCCGCCGGCAATTCCATGATGGTGGCGCAGCCGGCCTGGATGCGCGCGAGATTGGCGGCCGTCTCCGGCAGCATCCGCTCCATGAAGAAACGGCCGGTGACGAGCTTGGTCGAGAGATAGGGCGTGGCCCCGCTCTCGGCAATCTTCGCCTGCGTCACCTTCGCCATCTTGGCCCACATGTAGCCGAGCGCGACGAAGCCGAACAGATGCAGGTAATCGGTTGCGGCAGCACCCGCATTGTCAGGCTTCGCCATCGCGTTCTGCATCAGCCAGGTCGTGGCCTGCTGCAGATGGCCGAGCGAGGTCGAGAGCGGGGTGATGAAGGGCTTCAGCGCCTCGTTGCCGCCGTTCTCCTTGGCGAAGGCCATGACCTCGCCGAAGAAGGCCATGATGGCGCGGCCACCGTCGCGCGGCAGCTTGCGGCCGACGAGGTCGAGCGCCTGGATGCCGTTGGCGCCTTCGTAGATCATGGCGATGCGCGCATCGCGCACGAACTGCTCCATGCCCTGCTCGGCGATGTAGCCGTGGCCGCCATACATCTGCTGCGCCTGCACCGCGTTGGCGAAGCCGTAATCGGTGAGGAAGCCCTTCAGCACCGGCGTCATCAGGCCCATGTGGTCGTCGGCGGCCTGGCGGTCCTTCGGGTCCTCGGAGCGGTGGGCGACGTCGCTCTTCAGCGCGGTCCACATCACGAAGGCGCGCGCGGCCTCGTTGAAGGCGCGGATCGAGAGCAGCGTGCGGCGCACGTCGGGGTGCACGATGATCGGATCGGCCTGCTTGTCCGGCGCCTTTGCGCCGGTGAGCGCGCGGCCCTGGATGCGCTCGCGGGCATAGGCGACCGCGTTCTGATAGGCGACCTCGGACTGCGCGAGGCCCTGCACGGCGACGCCGAGCCGGGCCTCGTTCATCATCACGAACATGCCCTGCATGCCCTTGTTCTCTTCGCCGATCAGCCAGCCGGTGGCGTTGTCGTAGTTCATCACGCAGGTCGAATTGCCGTGGATGCCCATCTTGTGCTCGATCGAGCCGCAGACGACGCCGTTGCGCTGCCCCACCGAACCGTCGGCGTTGACCAGGAACTTCGGCACCACGAACAGCGACACGCCCTTGATGCCGGCGGGCGCGCCCTCGATGCGGGCCAGCACGAGATGGATGATGTTGTCGGCGAGGTCATGCTCGCCGGCCGAGATGAAGATCTTGGTGCCCGTGATCTTGAAGCTGCCGTCAGCCTGGCGCACCGCCTTGGTGCGGAGCATACCGAGGTCGGTGCCGCAATGCGGCTCGGTCAGGTTCATGGTGCCGGTCCATTCGCCCGCCACCATCTTCGGCACATAGGTCTTCTTCTGCTCGGGGGTGCCGTGTACCAGCAGCGCCGCGGTCGCGCCCATGGTGAGGCCGCCATACATCGAGAACGCCATGTTGGCGGAGATCTGGAATTCGTTGACGGCTTGCGAGAGCGTCACCGGCAGGCCCTGGCCGCCGAACTCCTGCGGCGCGGAGAGACCGAGCCAGCCGCCGTCGGCGACCTGCTTGAAGGCCTCCTTGAAACCCTTCGGCGTGGTGACGCTGCCGTCGTCGGCGCGCTTGCAGCCTTCGAGGTCGCCGACGCGATTGAGCGGCTGCAGCACCTCCTCGGCGAGCTTGGCGGCTTCGCCGAGAATGGCATCGCGCACGTCGCTCGAGGCATCGGAGAAGCCGGCGAGGTTGTCGTAGCGGTCGATCTGGAAGACGTCGTTGAGCAGGAAGTTCACGTCTTCGACGGGGGCTTTGTAGATCGGCATGGGGTTCTCCCGGCAATGGGCTTTGAAACGGTGATGTTCGCGTGAGTCCCGCGGCGCAGCCTTGCCCGCGAGTCTAGCGGGTTCTGCAACCTCTGGGCAGTGTCATGATTGGGCGGCCAGCCGCTCCGCCATCAGGCGGTGCAACATGTTGATCGCCTTGAGCGGACGCACCATCACCTTGAAATGCGTGATGCGTCCCTCGCCGTCGAAGGTGATGATGTCGACACCGTTGATCTCGATGCCGTCGATCATGGTCTTGAATTCGAGCACGGCGCCATTGTCGCTGCGCCATTCACCGACATAGGTGAAGCCGGGGCCACCGAGCACCTTCTCGGCGCTGGAAAGGTATTTAAAGGTGATGTCGCGCCCACGCTGCGGCGAATGCACGACCGGGCTTTCGAACACGGCATCGGGATGCAGCAGGTCCCAGAGCGCGGTGCGGTCGTGGGACTTCATGTAGGCGTACCAGGAATCGAGGCCGGTCATTCTCAGCTGCCTCCCTTAAGGCCTGGACAAAAAACGCGAAAACAACCCCATGCACAGTAGCGTGCTGATTGATGCCGCTGGGTTTTTCGGGTCGGATCTTGGGCCCGTGCCCGCATGCCTCATATGCACATTGACGCATATGCGCTAATGCGCATAAAGTCAAGCGAGTTGGTCGAGGTCGAAGAAGGAGGCCGGTCATGGCCCTGGGCGACGCAATCCTCGCATGCCTGACGGAACGTCCGATGACGGGCTACGAGCTCGCCAAGACGTTCGACTCCTCGATCGGCTTCTTCTGGAAGGCCGACCACCAGCAGATCTACCGCGAGCTCTCCAAGCTGCGCGACCGCGGCCACATCCAGGGCCGCGAAGTCGTGCAATCAGGCAAGCCCAACAAGCTGGTTTATACGCTCACTCCGGAGGGGCGAACAGCACTGCGGCACTGGGCCGCGCGACCAAGCACGCCGGCCTCGACCAAGGACGACCTCCTGGTCCGCCTCCATGCCCTCGACAGCATCGACATCGAGCCGCTGCGCACCGACCTGATGGCGCGCCTGGAGCACCATCGCGACCGCCACGCCAATTACGAGCGCATCCTGAAGAAGCGCTTTCCCGACGGCACCGCGGAGGGCCGGCTCGACCTCGGCAATTTGCTGCTGCTCCGCCTGGGGGCCCGGCATGAACAGATGGTGGCCGACTTCTGCGAGGAGACGCTCGCCGCACTGTCGACCATGACCGGCAAGGCCGCGGTGGTCCCGATCGAGGATGGCAAGCGCGAGGGGAAGGGCTGAGGGTCTGGTAGCCGCCTCTGCATCGTCATGGTCGGGCTTGTCCCGGCCATCCACGACCGTTCGCACGACACCGAAGAACGTGGATGGCCGGGGCAAGCCCGGGCATGACGAGCCGGTGGTTCCCCCCGCCCAACTTTAAGACACCGGCGCCGCATTCCTTAACTCGTTATTTACCGTAACAGGAAAAAGTCGGTTTTCGAGGCAGACGACCCGCGCCAAATTCGATTGTCTTTGCAACCGGCACGCGTGGGAAGGCTGGAGGCGCCGGGTGGGGCGCCGGAGTCGGAACCGGACAGAGTCATGAATTCGCGCGTATCGTGGAGTGTTGACGGTATCGATCCGTCCGTCAGGGAGCGGGCCGAAGCTGCTGCGCGTCGCGCGGGCATGTCACTCAACGATTGGCTCAACTCCACGCTCGGCGAGACCGCCCCGCCGAATTTTCGCGGACCTTACGATCAGCGTCAGGATCAGCATCCGCAACACATGCCGAGCCGGGAGAGCCGCGAAGTCGCCGACATCCACCAGCGGCTCGACGCGATCACCCAGCAGATCGAACGGATTTCAAAGCCTGCGCCGCGCCAGGACTCTCCAAGACCAGACGTCTCGCGCGAGCAGGGCGTCGCGCGTCAGCTCAACGACGCGATCTCGCGGCTCGATGCGCGATTGTCGCAAATCTCCCGGCCTCAGCCGCCGCGGCCGGCTCCTGCACCCTCACCCGTTGAAACACGCCAGCGCCAGGCCGACGCGGTCGAGCGCGCGGCAGCTCAGGTCTATCGCAACGCGCCTCCCCTAAGCCCGGCATCGTTCGACGTCGCGGTCGCCGAGATCACCGCGCGCCAGAGCGAGCTCGACGGCTTTACGCCGAGGCAGATGCCACCGCGTGCCGCACCCTCGATTGCCCCCGCGGCTGCTCCCTACGCGCCGCCCATGACACCAATGGCGGCCCCGCCCGCGCCTGCCTATGCTCCGCCGCCACCACCGCCGGGGCCGGATTTCTCCTCGCTCGAGCGCCATCTGCTCAAGATCACGAGCCAGATCGAATCGCTGCAGCGCCCCGACACGACCGAGCAGGCGATCAACGCCTTCCGCAGCGAACTCGCAGAGATCCGCGCCGCCATCACCGAGGCCATGCCGCGGCGCGCGATCGAATCGATCGAGAACGAGATCCGCTCGCTGCACCGCCGGATCGACGAGACGCGGTCGAGCGGCACCGACGGCCAGGTGCTGTCGGGCATCGAGCATGCGCTGTCCGACATCAAGCAGGTGCTGCGCACGCTGACGCCGGCCGAGCAGCTCACCGGCTATGACGAGGCGATCCGCAATCTCGGCGCCAAGCTCGATCTGATCCTGCGCGCCAACGACGACCCCTCGACGGTGCGCCAGCTCGAAGGCGCGATCGCGGCGCTGCGCGGCATCGTCTCCAACGTCGCCTCCAACGAGGCGCTGGCACGTCTGTCCGAAGACGTGCAGCTGCTGTCGTCCAAGGTCGACCAGATCACCCGCGCCTCTGGCTACGGCGACAGCTTTGCCGTGCTGGAGCAGCGCATTGCGGCGCTCACGGCGGCGCTGGAAACGCACGAGCGGCCGCAGCCGTCCGAGAGCACCGAGCATCTGGAAGCCGCGATCCGCGCGCTGTCAGACCGCTTCGACCGCATGCAGGTCGGCAATGATTCCGCCTCGACCTTCGCGCATCTCGAACAGCGCGTCTCCTATCTCCTGGAGAGGATCGAAGCCGCCGCCGAACCGCACAACGGCAATTTGAGCCGCGTCGAGGACGGGCTGCACGACATTCTGCGCCACCTGGAGCGGCAGCAGGCGACCTATTCCGCGCTGGCCGAGAGCCGCCATGCGGCAGCGGCCGATTCCGACGTGGTCGATCTGGTCAAGCGCGAGCTGTCAGACATTCGCTACAGCCAGGCCGAGACCAACCGCAGCACCCAGGACTCGCTCGACGCCGTCCATAGCGCGCTCGGCCATGTCGTCGATCGCCTCTCCATGATCGAGGGCGATCTGCGCGCGGTGCGCACCGCGCCGCCGCCCGCTGCGCCGCAGCCGATGCCCATGCCGATGGCCGCTCCTCTGGAGCCCGTGCCGATCGCGCGCGAACCGCGGCCGCAAGCACAGCCGCCGAAATACGAATACGATCCGAAGCCCGAGCTGCCGAATCCCGCCGCCGCGCAGGGTGCGCAAGCCGCCTTCGTCGCCGCGCCGCGCGAATTCCATGCCGCTGCGCCCGCCGCGCCGCCGCCGCTGCCGGCAGCGCCATCCGTTCCACCGCGCGCGATCAGCGAAATCCTGGAGCCGCACACGGCGCCGGCGCGCACGGCGCTTGCGCCGGAATTGCCGCCGGATCATCCGCTCGAGCCGGGCACACGGCCGGGCGGGCGCGCCACGCCGTCAGAGCGCATCGCCGCCTCCGAGAGCGCGATCAGCGACATTCCCGCCGCGCCGAAAGAGCCAGTCTCGTCGTCGAGCTTCATCGCGGCCGCCCGCCGCGCCGCCCAGGCCGCGGCCGCGCAGCCGGAAAAACCGGCCCGCGGTGCCAAGGGTGGTGCGAAGGCTGGCGCCGATCGCGGCAAGGACAAGGGCAAGGACGGCGGCTCGACCATCACCTCGAAGATCCGCTCGCTGCTGGTCGGCGCGAGCGTCGTCGTGATCGTGCTCGGCACCTTCAAGATGGCAATGAGCCTGCTCGAGGGCAGCCCGCCGCCGGCGCCGCAGGCGATGGACAATACGTCGAGCCAGCCCGCGCCGCAGGCGCCGCCGCCGGTGATCGAGAACAAGCCCGCCACGCCCGAGCAGGTCACACCGTCGATGACCTCGCCGACGCCGATCGGGCGGCAATCCCAGAACAACGCCGCGCCAGCGCCCGCCGCCAATTCGGGCAACGCGGCCTCGGTTGAAATTCCGGCGATTCCCGCCACGACACCGCCCGCGCCTCCCGCGACCAGCGAGGTCACCGGCGCGCTGTCGGGCACGAGCCGCGCCAAGCTCGGCCTCGTCCAGGTGCCGCCGAGCGAGAAGCTGCCTGATGCGATCGGAGGTCCCGGCCTGCGCACCGCTGCAATGAAGGGCGACGCGACCGCGGCCTACGAGGTCGGCGTGCGCTTTGCCGAGGGCAAAGGTGTCGCGACGAATTACGACGAAGCCGCCAAATGGTACGACCGCGCGGCGCAGGCCGGCGTCATCCCGGCGACCTTCCGCCTCGGCACGCTCTATGAAAAGGGCCTTGGCGTGAAGAAGGACGCCGACATCGCCCGCCGCTACTACACTCAGGCCGCCGAGCGCGGCAACGCCAAGGCCATGCACAATCTCGCGGTGCTCGATGCCGACGGCGGCGGACGCGGCGCGAACTATAAGAGCGCGGCGCAATGGTTCCGGAAGGCCGCCGATCGCGGCGTCGCCGACAGCCAGTTCAACCTCGGCATCCTCTATGCCCGCGGCATCGGCGTCGAGCAGAACCTCGCCGAGTCCTACAAATGGTTCAGCCTGGCAGCCGCCCAGGGCGATGCGGATGCCGCCGGCAAGCGCGACGACGTCGCCAAGCGCCTGGACCCGCAATCGCTCGCCGCCGCCAAGCTCGCGATCCAGACCTTCAGCGCCGAGCCGCAGCCCGACGATGCCGTCAACGTCCCGGCCCCGAACGGCGGCTGGGACAGCGCGCCGCAGGCAGCCGCCAAGCCCGCGCCGAAGCAAGTCGCGGTCAAGCGCTCGGCCTCCGCGGCGCATTAAGGGGCTTACTGCGCTCTCTCATCTTGTCGTCGCCCCGGCTTGACCGGGCGCCCCCGTATTCCAGAGGCCGGCGTTGAGGAGCTCGATGTCACAACAACGGGCGCGGCGTACTGGATGGCCCGGTCAAGCCGGGGCATGACAGCGGAGAAGGTGGCGGAAGCCGCGGCACGCGGTGACCAGCCAACTGATCCCACTTGACGCATTCACCACACCCGAAATTCCCGGTCCCTCCCGGCTCCGAATTCCGCTATTGAGGGGCGCGGCAATCGTTCCGAGCTTCCCGCGAGCATTCCGCGACAATCGATCCGTCTCGCCGGAGCGTGGTCCTTCGATGCAGCTCTACCTTCCGATCGCCGATCTTCCCGTCAACGTCTTCCTGGTGCTGGCGATGGGCGCTGCGGTCGGCTTCGTCTCGGGCATGTTCGGGATCGGCGGCGGCTTCCTGATGACGCCGCTGCTGATCTTCATCGGCATCACGCCGGCGGTCGCGGTCGCCTCGGTCAGGAGCCACATCGCAGCCTCGTCCTTTTCCGGCGCGCTGTCCTATTGGCAGCGGCGCGCGATCGACCCGGCGCTGGCGAGCGTCCTGCTCTGCGGCGGCGTGACCGGCACGGCGGGCGGCGTCTGGACCTTCACACAGCTTCGCTCGCTCGGCCAGCTCGATCTGATGATCGCGCTGTCTTACGTGGTGCTGCTCTCCACCGTCGGCAGCCTGATGTTCTCGGAAGGCCTGCGCGCCCTGATGCGAACCCGGCGCGGGGCGTTGCCGCCGCGACGCACGCACAACTGGATCCACGGCCTGCCGCTGAAGATGCGGTTCAAGCGCTCGAAGATCTATCTCTCGGTCATCCCCGTGGTGGTCGTTGGCATGCTGATCGGCTTCATCGGCGCCATCATGGGCATCGGCGGCGGCTTCATCCTGGTGCCGATCATGATCTATCTGCTGAGGGTGCCGACCTCGACGGTGATCGGGACCTCGATGGTGCTGACGCTCGTCACCATGCTGTTCGCGACCATGCTGCACGCGGTGACCAATCACCTCGTCGACGCCGTGCTGGCGCTGATCCTGATGGTCGGCGGCGTCACCGGCGCGCAGTTCGGCGTCCGCGCCGGCCAGAAGATCCGCGGCGAGCAGCTGCGGCTGCTGCTCGGCCTTCTGATCCTCTCGGTCGGAATCCGCTTTGCGATCGAGCTGGCGATCCGCCCCGAGGATCTCTTCACCATCCGCGAGCTGGGAGCGAGCGGATGACGCGCGCGGCGCTCGCACTCCTCGTCGTCCTGCTGCTCGGCTCGGTCGCGCGCGCCGAGCGGCTGATCGTGTCGGTCTCCAACCACCGCGTCACCGTGACACCGAATTATTCCGGCGAGGAGCTGGTGCTGTTCGGCTCGGTGGAGAAGGACGCCACCACGCCCCCTGAGCGCACCGCCTACGATCTCGTCGTCACCGTGATGGGCCCGCGCGCCGACATGGTGACGCGGCGCAAAGAACGCACCTTCGGCATCTGGATCAACACCGATTATCGGCAGTTCCTGCAGGTGCCGAGCTATCTGGCCCTGTTCGCCAACCGTCCCTTCGACGCCATCACCTCGCCCGAGATCGCGCGGCGCCAGCAGATCGGGCTGAACAACGTGCTGCTGACGCAGCGGGTCGGCGGTGATTATGCCGACGTGGTGCCGAACGACGCGTTCCGCTCGGCCTTCATCCGCCTGCGCACCCAGCGCGGGCTCTATCGCGAGGATGGAAGCGCGGTGACGTTCCTGACGCCGACGCTGTTCCGCACCGGCATTCCGCTGCCGGCGGAGGTGCCGATCGGCACCTATGAAGTGGAGATCAAGCTGTTTGCGAACGGCGCGTTCATCGGCAAGACCGACACCGCGTTCGAGATCGTCAAGGTCGGCTTCGAGCAGTTCGTCGCCACCACCGCGCGGCAGAACGGGCTGATCTACGGCCTCGTCACCGCGGCGATGGCGCTGATGACGGGCTGGATGGCATCGATCGTGTTCAAGAAGGACTAAGATCGTCGTCATTCCGGGGCGCGCGCAGCGCGAGCCCGGAATCCATCAATCCGCAGAGTTGGTGGCCCGATGGATTCCGGGCTCGAGGCTTCGCCTCGCCCCGGAATGACAGCTCACGCCTTCGCCGGCCGCGTCACCAGATAGATGCCGAGCGCGACTGGGATGATGCCGAGCAGATCGCGCGCTTCGACATGCTCGCCGAGCACGACGTAGGCGAACAGGATGCCGAGCGGCGGCATCAGGAAGTGGTAGGCGCTGGCGGCGGGGGCGCCGCAGACCTTCAACAGGTGAAACCAGAGCCAGGAGGCGATGATCGAGCCGCCGAGCACCAGGAAGGCAAAGGCGCCGATCAGGCTCGGCGTATAGTCGATCGCGTCGACATCGGCGAAGGTGAGCGCGACCGGGGTCAGTGCGATGCCGGCGGCCAGGCTCTGCACGCCGTTCCCGATCCATAACGATCCTTTGGGCGCCAACAGCTTGAACAGGATGGTGCCGGCCACAATCGAGGCGAGCGCGGCCAGCGTGAAGACGATGCCGTGCAGCGAATCGGTGCCGACCGACAGGCGGTGCCAGACGATCGCCGTCACGCCGACGACGCCGAGGGCAAGGCCGGTCGCCTTGCGCCAGGTCATGCCTTCACCGAGCAGGATCGTGGCGAGCGCCGCGGTGAAGACCGGATTGGCCGACACGATCAGGCCGCCGAGACCGGCGGAGACTGACTGCAGGCCGGTGTAGCCGAGCCCGAGATAAAGCGCGTTGTTGGCGATGCCGAGCACAGCGAAGATCGCAGCGTCGCGCCAGGAGAGTGACCAGGCCTCGCCGCGGATCAGCGTGGCACCGAGGATCAGGACGCCGGCGAGCGAGAAGCGCGCGGCGAGCAGGATCAGTGGCGGGCAATGGGTGACGCCGATCTTGCCGGCGACGAAGGCGTAGCTCCAGAGCAGACAGAACAGGCCGATGGCGAGCGGCAGCGTGTTGAAGCGGCGGTGAGGGACCGAAATCGAGGGGGCGAGCGACATGAGGGGCATTCTCGGAGTTTTTCTTGGTCCTCGATCTAGGGACGCCGCTTGGCATTTGGAAATTAAATGATTAACTTCCGATCAGTTGATTTTCGAATGGAGATCGCCATGCTCGATCTGGAGCTGCTGCGTAGCTTCGTCTCGGTGGTCGAGGCCGGCGGCTTCACCCGCGCCGGCGAGCGCGTCCACCGCACGCAATCGACCGTGAGCCAGCAGATCAAACGGCTGGAGGAGGATGTTGGTCAGGTGCTGCTGCACCGCGACGGCAAGGAGGTGCGCCCGACCGAGGCCGGCGAGCGGCTGCTGTCCTATGCGCGGCGGTTGCTCTCGCTGGCCGAGGAGGCGCGCGACGTGTTGCGCCAGCCTGATAGCGAAGGCGTGATCCGGCTTGGCATCCCCGAGGACTTTGCGGCTTACCGCTTGGCAAAACTGTTGGGCGCGTTCGCGCGCTCGCATCCGGGGTTGCGGCTCGACGTGCGCGCCGACCAGAGCAAGCACCTCGCCCGCGATATCGAACGCGGCGAGCTCGACCTTGCGCTCTACAAGCGCGAGGCCGGGGCAAAGGACGCGATCGCGGTGTGGCCGGAGCGAGTGCACTGGGTCACCAGCAAGAGCCATCCGGTCGACATGAACGTGCGGTCCGTGCCGCTGATCGGCTTTCCGGTCGGCTGCATCTATCGCGCCGGCGCTATCCATGCGCTGGAAAGCGCGGGCCGCGCCTGGCACACCGCCTATACCTCATCGAGTCTCGCCGCCGTCCAGGCCGCGGTCGCTGCCGGCATGGGATTGAGCATCCTGTCGGAGATGGCCATCCAGTCCGATCACCGCGTGCTGACCGCTAAAGACGGCTTTGCGCCGATCAACAGGACCGAGGTGGCATTGATGGCCGCGCCCGATGCGAGCCCGGCAACGTTGCGGCTGGCGGATCGCCTGGCCGAATTTTGCAATGCGGTGCAGGCCAAGGCGGCCTAGCTTCGTGTGGATTGCCGTCCGGCGCTCAATTCACCGCCGACATCAGCCTGTCGCCGCACGCATTCGCATAGAACTTGCCGCCGCATTGGCGCTTGATGGCGGCGCAACGGGCCGCGGGCGAGGCATTCTGCGGAATTGTGAAGCCGCAGCTCAGACCGTCCGCGCTGCGGCCGGGCTTGCCGGCGGCAAATGCAGCGCTGGAGGCGCTGATGCAGACGACGAGCAGGGCCGCCGCGGCGATTTCGATCAGCAGTCTCATGGGAATGGTCCTCCACACTGATGGCCGAATTGATCCGCAGTGTAGCACCGTAATCCGGTTTCTCCGTGCTCGCCCGGGTTCCCAAATCGGCCCGTTCCTTGCATAAATTTGCGCCAGTGCAGTGCGCGGCCGCACCAGTCAGGGTTCCGGTGCAGGGGCAGGACGCGTAGAGTCAAGTGGTGTTGTTTCGACCAGGAAGTGACGGCTTTGCAAGATCAATCGTTCCAGCCCAGTTTTCCCGCCCAAGGCCAGCCCATCGACGAGCTCGCGCTGGCTGAGATCAAGGGCGCGATCCTGGCGAAGCTGCGGCTTGCCATCGGCAAGGATGCCGGCATGGCAACCAGGCACGACTGGTATCAGGCCGCGGCGCTCGCGCTGCGCGACCGCATCGTGCATCGCTGGCTCACTGCGGAGAAGCACAGCTACGACGCCGGCCGCAAGCGCGTCTATTATCTCTCGCTCGAATTTTTGATCGGCCGTCTGTTCAGCGACGCGCTCAACAATATGGGCCTGCTCAAGATCTTCGAGCTCGCGCTCGGCGATCTCGGCGTCTCGCTGCCGGAGCTGCGCAAATGCGAGCCGGACGCCGCGCTCGGCAATGGCGGCCTCGGGCGGCTTGCCGCCTGCTTCATGGAGAGCATGGCGACGCTGTCGATCCCGGCGATCGGATACGGCATTCGCTATGATTACGGCCTGTTCCGCCAGATCATCAATCAGGGCTGGCAGCAGGAATATCCGGACGAATGGCTGAGCTTCGGCAATCCCTGGGAATTGCAGCGGCCCGAGGTGATCTACGACGTCAATTTCGGCGGCGGCGTCGAGCATGTCGACGACAAGGGCCGCGACCGCGCGATCTGGCATCCAGGCGAAACCGTGCAGGCGATCGCCTATGACACGCCGATCGTCGGCTGGCGCGGCCAGCACGTCAACGCGCTGCGGCTGTGGTCGGCGCGCTCGCCCGATCCGCTCAAGTTAGATGCCTTCAACAAGGGCGATTACGTCAGCGCCAGCGCCGAGCAGTCGCGCGCGGAAGCGATCTGCAAATTCCTCTATCCGAACGACGAGAGCCCGGCGGGCCGCGAGCTGCGCCTGCGCCAGGAATATTTCTTCGTCTCGGCTTCGCTGCAGGATCTCGTCAAGCGGCACCTCGCCTCCGACGGCCAGCTGCGCAACCTCGCCGGCAAGGTCGCGGTGCAGCTCAACGACCCCCATCCGAGCCTTGCCGTCACCGAGCTGATGCGGATCCTGGTCGACCTGCACAATTTCCGCTGGGACGAGGCCTGGAAGATCACGGTCGCCACGCTCTCCTACACCAACCACACGCTGCTGCCGGAGGCGCTGGAGACCTGGCCGGTCGAGCTGTTCGAGCGGCTGTTGCCGCGGCACCTCGAGATCATCTACCGCATCAACGTGCAGCATCTGGCGCTCGCCGAGGCGCGCTGCCCCGGCGACATCGACTTCCGCGCCTCGGTCTCCCTGATCGACGAGAAGAGCGGCCGCCGCGTGCGCATGGGCCAGCTCGCCTTCGTCGGCTCGCACCGCATCAACGGCGTCTCGGCGATGCATTCCGACCTGATGCGCGAGACCGTGTTCCACGACCTCAACCATCTCTATCCCGGCCGCATCACCAACAAGACCAACGGCATCACCTTCCGCCGCTGGCTGATGCTGGCCAACCCGAAGCTGACCGATCTGTTGCGCGAGGCCTGCGGCGATGCCGTGCTCGACGATCCCACCCAGCTCTCGCTGATCGAGGCACGCGCCAGCGACGTCGAATTCCAGAAGAAGTTCCGCAGCGTCAAGCTTCACAACAAGACCGCGCTCGCCCGCCTGATCGGCGAGCGGCTCGGCATCAAGGTCGACCCGACCGCGCTGTTCGACGTGCAGATCAAGCGCATCCACGAATACAAGCGCCAGCTGCTCAACGTCATCGAGACGGTCGCGCTGTACCAGGCGATCAAGGACGATCCCAACGGCAATTGGGTGCCGCGCGTGAAGATCTTCGCCGGCAAGGCGGCGGCGAGCTATCGCTACGCCAAGCTGATCATCAAGCTGATCAACGACGTCGCGGAGGTCGTCAACAACGATGCCGCGATCGGCGGCAAGCTCAAGGTCGTGTTCCTGCCCGACTATAATGTCAGCCTTGCCGAGGTGATCATTCCCGCTGCCGATCTGTCCGAGCAGATCTCGACCGCCGGCATGGAAGCCTCCGGCACCGGCAACATGAAGCTGGCGCTGAACGGCGCCATCACCATCGGCACGCTCGACGGCGCCAACATCGAGATCCGCGACCATGTCGGGCCTGAGAACATCGCGATCTTCGGCATGGAAGCCGGCGACGTGATGATCCGCCGCAAGCAGGGGCTCGACGCGTCCGACGTGATCCGCAGTTCGCCGAAGCTGCAGCGCGCCATCAATTCGATCGGCGCCGGCGAGTTCTCGCCGGGCGATCCCGGCCGCTTCGAATCGATCGCGCATGCGCTGCGCTATCTCGACCATTACATGGTCAGCGCCGATTTCGATTCCTATTACGAGGCGCAGCGCGCGGTCGATGCGCGCTGGCAGGTCTCGCCGGCCTGGACGCGCGCCTCGATCCTCAACGTGGCGCGCATGGCCTGGTTCTCCTCCGACCGCACCATCCGCGAATATGCCGAGGAGATCTGGAACGTGCCGGTCAACCCGACCACGCCGTCGCTGCCGAATTTGCGCGACGCCGCGGGCTGATTTTCCGCGAGGTGGAAGCGGCGCCTACTCGATACGTAATTGCACAAGTAGGCAATGCCTGTGATATGACGACCGTCATTCCGGGGCGGCTCGCAGAGCCGAACCCGGAATCTCGAGATTCCGGGTTCGATGCTGCGCATCGCCCCGGAATGACAGACGGAAATGCAAATGCACGCCAAGCTCCCGCACCCCTTCGACGACGCCACGCGTATCACCGCCGGTGACAGCAGCTGGCAGGGGCACACCAGCGACGACTACTGGGCCTTTGTCGGCCCGTTCGGCGGCGCCACCGCCGCGACCATTTTGCGCGCGGTGATCGACCATCCCGAACGCGCCGGCGACCCGCTCGCGCTCACCGTCAATTACTGCGCGCCGATCGCCAAGGGGCCGTTCGATCTCGACGTGCGGCTGGTGAAGGCAAACCGCTCCAGCCAGCACTGGAGCGTCGAGCTCAGCCAGGGCGGCGGCGAGGTCGCAACGCTCGCCACCGCGGTGTTCGCCGAGCGGCGACCGTCCTGGGAGCACCGGGTGGCGCAATATCCTGAGGCAAAGCCGTACGAAGAGACGCTGCCGTTTCCGAAGATCCAGGCCTCCTGGGCCAACCAGTATGAATTCCGCTTCGTCGAGGGCGAGATGCGGATCGGCCCGCCGCAGGCCGAGCTTGCCAGCACCTATTCGAAGATCTGGATCAGCGACCGCACGCCGCGCAAGCTCGACATGCTGTCGCTGATGTCGATGTCGGACGCCTTCTTCGGCCGCATCTTCCACGCAAGGCGCGAGCTGGTGCCGTTCGGCACGGTGTCGCTGACGACCTATTTCCACACCGACAGCGAGGAGCTCGCGCGCGAAGACATCACGCGCGTGCTGGCCACGGCCGATTCGAAGATCATGCACAAAAGCTACGCCGACCAGAATGCCGAGCTTTGGTCGCCGAACGGCCGGCTGCTCGCGACCACGACGCAGATCGCGTATTTCAAGGCCTGAGCTGCTCTTCCCCTCTCCCACAAGGGAAGAAGGAAACAAAAAAGGGCGGCCTTGCGGCCGCCCTTTTGCATTCCAACCGCTGCGAGCTTACTCCGCCGCGAGCTTCACGTCCGGAGCTGCCGCGCGGACCTCGGCATCGACCTGGGCTTCGAACTTGGCAAAGTTCTTCTGGAACATGCCGACCAGCGCACGCGCGGTCTTGTCGAACTCGTCCTTGTCCTTCCAGGTGTTGACGGGGTTGAGGATCTCGCTGGGCACGCCGGGCAGCGCGGTCGGGACCGCGAAGCCGAAATATTTGTCGGTGCGGAATTCGACGTTGCGCAAGCTCCCGTCGAGCGCGGCGGTGAGCAGCGCGCGCGTCACCTTGATCGGCATGCGCGAGCCGACGCCGTACTTGCCGCCGGTCCAGCCGGTGTTGACCAGCCAGCAATCGACATTGTGCTGAGCGATGAGGTCACGCAGCATGTTGCCGTAGACGGAGGGATCGAGCGGCAGGAAGGGCGAACCGAAGCAGGTCGAGAATTCCGGCTGCGGCTCGTTGCCGAGACCGCGCTCGGTGCCCGCGACCTTGGCGGTGTAGCCGGACAGGAAGTGATACATCGCCTGCGCCGGCGACAGTTTTGCGATCGGCGGCAACACGCCGAAGGCGTCGGCGGCGAGCATCACCACGTTCTTCGGCTGCGGCGCGCGGCCGGTGCGCGAGGCGTTCGGGATGAAGTCGAGCGGGTAGGCCGAGCGCGTGTTCTCGGTCTTGGAGCCGTCGTCGAAATCCACCACGCGGGTGTCCTCGTCGAGCACGCAGTTCTCCAGCACCGCGCCGAAGCGCGTCGAGGCCGCATAGATCTGCGGCTCGGCTTCCTGCGACAGCTTGATGCACTTGGCATAGCAGCCGCCCTCGAAATTGAAGACGCCGTTCGGGCCCCAGCCGTGCTCGTCGTCGCCGATCAGCGTGCGGTTCGGATCGGCCGACAGCGTGGTCTTGCCGGTGCCGGAGAGGCCGAAGAAGATCGCGGTATCGCCCTTGGCGCCGACATTGGCCGAGCAGTGCATCGGCATCACGCCGCGCTCGGGCAGGTAATAGTTCAGCGTGGTGAAGACCGACTTCTTCATCTCGCCGGCATAATAAGCCCCGCCGATCAGGACGATCTTGCGGGCGAAGTCGATCGCAACGACATTCTCCGAGCGCACGCCGTGACGTTTGGGGTCGGCGCGGAAGCTCGGCATGTCGATGATGGTGAGCTCCGGCACGAAGGTCGACAGCTCGATCGCCTCGGGGCGGATCAGCAGCGTGCGGATGAACAGCGAGTGCCAGGCGAGCTCGGTGAAGACGCGCGTCTTGATCCGATAGGCCGGATCGGCGCCGCCATAGAGGTCCTGCGCGAACAGCTTCTTGCCTTCGGCGTGCTTGAGGAAATCCTGATAGAGCGCCTCGAACTGCTCTGCGGTGATCGACTGGTTGCCGGCCCACCACATCTTCTTGTCGGTGGTGGCGTCGCGCACCGTGAATTTGTCCTTCGGACTGCGTCCGGTGAACTCGCCGGTGTCGGCGCAGAGTGCGCCATCCGCGGACAGCACGGCCTCGCCCGCAGCGAGCGAGTATTGATAGAGCTGCGGCGCACCGAGGTTCCAGTGAACTTGCTTCAGATTCTTTAAGCCGAATTTGTCGGCGCCGAAGGCACCGTTGCGTACGCCCGTCTCTTGCACGAAAAAATCCTCCTAGAACCCGCGACACTCAGCGCGACCAAGTTTGGACGCCATCGCGGTCACCGTGATGAATGGGCCATTCGGCCTCGGCTGAACGACCTAATACTGATGAACGCTGGCGTTGCCAAGCTGGTCCCGCAGGTTTTGGTTTATTCAAGGACCGCGCCAAACGTCGCGCATGTCAGCCCTGAGCAGACGCATTCAAGAAATCACGAATGATCGCGCAACCAAATGCGTGTTTGCGCGTTAGCCGAGGTTGTTGCGACGCACAATCCGTACGGCGCCTTTTTATCTTACCTCGCCTTCGCCAATCAGTGCGAACGGCCCCCACATCGCCGGATAGGCGTTGCGCGGCGACGAGGTGTCATCGACAAATGTTAACATCGCGCGGCGCAAGGCCTCGGCGCGACCGATCTTTGGCTCGTCCTTGAGCAAGTCGAAAGTCGACGTGGTCAAGCGGGTAGCGGCTTCCGAATCCACCGCCCAATGCGAGACCAGCAGCGCGCGCGCACCCGCGTAGAAGAACGAGCGCGCCAATCCCGACAGCGCCTCGGCGCCGGGTTTGTCACCGGCGATGGTGTTGCAGGCAGACAGCACCACCCAATCAGCGTTGAGCTTGAGCTGAGCCACTTCGCTCGCGGTCAGAAGACCGTCGTCGAGCTCGGACGGCTGATCGGGAATGGACAGCGCAAGCGAAGGCTCGCCCAGTCCCTTGACGTCGCCGGCCACGAGGCCGTGGGTGGCAAAGTAGATGATGCCGTATTGGGCAAGCGCTGCACGCTTCAGCGTCGTTTCGCTGGCATCGCGTCCGAGATGGATGTCGGCGTCAGTGGCGCCGACGTCTCTCGCCACGGCGTTCAGCTCATCGGCGGTATCGGGCAGTTGCGGCAGCGCCTGTGCAAGCCGCGCGCGATCGACGCCGGCGCCGCGCCAGAAGTCGGCATAGGCAATGGTCGCGACGCTGCGCGCTGCGACCTTGCCGCTTGCGGCGCGACGGTCGGCGGGTCCTTCCAGTGCCGGATTGAACACGGGATCGCCGAAGCCCGTCATCGGCTTTACGCCTTGATCCCTGCCGGCGAAGGCACGCAGCGATTTCAGGCTGATCACTGACGGCAGCACCGAGACGGCCTGACGCCGCAGCAGCCAGGCGGCGTCGCGATAGCCTTCGAGCCTGTCCGGAATCGCAGCCTGCGGTGGCTGCGTCACCAGCAGATGAAACGGCAATGCAGTCAGCGCCGCCGACGGCACCACCAGCAGGTTGCGCTTGTCCTTCGTCAGCACCTCGACCGGGCCGAGCAGCGCGACGTAGAGCTCATGGGCGAGCGCAAGATCGAACAGTCCCGATTTGCCGGAGGCATCGCGCGCCTTGCCGACATCCAGCCCCTTGCGGAAAGCCGAGACCAGTCGTGCCATCTCGTCCGCACCGAGCGGGATCTCCTTCCAGTCGGCACCCTCGCGCGTGATCGCGACGACATAGCTCCGCTTGTCGACGACGGAATAGATCACCATCGCCTCGTCGACCGAGAGCAGCGGCTGGATGTCCTTCACCGCCAGCGGCAGCGGGTTGGAGAGCGAGGCATAGTCGGGAAACTCGACGGCGAGCGTCTTCTGCAAGCCGGCGCGCTCGTTCGCAATCGCTGCAATCCGCGCGCGGCTGCGCTGCTCGCCTGCCGCGTCGCGCTGAGCCGACTGCTTCGACACCGCGGCGATGATCGCCTTGTCGAGCGCCTCGGCCTCGGCCGTGAGATCCTGATCCCGGCGCACCAGCTCGGCGAGCCGGTCGCTGCCGGCGGCAAGCCGCACCGCAAGCTTGTTCACGGCAGAAGCGGCGGAGGATTGCGTGCCGCGCTGGATCGCGGCGAGCGCCTCGTCGAGCGCTCTGTCGCCCGGCAGCAGAGATTTCTGGCGTGCGGCGAACAGCACCGGCATGATCACGCGCAGCTGCGCCCGGCTCGTCGCAAGCGTCTTTTCCGCCAGTGGCAACGCGTCTGCCGTACGCCCGGAGACCGAGAGGAAATAAGCGAGGTTGCTGGTCGAGGTCACCACATCGGGATGGTCCGGCCCGAGCGCCCGCTCGCGGATGGCGAGCGCGCGGCGATAGAGCGGCTCGGCATCGGCATAGCGCTGCTGATGCTCGTAGAGCCCGGCGAGATTGTTGAGCGAGCGCGCCACGTCAGGATGATCGGGGCCCAGCACCTTTTCGCGGATCGCGAGCGAACGCTTGATCGGCGCCTCGGCCTCCGCGTCGCGGTTGAGGTCGCGATAGACCTGGCCGAGATTGTTCAGCAGGGTTGCGACCGCGGGATGCTCGGGACCGCCCACCTTCTGGTAGATCGCAAGCGCCCGCTGAAACAGCGGCTCGGCCTCGGCGTGACGCTGCTGCTTCACATAGGAGGTGGCGAGATTGTTGAGCGACTGGCCGACGTCGGGATGCTCGCGCGACAGTGCCTGCTCGCGAACGGCCAGCGCGCGCTTGAACAGCGGCTCGGCCTCGGTGAAACGGCTCTGGCGCTGATAGAGCGCAGCGAGATTGTTCAGGAGCGGCGCGATCTCGACGCTGCCCTGGCCGGTCCCCTTCTCCGTCAGCACGATGGCGCGCTTGTAGAGCGGCTCGGCCTGATCGTCGTGGCCCTGGTCGGCGTAGATCTGCGCGAGATTGTTGAGCGCTGCGGCGAGGTCGCGGCTGTTGCTGGTCTTCTCGAGCGAGGCCACCATGGCCTGCGCCAGCGGCAGCGCCTCGGAATATTTGCCGGCGCTGCGGAGCGCATTGATGCGCGTGCTCTGCGCCGACAGGTCGCCCTTCTGGGCTACACCGGGCGCGGCAAACGACATGGTGATCGCGAGCGCCAGACCCGCAGCCAATGCCAAACGACGACGCGTCATGAAACCTCTCGCTGCGAGCCTCAAGACCTCACCGTCTTGGGTCGCAGCTATGGGGCGCGGCGTTCAAATTATTGCGTTCTAGTCGATCTTCATGCGCGCTTCGCCAGCCAGGCGCACCAGCATCTTGCGCAGCGCCGTGCCGTCGGTCACCCGCTCTGGGAAGTCCAGCCGCAGCGCAATCTGGCCGTCCTGCATGTCGAGACCTTCCGGATCGCAGCCGGTGCAGCGCCAGTCAGCCGCAGCCGCGCCCAAGAGCTTTGTCGCATAGAGGCTCATGGTGTCGCGATGGTCGGCATTCATATGCGCGACGGCGCCCTCCTCCGCCGCCAGCAGATCCTCGGCGCCGGTGAGGTCCGTGAGGAAACGCTCAGGCTTGAGGTCGACGATTCGGCCAAAGCCGGCGACCAGATGGGTTCCCGTGGGGCGGATCCGGAAGAAAGAGAAATCCTTAAAGGAAACAAAGCCCTCCGCCGACGGATGGGCATTGAGATACCGCCGCTGGAGCAGATCCTTCTCGGCATCGGCCTGCTCGGCCCGACCGGACAGCATGATCCGGGCACCTTCCAGCGGATCGCCCGCCGCCCGCTCGTCCAGCATCAGCGAGACCCGGCTGTCCGCCAGGATATTCTTGGTGTGCACGGCGAGGCCCGAGATCAGCAGGATCGGCGAGCCATCAGGATGGCTGGCCAGATTGACCAGGGAACAATAGGGATCGCCGCTGCCGGCCATCAGGGTGGCCAAGGCCCCCTGCCGCGACCGCCGCAGCAGCGATTTGGCCAGTTTTCCGGGGTCGAAATCAGGGGTCGGTTGCATCGGCTTTCTCGGCTCAGGTGGTTGCAAGGGGGGCCTTTTTTCGGGTAAACGGGGGCCCGGTTATGGGTCGACATGCGGCGAATCTGCCGTGTTTCGTGGAACTTGGTCACACTTCAGCCTAGCTTGCATTGCTCGGTGACAAGGTTCGAACGCCAATTCGGCACCCATGTATGCGGCGCATCAGTGGATCGCTCGCCGTTTCAAGCCACGACCCAAACGGAAAGCAGAAAGCAGAGGCTCATGCCCACAATCGCTTTGGTCGACGACGACCGCAACATTCTCACATCCGTCTCGATCGCGCTGGAAGCCGAAGGCTACCGCATCATGACTTATACCGACGGCGCCTCCGCGCTCGACGGTTTCCGCACCACCCAGCCCGATCTCGCCATCCTCGACATCAAGATGCCGCGCATGGACGGCATGGAGACGCTGCGCCGTCTGCGGCAGAAGTCCGACCTGCCGGTGATATTCCTGACCTCCAAGGATGAGGAGATCGACGAGCTGTTCGGCCTCAAGATGGGCGCCGACGACTTCATCCGCAAACCGTTCTCGCAGCGTCTGCTGGTCGAGCGCGTCAAGGCGGTGCTGCGCCGCTCGGCGCCGAAGGACCCGACTGTCGCACCGAAGGAGAACGACGCCAAGGCGCTCGACCGCGGCCTTTTGCGCATGGACCCGGAACGGCATACCTGCACCTGGAAGAACGAGCCGGTGACGCTGACCGTCACCGAATTCCTGATCCTGCAGGCGCTCGCGACCCGGCCCGGCGTGGTGAAGAGCCGCAACGCGCTGATGGACGCGGCCTATGACGACCAGGTTTATGTCGACGACCGCACCATCGACAGCCACATCAAGCGGCTGCGCAAGAAGTTCAAGGTGGTCGACAACGAGTTCGAGATGATCGAAACGCTCTACGGCGTCGGCTACCGATTCAAGGAAGCCTGAGGCGGCAGGCAGCTTCACGAAAGATTCAAGAGCATCTCCGGTTCTCGTTCCGTCGGGAACCGGGACCGCTCCGAGCGCGATGAGATCACCGCGCTTCAGCTTATCGTTTGAGCATGATGTTTCGGAAAACCGCTACACACTTTTCCGGATCATGCTCTAGGATGCGGGGACCTTCTCGCAAGCTGTCCTAACGCGGGCGTAAGCATTGCTGGACCGAACGCAGCCTGATCCGAACCAGAGCGCCGGGGATGTCACGTCCGACGGCGTTCCGGAGCAATTGGCCGCAGAGAAGGGGCAGGGCTTCCGGCCGCTGAACTGGCTGAAGCGCGCCGGGCAGTTCTTCTTCGCGCTGTCCTTTTCGAGCCTCACGCGCCGCATCGTTTCGCTCAACCTCGCCGGCCTCGTCGCGCTGGTGGCGAGCATCCTCTATCTGTCGCAATTCCGCGCCGGCCTGATCGACGCGCGCGCGCAGAGCCTCCTGGTCCAGGCCGAGATCATCGCCGGCGCGATCGCGGCCTCGGCCACGGTGCAGACCAACACCATCACCATCGATCCCGACCGCCTGCTCGACCTCAAGCCGGGCGAGACCTATGGCGGCTCGGACGAATATTCGCCGCTGGACTTCCCGATCAATCCGGAGCGCGTGGCGCCGGTGCTGCGCACGCTGATCTCGCCGACCAAGACGCGCGCCCGCATCTACGATCCGAACGGCAGCCTGCTGGTCGACAGCCGCAATCTCGAGAACGTGCTGCGCTACAATCTGCCGCCGCCGGCCGAGAAGCCCGGCATCGTCGAGCGCGGCATGGTCGCGGTGCGCACCTGGCTGAACCGCGGCGCCCTGCCGCTCTACCGCGAGCTCGGGCCCGAGAACGGCAACGGCTATGCCGAGGTGGCCGACGCGCTGCAGGGCCAGAAGCGCTCGATGGTGCGGGTCAATGCGCGCGGCGAGGTGATCGTCTCGGTCGCGGTCCCCGTGCTGCGCTCGCGCGCGATCCATGGCGCCTTGATGCTGTCGACGCAAGGCGACGACATCGACCAGATGGTCACCGCCGAGCGCCTCGCGATCCTCAAGGTCGGCGGCGTCGCGGCCGCCGTCATGATCATGCTGTCGCTGCTGCTCGCGAGCACGATCGCAGGTCCGGTGCGCCGGCTGGCCGACAGCGCCGAGCGGGTCCGCCGCCGCATCAAGGCCCGCATCGAGATCCCCGATTTCACCCGCCGCCGCGACGAGATCGGTCACCTCTCCGGCGCGCTGCGCGACATGACGAGCGCGCTCTACAGCCGCATCGAGGCGATCGAGATGTTCGCCGCCGACGTTGCCCACGAATTGAAGAACCCGCTGACCTCTTTGCGCTCGGCGGTCGAGACGCTGCCGCTGGCGCGCAACGAGAACAGCCGCGCGCGCCTGCTCGAGGTGATCGAGCACGACGTCAAGCGGCTCGACCGCCTGATCTCCGACATTTCCGACGCCAGCCGCCTCGATGCCGAATTGCAGCGTCAGGATGCGATCCCGGTCGATCTGCGCCGCCTGCTGACGACGCTGGTGACGGTCGCCAATGAAACCAAGCTCGGCCATGACGTCGCGGTCGAGACGCGCTTCGAGGGCCGCAGCTCGACCGACACCTTCGCCGTGAGCGGCCATGATTCGCGGCTCGGACAGGTGGTCTCCAACCTGCTCTCCAACGCGCAATCGTTCTCCGAACGCGGCAGCAAGGTGCGTCTCACCTGCCGCCGCGCGCGCGCCGAGATCGAGATCGTGGTCGACGACGACGGCCCCGGCATTCGCGACGACGCATTGGAGCGCATCTTCGAGCGCTTCTACACCGACCGCCCGCATCAGGGCTTTGGCCAGAACTCCGGCCTCGGCCTGTCGATCTCCAAGCAGATCATCGACGCCCATGGCGGACGCATCTGGGCCGAGAATCGCCCAGGCCCGCCGGATGACGAAGGCGTCCCGACGGTCGCCGGCGCGCGCTTCGTGGTGAGGCTGCCGGCGCTATGACCGACGGCGGGCCCAACATTCACGCCTCCGCGGTCAAGGTCGGGCCCGTGGCGGTGCTGATCCGCGGGCCCTCGGGCTCCGGCAAGTCGCGCCTTGCCTTCGATTTGATCATGGCTGGACGCGCGGGCGTGGTCGAAACGGCCGTTCTGGTCGGGGATGACCGTGTCCATCTGGCGACAGTCGGCGATGAAATTGAAGTCCGCCCGGCGTCTCGCCTGGCAGGCCTGATCGAGATCCGGGGCCTCGGGATTCGCCGCTGCGACTTCGTGGAGCATGCGACCGTCGGTCTCGTGGTCGATCTGGACGCCGCGGACGCCGAGCGCCTGCCGCCGGCCGAGTCCCTGAAAACAAGCATTTTCGGTGCCGAGATACCGCGAATCCCTGTTGGCCGCGACTATTCGCCCCTCCCTTTGGTTGTCGCGGCCTTGACCACTACCAAGAGTTCATCTTCCGTTAACCCTTCAGGCGATTGTTTGAAGGGAAATGGTAACCATATGAACCCCACTATCGCGACCGAATAGACCGGCGCAGCTCCCCTCATCCATCCGTCTAGATTCAGGGAGATACGCAACATCCCTCTTGCGCAGGGGCTCTGGATGGTCAAAGTGGCGCGTTCGTGCGGTGCACCAAAAGCGCCCGCGAGGAGTTTTCCGATGATTGGTCTAGTACTTGTGACCCACGGGCGCCTTGCCGACGAATTCAAGGCAGCGCTTGAACATGTCATGGGCCCACAAAAGCAAATCGAAGCGATCACGATCGGCGCCGAAGATGATTCCGATCTCTGCCGAAGCGACATCATCGAGGCGGTTAACCGCGTCGATTCCGGCGACGGCGTTGCCATCCTCACCGACATGTTCGGCGGCACACCGTCGAACCTCGCAATATCCTGCATGAGCCGGCCCAAGGTCGAAGTGCTCGCGGGCATCAACCTTCCCATGCTGGTGAAGCTCGCCAAGGTGCGCGAGGAGCGTCCGCTGCCCGACGCGATCGCGATGGCCCAGGAAGCGGGCCGCAAATACGTCACCATCGCCAGCCGCGTGCTCGCCGGCAAATGAGCGAGGAGGCGCCACAAGCGGGGACAGGCGTGCCCGCGGGCGCGATCTCCAAGGATCTCCTGATCATCAACAAGCGCGGCCTGCATGCCCGCGCCTCGGCGAAATTCGTCCAGGCGGTCGAGCGCTTCGACGCGCAGGTGTGGGTGACGCGCGGCGGCGAGACCGTCGGCGGCACCTCGATCATGGGCCTGATGATGCTCGCCGCTGGACCCGGCACCACGATCACCGTCGCAGCTGCGGGCGCCCAAGCGGAAGCCGCGCTCGCCGCGATCACCGAGCTCGTTGAAAGCAAGTTCAACGAGGAAGGGATCTGAGCCCTTCCTCTCGCAACGCGCCGTGCCGCGCTCCCTCGCCCCATTCTTACGACAAGCGGGGAGACGTGAAGAGGTCACTTCGCCGGCGGCGCGATGTAGACGTTCCAGCTCATCGACGGGCCGGCCTTGCCATGGGTGAAGCGGCGCGTAGTCATCACTATGCGCTCGGCGTTCGGCGCAACCTCCGAGATCCATTTCTCGAACGCGGGCAGGCGTTCATTGGCCGGATCGAACACGCCGATGAAGCCGGATCTCTTGACGTCGTCGAGCGAGGTCAGCCCGGACGCCCAGGCTTCGTTCGGCGTGAACGGGCTGGGATGATCGGGGCTGTAGAACACCATCGGCTGGATCGTCTCCATGGTGCCGGCGACGACGGCCCAGCGCGAGGCGAAGCGCGCGTGCCAGGCCTGGGTCAGCTCACGCGCCAGATCCGAGCGCGCGCCGTAAGTGGCGGTGTTGCCGGCATTGGCCGCCATCTCGCGCGCGGCGATCCAGGGCGAGGCGGCCAACGTCGCGGCGCTGAGCACCAGCCAGATCGCGGCGATGTTGAACAGGCTCCCGCTCTGCACCCGCAGCGCGGGGATCGCGACCAGCGCCAAGGGCACCAGGAAGAACAGCGGGATGCCCCAATCGGTCTTCATGTAGATGCTGAAGACCAGCGCGCCGAGCGGCGGGCCGAATGCGACGATGACCTGGACGATCCAGACGTTGAGCGCCTGCGAGACATTGACGCCTGGATTTGCACCGCGCGCCCAGGCGCGCGTGACGATGCGCGAGGGCGCGCCCGTCAGCAGCGTCGTCCACGGCGGCACCAGCATCATGGCTAGCCCGGCCAGCGCGACCGGCAGCGCCACCAACGCGAAATTATGCAGGAAGTAGCCGGCGACGAGCTGATGCACCTGGCTCTTGTCCTGGAGGCTGTAGGTGTCGCCGGCATAGGTCAGCGGCACGAAATGCGCATCCGCCAGCCAGACGCCGTGCGGGATCATCGCAAGCCCCATCGTCACGATCGCCACCCAGGGCGCCGGCGACGACAGGAATTTCAGCCGCTCCGGATGGATCAGCGCAGCGAGCCCGATGGCGCCGATCATGGTCAGCACCCAATATTTGGTCATCAGCGCCAGCGCGCCGGCCAGTCCCAGCCAGATGCCGGACTGCCAGCTCCGCTTCTCGAATGCATTGAGATAGGCGAGCACCAGCAGCGGCAGCGTGACGAGCTGGAGCAGATCCGGGTTGTACTTGAACCCCTTGAAATTGAAGATCGGGTAGAGCGCGACCATCACCACGACCAGGAACGCGCGGCGCGCATCGACCACGCGCAGGGCTACCAGCCAGCAGATCACCATGCCGACACTGACGGTCACCATCGCGAGCGCATAGGTCGCCCAGTCCGCCGCCGGGAACAGCTTGAACCAGAGCCCGGCGACCCAGCCCGACAAAGGCGGGTGCTTGCCGTAGCCCCAGAGGAATTGCTGGCCCCAGCCATAGGCTTCTGCGACGTCCATGTGAACGTCCTGCGCTGCCTTGAGATTGATCAGGATGAAGGTCCAGAGCACCGCATGCAGGATGGCGAGCTGGATCCCCAGCCACAATCGCGCCTCGGGGCGGACCGCGCAGGCAACCAGCCAGGCCCGGAAGCGGTCAAAGCTCAGGCGGGTCTTCGTGCGCACCCTCTGGGTCGGAAGAGACGTGATCGACATGGCGGTTGCCTAGCGCGTTTTGGGCGATCGTGGAATCAGCTTGGCGTGAACAAAGGCCCTGAAAATACAGCAATATGGTTGCCGCACGGGGATGTGAGTGGTATCCCGCGCCCATGACGACCGTCCCCATCTCCAACATCCGCAATTTCTCCATCGTCGCCCATATCGACCATGGCAAATCGACGCTGGCCGACCGCCTGATCCAGATGACCGGCGGCCTCTCCGACCGCGAGATGGCGGGCAAGGAGCAGGTGCTCGATTCCATGGACATCGAGCGCGAGCGCGGCATTACCATCAAGGCGCAGACGGTGCGCCTGCAATACCGCGCCAAGGACGGCAAGGACTACATCTTCAACCTGATGGACACGCCCGGCCATGTCGACTTCGCCTACGAGGTGTCGCGGTCGCTGGCGGCGTGCGAGGGTTCCCTTCTGGTGGTCGACGCCAGCCAGGGCGTCGAAGCGCAGACGCTCGCCAACGTCTACCAGGCGCTCGACAATAATCATGAGATCGTCCCGGTCCTGAACAAGGTCGACCTGCCCGCGGCCGAGCCCGAGAAGGTCAAACAGCAGATCGAGGACGTCATCGGCATTGATGCGTCCGATGCCGTGATGATCTCGGCCAAGACCGGCCTCGGGGTGCCCGACGTGCTGGAGGCCATCGTCACCCGCTTGCCGCCGCCCAAGGGCGACCGCGACGCGACGCTGAAGGCGCTGCTGGTCGACAGCTGGTACGACGTCTATCTCGGCGTCGTCGTGCTGGTGCGCATCGTCGACGGCACCATGAAGAAGGGCCAGCGCGTGCGCATGATGGGCACCGGCGCGGCCTATGACGTCGAGCGCGTCGGCTTCTTCACCCCGAAGATGCAGCAGGTCGAGGAGCTCGGCCCGGGCGAGATCGGTTTCATCACCGCCGCGATCAAGGAAGTCGCCGACACCCGCGTCGGCGACACCATCACCGACGACAGGAAGCCGGTCACCGAAATGCTGCCGGGCTTCAAGCCGGCGATCCCCGTGGTGTTCTGCGGCCTGTTCCCGGTCGATGCCGACGACTTCGAGACGCTGCGCGCTGCGATGGGCAAGCTGCGCCTCAACGACGCCAGCTTCTCATTCGAGATGGAGACCTCGGCCGCGCTCGGCTTCGGCTTCCGCTGCGGCTTCCTCGGCCTGTTGCACCTCGAGATCATCCAGGAGCGGCTGTCGCGCGAGTTCGATCTCAACCTGATCGCGACCGCACCGAGCGTCATCTACAAGATGAAGCTCACCGACGGCACCGAGATCGAGATCCACAATCCCGTCGACATGCCCGACGTGGTCAAGATCGAGGAGATCCAGGAGCCCTGGATCGAGGCGACGATCATGACGCCCGACGAATATCTCGGCAGCGTCCTGAAGCTGTGCCAGGACCGCCGCGGCTCGCAGAAGGAGCTCACCTACGTCGGCTCCCGCGCCATGGTGAAATACGATCTGCCGCTCAACGAGGTCGTGTTCGATTTCTACGACCGCCTGAAGTCGGTCTCCAAGGGTTACGCCTCGTTCGACTATCATCTCACCGACTACAAGCCGGCCGATCTCGTCAAGATGCAGATCCTGGTCAATGCCGAGCCGGTCGATGCGCTCTCGATGCTGGTCCACCGCACCCGCGCGGAGGGGCGCGGCCGCGCCATGGTCGAGAAGATGAAGGAGCTGATCCCGCCGCACATGTTCCAGATCCCGATCCAGGCGGCGATCGGCGGCAAGGTGATCGCGCGCGAGACAGTGCGCGCGTTGCGCAAGGACGTCACGGCGAAGTGCTACGGCGGCGACATCACGCGTAAGCGTAAGCTTCTGGAGAAGCAGAAGGAAGGCAAGAAGAAGATGCGGCAGTTCGGCAAGGTCGACATCCCGCAGGAGGCCTTCATTGCCGCGCTGAAGGTCGATAGCTGAGGTAGAGCCTCGGGCCTTCATCGCGACGTTCGCCGCCGTCAAGCCTTGGCACGGCGGCGGGGTACCAGCCCGGTCCCGCGCCATGCGGGACCTGCAAAAGCCGAAATGTCGAAAACAACCCCATGCACAGTAGCGGGCGCGTTGTTTCCATTTGCGTTTTTCGATTTGCCGAAATTCGTTTGACCCGCCGGGCAAAACGGGAGCATGATGCCGTCATCGCAGCCGGCCGGATAAGCCAGCACGATCAGGCACGTGCAATTTTTTTCAAATATCAATCATTCGATCCAACGGAGTTATTTCATGATCCGTTCAAGCATCACCCGTCGCAGACTCATCGGCAGCCTTGGCGCTTCGGTTGGTTCAGCCTCTGCGATCGCGTCAGGGGCCTTCATCGCCCCGGCCCGCGCACAGACGCCGCAAAGAACCTATGTGCTCGTTCCCGGCGCGTATTACGGGGCATGGTCCTGGCATCGCGTCACGGAACGCCTGCAGAAGCAGGGGCATCGCGTCTATGCGCTGACGCTGACAGGATTGGCTGAGCGCTCACACCTTCTGAACAAGGACATCACCCTCGACACCCACATCACCGACATCGCCAATCTGGTCGAATGGGAGGACCTGACGGACATTTGCCTCGTCGCGCATTCCTATGGCGGCTGTCCGGCATCAGGCGCGCTCGAACGCATCGGAAGCCGGGTGTCGTCCATCGTCTGGGTCGATGCCATCAAGCCCGCGGACGGCCAGGCATTCCGGGACCTGGTCCCTTTCCCGATCGAAGAAGGCGCGATCAGCCGTCCGGCGCCCAAGGCGCTTCCGCCGAATGCCTTCAGCGACCCGAAGGACGTCGCCTGGGTGTTGTCGAAGGTCACTCCACACCCGATCGGCACATTCCTGCAGCCGGTCAAGCTCACCGGCGCGCGCGAAAAGATCGCCAAGAAGACCTACATCCGCCTGCCGAAATTCCAGGCGGCTGCCATGGACAAGGCGGCGGCGGAGTGCAAGGCGGACAGCTCCTGGACCGTCCTCGAAAACACGACGTCCGGACACTCGGTCATGATCGTCGAGCCGGATTGGTTGACGGACGTGTTGACCAAGGCAGCGTGAGATAACCGAGCAAGTCGATGGGCGAAGCAGTAGCGAAGCCCATCGACTTCTGATCGATCACACCTTCGGCTTCGCCTCGACGTACCGGGCGAAACTGTCGAGGATCGCCTGCCAACCGCCTTGCTGCTGCTCGACCGAGTGCGTCGTTTCGGCATCGAAGACGACGCGGACGACAACGCCCTCCGCCCCCGGCACGAACTCGACCTCAGCCTTGCGATCGCCGAACGAATATTCGATCCGCTTGTGCTCGACGATTTTGGTGTAGGTGCCGGCGAAGTCGAAGCCCATGCTGCCGTCCTTGGCTTCCATGCGGGACGAGAAGGCGCCGCCTTCCCGCAGGTCGACCGTCGCGCTGGTCGTATGCCAGTCGTCGGAGGCCGCATTCCACTTCACGATGTCGGCGGGCGTCGTATAGGCGTGCCAGACCCGATCGATGGGGGCTGCAACGGTGGTTTGGACGGTGATCCTCATGGGCATTGCTCCAGTTCGATTTCGACGGCCCGGGTGACATCGATTCAGTCGTTTCGGGATCCATGCACGGCTCGTGCGGGACATGTCCATCCCAGGACGATCGAGCCCCGTCGGGGCCGACATGATCGAAGCCATCAATGCGATAAAAAAACCGCCACGGAGGAGGCGCGCGCCCCGCCTGCCCGCAGCCAGCGTCAGCAGATCTTTTGAAAGCGCGTGCGCCACCGCGGTGCCTTGATCGGCGGCAGCACGTAGCTTTTGCTTTCGGCGGAGACCCTCAGGGGCCGCCCGGACGCCAGGAGATCAAGGACGCGGTCTTCCAGCACGCGCCATTGATCATCGGCAAGGCCGGGATGACCAAGGTCCGCCTGGTTGAACATCGAGGTCCTCGGCGGGAACGACCCGGGACCGGCGTATGTGAAGCCGGCGAAATCCATCTGCGTCTTGCCGTTGCCGATCGTGATCGAGGCCTCGGTATGGTCCTCTATCGGCGCGTTGCCCGGATAGACCGCATCCAGTTCGAAACGCGAGCCGCAGCCGATGCGGAATACCGTCTTGCCGCGGGGGTCGGAAAAGACGAGCCATGGCCGATCCTGGCGGTCCATTTCGAACGTCCATGCGCCGCTCCACATGTCCTTCGATGGGCCGCCGGCCGCGGTTGCGGCAGACAATCCGAGCCACGTCAGGGCGACGACAAGTTGGAGCAGTCTTGCAGGCTTCGTCATGGTCCCCTCAACGCGATCCGCTGATGATCCTCACACCAAGGACGTCTCGACCGGCTTTGCCGACCTGCTCAGATCGGCTTTGTCTTCCCTCTGATGGCCGTCGACCGCTTCAGGACTTGCTCGGCGTCGGCATGGCGGCCTTGATCGTTGTAGAGACTGGCGAGATTGTCGAGGACAGCAGCAAGATCCGGATGATCGGGGCCGAAGGTTTTCTCGAAAATGGCGACCGACCGCTTGAACAGCTGCTCGGCCTCGGCGTTGCGTCCCTGGCGCCCATAGAGCGCACCCAGATTGTTCAGCGCCTGCGCGATGTCGGGATGATCGGCGCCATACGCCTTCTCGGTCACGGCCATCGACCGCTGCAGCAGCCGCTCTGCATCGGCGTAGCGATGCTGCTGGGTGTAGGTGTCGGCCAAATTGTTCATCAGCACCGTAGCGTCGGGATCGTCGGGGCCGAGCGCTTCCTGCAGCACGGCGAGGCCCCGCTCGAACAGCGGCTCGGCCTGGTCGTAGCGGCCCTGGCTGCTGTAGACGGCGCCGAGATTGCACAGCGGCAACACGATGGACGGATCGTCGGAATCGAGCACCTTCTCGTCGATCGCGATCGATCGCTTCAGGAGCGGCTCCGCTTCCGCGTAACGCCTTTCCGCGCGGTAGAGATCACCGAGATTGTTCAGCACCATTGCGACTTCCGCGTGATCCGGACCGAGTGTCTTCTCGCGGATGGCCAGCGCGCGCCTGTACAGTGGCTCGGCAACGGCGGATTGGCCGAGATTGTGATGGATCGTGCCGAGGTCGCTCAGCGGCATCGCGACGCGGGCATCGTCAGGGCCGAACTCCTTTTCGTGAAGGGTCAGAGACTTCTGGGCCAGCGGCAGCGCTTCCGCGTATTTCCCGGCCCGATAAAGCTCCTTCATCTGCCGCGTGAGCGCCTCCGTCTCGCCGTCTTCGGCGTGCGACGGCGCGCCGAACGACAGGCTCAGGGCAAGCGCCGTGATCGCAACACAGATCTATGCTTTCAGAGCCTTCATCGCGCCTTCCCTCGTCGCCGCGACATCGGCGACCTACGCGCCGTTGGTGCTCCCGGAAGCCGGACAGGTTCAATGCAGCCGCGGCGCCGACCGGTCCATCACGGACGGTCAGGAGGACGAACGCGATCAGCGCGCGACGGCGCGGCTGTATGCCGGCGGACGCCACCCCACCATCATTGCCCGAGCTGCTGAAGCACGGCGAACCACAATGCGAGCGGCTCCCTGAGGGCGCCCGGCTCGGACGGCTTTTGGCGAACGGCCGTGTGCACCATGACGAGCTTGGAGGCTGGATCGACCAGGATGACCTGGCCGCGGATGCCGAGCAGGGCAAATCTGCGCTGCTCGCCGGGGAGGAGCCATACCTGATAGCCATAGCCGAAATAGGGCGTGGCCACGCGCGGGGCGAGATGGCCATCCTCCGGCCTGACGGTCGTGGCATCGAGCAGCCATTGCCGGGGGATCAATTGACGACCTTCCCAGGCGCCGTCATGGGCGAGCAATCGGGCCAGGCGCGCATAGTCGCGCAAGGTCGCGTTGAAGCAGCAAAAGGCAATCTCCTGCCCGCTGCCGTCGATCGCCCACGAGGCATCCGCCTCGGCGCCGATCGGGTCCCAGATCCGGTCGTGCAGATAGTCCGCAACCGGCGTCGCCGTGGCGGCGCGCAGGACCAGGCCGAGGATCTCGGTTTCAACGCTGGCATAGTGCCATCTCGTCCCCGGCGGTGCGGTTCGGGTGTTGAATTGCGCGACGACGGCGGTGGCGTCTTTGGGCTCTTCGGCGAACAAGGCTCGCCCAAGCCGGGCGATGTCGTCGTGCCCATCATAGACTTCCGAGAATTCGACGCCCGACGACATGTTCAACAGGGCGCGGATGGATGTGTTGCCATATTCCGTGCCGGCAAGGCCGGGGACATAGGTCGCGGCGAGCTCGTCGATCGACTTGATCCGTCCCTCCGAGACTGCGATCCCGACCAGCATGGCCACCAGCGTCTTGGCCATGGACTGCGAGACGAAGCGGTCGTGGTCGGTCCGCGCATATTGATAGTGCTCGTAGAGGATGGTGCCGTCCCTGGCGATCAGCAGTCCCGTCACCGGGTTGCGCTTGAGATAGTCCGCGATGCTCAGCCGTTCGGTGCCGAAGCTGTAGGCGATCGACGGCTCCGGCGCGCGCTTGAATTGCCAGGGCGCGGTCGCGCGACCGATCGGACGCGAGGGATAGATCTCGCCGAAATGGCTGTAGACGCCGACGAGCTTGTCGAGCTGGGGCGCGGCTCCCCGCGCACCGACGGGATAGCCCTCGGCCGCGCCGTAGATATCGGCATCGGGGCCGCTATCCGAAAAGACCGGTCCCGGCTCGGCGGGGGCGCTTCGCACATCCTGCGCGCATGCCGAGGGCGCGCAGACCGCGGCAGCGAAAATGGCGGGCAAGAACAGCCTGCAGCACCCACGCAGCGTTCCCCATTTCATGGCACTTGCCTCCTCGCACGTTGGTGTGTGCGCTTGCATTGCAGGCCGCTGACGGGCGGCAGACTACCACTGCAAGCAGACTGTGTCAGCCTGCGGTGGCAACCCGCCTTGCTCTCGCGCGGCAGATGAGCCACCATCCCTCCTGCGCACCATCAACAAGACCAAGAGCGCGAGGAAACGCATGAGCAAGCCGTCACGCTTCGACTATGGCTGGGTCGTTGTCGCCGCGGGGGCGCTGATGACTTGTGTCGGGGTCGGCACGATGCTGTCGCTGGCGGTGTTCTTGCAGCCGATCTCGGAAGCGATGGGCTGGTCGCGCGCCGGCGTGTCGGCGGCGGCGACGCTGGATTTCCTCTGCATGGGATTTGCCGCGTTCCTGTGGGGCACGCTGTCGGACCGGTTCGGCACCCGCATCGTGGTTCTCGCAGGCACCGTTCTGCTGGGGCTGGGCCTCGTCACGGCGAGCCAGGCGACAAGCCTGTGGCAGTTCCAGCTTTGCTTCGGCGTCTTGATCGGCATTGCCGCCGGCAGCTTCTACGCGCCGATGATGGCGCTCGCGAGCGCCTGGATCGACAAGAACCGGAGCCTCGCCGTGGCGCTGGTTTCCGCCGGCATGGGCGTGTCGCCGGTGACGATTGCGCCGACCGCGAGCTGGCTGATCACGGCCTATGACTGGCGCACCGCGATGCTGGTGATCGGCATCGCTTCGTGGGCGCTGCTGATCCCCACCTGCTTCCTGGTGCGCCCGGCGCCGGCAGCGACCGGCACCACCCCTGCGGGCGCAGCGCCGGACGTCGAGCTGACCGCAGCGCAGGCGCTGCGCACGCCGCAATTCGTCGTGCTGGCGGCGGCGCATTTCGCCTGCTGCGCGGCGCATTCCGGCCCGATCTTCCACATGGTGTCCTATGCGATGGTGTGCGGTATCGCCCCGCTCACGGCGGTGACGGTCTACAGCGTCGCCGGCGTCTCGGGCCTCGGCGGGCGCCTGCTGCTGGGCGCGCTCGCCGATCGGATCGGTGCAAAGCCCGTGCTGGTCGGCGGCCTCCTCGTGCAGGCGATGTGCATCGCGACCTATCTCGCGGTGGCCCAGCTCGGCGAGTTCTACGCGCTCTCGGTGGTGTTCGGCCTCGCCTATGGCGGGGGGATGCCGCTCTATGCCGTGCTGGTCCGCGAGTTCTTCGGCGCGCGCATCATGGGCACCGTGTTCGGCGCGGTGTCGGCCTTCGCCAGCCTCGGCATGGCGCTCGGGCCATGGGCCGGCGGGCTCGTGTTCGACAATTTCCAGCGCTACACGTGGCTGCACGTGGGCTCCTTCGCGATCGGGCTCGCCGCCGTCGCGGTGGCGCTGAGCTTTCCGACGCGGCGTAGGCCGACACTCGACCTCGGCCGCGCAGCGGCCTGACGGGGTGACGCTCCGGCGGCCTGTTCAATGAGCCGAGCCGTTGCGGTATCCGTCATCAGTGGCCGGGCGGCGTGACTGGATGACGTGGGCAAATGCGGCTAAGCTGGCGGCTGCCGTGGAGGCGGCCAGATGGACCGACGCGCGTTTCTGTTTTGCAGTGCTGGTTTCGCGTTAGCCGCGCCGCAGCGGTTAATGGCGGCGGGCAAGCCGTTTCGGATAGGGTTTCTGACGGCTCAGCGAGAAGCGAGCCTCGCGCCCTTTGTCGAGGTCTTCAGAGCGGCTCTCGACGGACTTGGCTATGTCGAGAACGGGAATCTGGAAATCACCTATCGCTATGGTGACGACGATCCGACGCGCGTACCGGCGCTTGCCGCGGAGTTGGTGCGAAAGCCGGTCGACGTCCTGGTTGTCCAGGGATCTGCGGTCGCCGTGGTCAACGAGCTGAAGCTGCCGACCCCGACGGTCTATGTCTTCAGCGGAGACCCCGTCATCGCGGGCCTCGCCCAAAGCCTTTCGCATCCGGGCGGCAACATGTCGGGCCTCACCTTCATGGCGGCCGAACTGAACGCCAAGCGCCTGCAGATCCTGCGAGACGCGGTCCCGGGCCTGCAGCGCGTTGCCATCATCGGAAACCCCGAACACCCGGGCTCCCAGATCGAGCGCATCTATTCGGAGGAAACGGCCAAGAGGCTTGGCGTGGCAACCGACTTCTTCGGCACGGCAACCGAGGACCAACTCGTCTCGGCATTCGCGGCCATGAAACTGAACCCTCCGCAAGCGATCTCGCTGTTCGCGGACGGCTTTGCCATTCAATCGCGAAGCAGGATCATCGAGTTTGCCATGCAACATCGGGCGCCGGTCATTTCGGGCTGGCCGATCTTTGCCCGAAGCGGCGCGCTCTGCACGTACGGACCGAAGCTCTCCGATTCGTACCACCGGCTGGCCTCGTATGTGGACCGCATCCTCAAGGGAGCACGACCGGCGGACTTGCCGATCGAGCGACCGACGAAGTTCGAAATGGTCCTCAATTTGCAAACCGCCGGGAAGCTCGGCCTGCGCTTGCCCGACTCCCTCGTGGCGTCCGCGGACGAAGTGATCGAATGATCGCGCCTCACTCGGCTCGTCTGCCGTTGCCAAACCCGCGGCGGCGGACACGTCGCCCGCCCCGTCCCGACCAGCCAGGTGGCGTTCGCGTTTCGGCCTGAAGCGCGATGAGATCTGGATGAATCGTCACCGCGCTTTGGGTTGTTGTTGGCGCATGATCATTCCGGAAAACCGCTTCGCACTTTTCCGGATCATGTTTTAATGTTGCGACGTGCCGCTCACGAGCCCCATCAAGCCCTATGATCCGGCCTGGCCGCAGCAATACGCGGCGGAAGAGGCGCGGCTGAAACCCGTCTTCGGCTCCGGGCTGATCGGCATTCACCACGTTGGCAGCACCGCCGTGCCCGGACTTGCGGCGAAGGACGAAATCGACGTGCTTGCCGTGGTCCGGTCGGACGAGGGGTTGGACGACTGGATCCGATCATTGATGCGCCTCGGCTATCGCCGCGGCGGCAACCTGTCCCCAGGCCATCATTTCTTCAAGCGGGACGTCGGCGGCATTCGCACGCACAAGCTTCATGTGTGCCTCGATGGTCATGAACAGATCGCCCGGATGCTGACATTTCGCGACCATCTGTGTCAGCATGCCGAAGATCGCGCCGGATATCAGGACCTGAAGCTGAGGCTCGAGCGCGAGAATGACCAGGGCATTCAGCAGTACCTGATCGGCAAGGACCCGTTCATCCGCGACATTCTCGCCCGGCTTGATCGATCGCTCTCCTAGCTGCGTCGGACGAACTGCCCCATGACGATGATTTTCCTCGAGCGCACCGCCGACACTCTTCCGGCCGATTTTCCCGACCTCCAAGCCGACGCCACAGCCGGCGGCCACGGGCACATGACGCGCCTGGCCGCGGAATGCTCGCAGAATCGCGCGATGTTTCACGCGATCTTCGCGTGCCGCTGGGATGGCCGATTGGCCGGGATCGGAGCGATCACCGACGAGCCCACGCCGACTTCGCCGCCGATGTGGCGCATGCGCCGGCTCTACGTGCACCGGCACTATCGAAGGCGCGGGATTGCCCAGGCGATCGCGAACGCCCTGCTGCAGGAGGCCGCGGGGAAAGTCTCCGTGGTCACTGTCCACGCGGGAAACGATGGCGCGGCGCGGTTCTGGGAAGCGATGGGATTTGGCACGGTCGAGGGGCGACCCTGGTCTCACCATGCACATCTGCCGAGCCTTGGGCCTGCAGTCGGCCGGTAGATTCGCCGCCCCGGCCTTTTGCTCGACGCCCGGGCCTGCCCCCGAGTGGACTTTCTGACTCCGGCCATGGTGGTGTACGATCGCCTCGGTCAGTTCGCTCCAAGATCGCGGGGCCAAATGAGGCGGCGGAAGTTTCTGGGCTTCTTGGGAATGGCGGCGATCTCGGCGCGCGGCGCGTTTGCCCAGAAGCGCATCCCGGTCGTGGGTTTCGTCGGATTTGCCACGCCGGAAATCGACAATGCGACGCTCGTTCCGTTCCGGAAGGCGATGGCCGAGCTGGGCTATGCGGATGGCCGCAACATCGTCATTGAGGCTCACTCGACGGCCGGCGATGTTACGCGCGGTCTGGCACTGATCGACGACCTGATAGCCAGACAAGTCGACGTACTGCTTTCGCCAGGCCCGGCCGCGGCACGCGCGATCGTCAGGAAGACCAATATTCCCGTCGTCGCCGTGGCGTTGCCTGCGGTGCAAAGCGACCCTGAACTGTTTCAGAGCCTTGCCCGGCCGGGCGGCAGCCTCACCGGCTTCGCTGCGTTCGGCGAGGAGATGTCGGCCAAGCGCATCGAGATGATCCGGGAGATACTGCCGTCGCTGAAGAGGATCGGCGTCTTGAACAATGCGACGGATCCGACCTTCAGCGCCTGGGGGGCGCAAACCACCGAGGAAGCACGGCGCGCGGGGCTGGAGCCGGTGCGCCTCGGGCTCACAAGCGCGTCGCCCGCAGCGGTTGCCGAACAACTCAACGTGCTTGCGGGCGCGGGCGGCAACGCCGTGATCGTCATCCGTGACTACATGACCGCCGCGATGCGCGACGCGATTTGCCGCATCGGCATCGACATGAAGATCGCCGTCATCGGCCAGCAGAGGGAGTTCGTGCACGCCGGGGCCCTGATCAGCTATGGTGCCGACATCGACGACCTGTTTCGTCGCGCTGCAGGCTATGTCGATCTGATCCTGAAGGGACAGAAACCCGCCAACATGCCAATCCAGCTGCCCACCAAGTTCGAACTGGCCGTCAATCTCAAAACGGCACGCACGCTCGGCGTGACGATTCCTCCCACCATTCTCGTGCTGACCGACGATGTGATCGAGTGAGACGTTGTCGAAATGTCCCCTGATGAGCGCGGCCGGGGCGCAGGCGGCGCAGTCGTCCTCGAAGGCCTCAATGGAGCAAACCATAGACTGCACGATCCGGCCCGCGCACGACGACGACGCCGGTGACATCAGTGCCGTCATCCTGCGGGCGCTGCGCGAGACCAATGCGAAGGACTATACGGACGCGATCATCGCACGGGTCGAGCGCAGCTTCAGTGCGGACGCGGTGCGGCAGCTGATCGGAAAACGCACCGTCTTCGTTGCCACCCTTGGCAACCGCATCGTCGGCGCGGCAAGCCTCGACGACAGCGTCGTCCGCACCGTCTTCGTGGCGCCCGACGTCCAGGCGCGCGGGATCGGCAAGCTGCTGATGGCCGAGATCGAACGGACCGCACGCGCGCGGAACATCCCGTCCTTGACCGTTCCTTCGTCGGTCACTGCCGAGACCTTCTACGCGCGGCTCGGGTTCAAGGCGGTGCGCGACAGCTATTATGACGACGAACGCACCATCATCATGGAGCGACGGCTCGCTGCGCGATCCTGATGCCGTGGCTGATCCGGTCGCTCGGATGCAGCACGACGCGATCGCCTGCGGCGAGTCCTGCGACAACTTCGGCGGTGCGGCTGCTGCGGTGACCGATCTGCACCGGAGCCGTCCTGGCGCGGCCGTTCTCGTCGACGAAGACGGCCCACTGACCGCCTTGCCGGAACAAGGCGCTCACCGGCACGGTGAGAGCGTCCGGAGCGCTCCAGGTGGTGACGTGGACCACGACGCGATAGTCGTGTCCGAGCGTGACCCAATTCTCGGGCGGATCGCTGAAATCGATGGTGACGCGGACCCGCTGCTCCTCGATGCCGAGCGCCGAGACCTTCAGGAATCCGGCGGGGTCGACCCGGACCACCTTCCCCCGGATGGGCTGTCCGCCCCAGCCATCGATCCGCACCGGCGCGCCGACCTTGACCTGGACGGCATCGGTCGAGAGCAGATCGGCCACGACCTCGAGATCGAGCGGGTTACCGATATCGACCAGCGGCGTTCCCGGCAGCACCGTGGTCTCGCTGTCCTGGATGATCTTCAGCACGCGCCCGCTTGCCGGCGTCAGCACGCGGATGCAGCAGGTCGGCTCCGCCGACGGAGCGGCGCTCGCCGGGTCCATCAGCCGCGCCGCCAGGCTAGTGCGCACCGCGCGGCGCATCTCGACCTGGGCCTTGGCGCTCTTCAAGGCGGCCTCGTTGGTGGCGACTTCGAATTTCGCCTTGTCGTAGGCCTGGGCAGAGGTGGACTGCGTCCGCAACAAGGTCTGCGAGCGCTGCAACTCGGTCCGCGAGAAGTCGAGCGCGGCTTCGATCCGCTGCACTTCCGCCTCCTGCTGCTGGATGGCGGCGTCGGCGGCCAAGACCTCCGCCTGCAACTGATCGCGGGATCGCGCATCGATGAAGCCGGGCAGCGTGGGCTGCATCAGGGCGACGGTCTGGTTGGCGACGACCTCGTCGCCGACATGGAGCGAGGGTCCTTGCTCGCCGAGTGGATGCGATATCCTCAGCACCTTGCCCGCGATCGGCGCCGACACCGTGTAGACGTGGCGCACGCGGGTCTTGCCGTCGTCGTCCGCCGTGACCTCGATCGGTCCCTTCGCCACGGCCGCGAGATCGACCAGCACCGGCCGCGGCCAGGCGAACCAGGCGAGCCCCCCGAGGATCGCGGCCACGAGCGCGATGCCGATGATGCGTTTGGTCCAGTTTGCGGGCATGGCTAATCTCGCGTCTTGAGGACCGCGACGAGGTCCAGTCTGTCGATGCGTTCGCGGATGACCGCGGCGGAAGCGATGGCGGCCAGCACCACGACGGAGGTGGCGATGACGTAGGTCGAGTTCTCGACGACCAGACGGACGCGCATCAATTCGCCGGCGAGGTTCGTCTTCATCACCCAAGCGAGGCCGTAGCCCATCAGCCAGCCGGGCGGCTGGGCGACCAGGGTGAGGATGGCGAGCTCCAGCAGCAGAATGCGCAGCACCTCGCCGCGCGTGAAGCCGAGCACGCGCAGGCTGGCCAGCTCCCGCGCCCGTTCGGACAGCGAGATACGCGCGTTGTTGTAGACGACGCCGAACGCGATCACGGCGGCGAGCCCGGTGTAGATGCTCGCCATCGTGGTGACGAGCAGCGCGACGGTCTTGCGGAAATTCGCCAGCGAGACGCGCTGCAGCGCCACGCCGCCGACCGTCGGCATGGACTTCACCGCCGTGTAGAACTCCTCCGTCCGGTTGGCATCGAGGCTGAGATTGACGCTGGTCACGACCGGCGCCTCGCGCATCAGCTTGCGCAACGCCTCGCTCTGCATCATGCCCCTGATGCCGAAATAGTCCTCGACGGTGGCGACCACCGGCACCATGACGGTTCGCCGGGCGCCCTCGAGCAAGTCGATCTCGACGCTGCCGCCTGGGCCGACGCCGAGGATGTGCGCAAGCAGGCCGGAGATGGCGAGCCCCGTCTCCGGGAGCACGACCGGCCGAAGCTCGGCATCGATGATGCGCCGGAGGTCGGCGTCAGCCGGCCGGCCACTGATGACGATGCGGCGCTCGACATTGCCGTGTCGGATCCGCACCGGCACCTCGCGGAACGGCTCGGCGGCGAGAACGCCAGGAAGCCGCCTCACCTGCTCCACGACGTTCGCGACCCGCTTCTCGGCAAAGCCGATGGTCGCGTCCTGCCGGTCGGCGAGGAAGTAGGTCACGTCGGTCAGGTGCTCCATGCTGTCGCGCGTGAATAGCGAGACGACCAGGATCGCGGTGGCCAGCGCCATGCCAAGCGCGGTGAAGAAGGCCCGCACCGGGTGCCGCACGATGTTGCGGATCATCATCAGCGTCGGCTGCGACACGATTCGGTCGAGCTGGATGCGCGCGGGGAGCAGCCGGCGATAGACCGGCGGGGGCGGCGGCTGCATGGCGACGGCCGGCGGTAGCCTCACCACCTCGCGCAGCGCCCGGAACGCGCCGATCACCGCCGCCGCCGCGCTCAGCGCACCCGCGGTGAGGTACAGGTCCGGCGCCTTCGCGAACACCAGGAACGGGAAGTGGAAGAAGTCGCCGAACAGGGCGGTGACGCGCAGCCCGAGCCAGGTGCCGGCGACGCCGCCCAGCACAATGCCGGCGACGACGATGAAGGCGACGAACTTGAAATAATGCAGCACGATGCTGCCGTCGGAATAGCCCAGCGCCTTCAGCAGGCCGATCTGCTCGCGCTCGAGCGCGACCAGCCGGGTCAGAGTGAGATTGACGAGGAAGGCCGCGACCAGGAGGAAGATCGGCGGCAGCGTGCGGCTCATGTTGTTGAGCATGTCGAGCTCGTGGTCGAGCCAGGCGTGCGAGGTCTGGTCCTTGCGGCCATGGGCGGCCTGGCCGCCATACGGGTCGAGCAAGGCATGGAGCCGCAGCACCACCTCGCGCTCGGACGCGCCGGGCTGCAGCTTGACCGCGACCGCCGAAAAGGCGCCGTCGAGATCGTAGACGCCGGCGAGCGCCTTCTCCGACATCCAGACGATAGCGTACCGGCGATCATCCGGCATCAGATCGCCCGGGCCGACGGTGTAGACGAACTCGGGTGACAGCGCGGTGCCGACGATGACGAGCTCGCGCTTCCTGCCGTTGAGGATGGCGGAGAACCGCGCGCCCTCTGCGAAGCCGTGCGCCCGGGCGAACGGCTCGTTGACGACGACCTCCTCCGTCCGCCCCGGCTCCGGAAGCCGTCCCGAGCGCACGTAGAGCCGGTTGAGATGCGGCTCGCCGTCGTCGGGCAGCGAAACGAACTGGGCGCTGGCCGGCGCAGAGAAGCCGGGAATGTCCAGCACTGCCGGCTTGGCGATGCGGGCATCGACGGCGGCAACGCCGGGGATCTCACCGATCCTGTCGACGAGGGCCTTGGGCGCCCGCTTCACCTGCGCGAACACATCGGCAAAGCCGTATCGCTCGTAATAGGCGATCCGCGTCTCCTCCAGCGATCGATGCGAGCCGACCGCGAGCACCAGCGTCGCAACCCCGCCGCCGACGACCAACGCGACCGCGAGCACCTGCGCCCAGAGCCGCCTGACGTCGCGAAACAGCTTGATGTCGAGCACCTTCATGACGTCACCAGGTCAGCTCGGCAGCGTCCCGCCGAACCTCGTTGGCCTGGATGCGGGAGATGCTACCGTCGGCGAAGAACAGCACCCGGTCGGCGACCTCCTGGATGCTGGCATTGTGAGTAATGATGACAGTGGTGGTCCCGAGCTGCCGGTTGACGCCGAGCAGCGCCTCGATGACGCGGACGCCGGTCTTCGAATCCAGCGCCCCGGTCGGCTCGTCGCAGAGCAGCACCGCCGGGCGCTTGGCGATCGCGCGGGCGATCGCCACGCGCTGCTGCTCGCCGCCGGAGAGTTGGGCGGGAAAGTGATGCATGCGCTCCTCGAGTCCGACGAGGGTGAGCGCGTCGCCCGCGCGCATCGGGTTCCTCGCGACCTCGGTGACCAGCGCGACGTTTTCGTAAGCCGTGAGGCTCGGCACCAGATTGTAGAACTGGAAGACGAAGCCGACATGGTCGCGGCGATACTTCGTCAGCTCGCGATCCCCGAGATCGGTCAGATCCTGATCACGGAAGAACAGCCGGCCGCCGCTCGGCCGGTCGAGCCCACCCATGATGTTGAGCAACGTCGTCTTGCCGCTGCCGGAGGGACCGAGCAGCACGACCACTTCCTTCTCGGCGATCTCGAGATTCACGTCGTTGAGGGCATGTACCATCACTTCGCCGGAGACGTAGGTCTTGGTCAGGCCCTTGGCGGTGAAGACAGGCCGGCTCATTGGACTCTCCTCTTGAGGACAGCCTGCAACGCTTGCGGCGGTGCCGTATTGATTTACCTCAGAGTCCAGGCACCCTTGGCCTCGGTCGGACAACCGCGGCCGGACATCGGCCGAGCGCGTCGGGTTCAGAAGACCCCGGTCGTTCCGGTAACGAGCTCGTTGATGAGCTCGGAAATTTGGTCAAACTGAGCGGCGACCACTTCTTCGGTCCGTGTCTTGACCTGCTCCAGCGGGACGCCCTGCTGCATCGCCAAATGGAGATGGACGAGAGCCGGATGGTCTACCGGCGCGCCGATCTTGCTGACGATCAGACACCGCGCTTCCTTAACCTCCGGAATCAGGGAGACCAGCTTTTCGGCCGTCCGGGCCGCTAGGACGTTGTAGATCTTGCCGACATGGCTGACGGGGTTCTTGCCTGCGGCGGCCTCCAGGCTCATCGGCCTGCACGGCGTGATCAGCCCGTTGACGCGATTGCCGCGTCCGACTTGGCCATCATCTCCACCTTCTGCGGACGTGCCGGTAACCGTCAGATAGACGCTTCCGGATTCAATGTCGTCCGCCGCATTGACGACGACCTCGCACTCTGCAAACCCATGCTCGCCAGCACATCCACGGACCCAGGCCGCGAGGGCAGCCTTCTGTTCGAGATAGTCGTCGATACCGGCGAGATATCGTCCGATCATCGCGCAGGCGACCGTGAGCCTGAGCCATGTGCCTTTTCGCACTGCCATGACCTTGATATCCTCGCCCCAAGCCGGATGGTCGTGGGTACGGGCGCGGCCGTGCAGTTGCCGGTCGACGGCCAATACGAGCCGTTCGACCGCGCTCAATGGAGCGTGCCCGACCCCGAACGACGTATCATTGGCCAGCGGAAGGCCTTCCGGATCCCGGCGCGAGAACAGTGCCTGCAGATCCTGTGACCCCTGCCGAACCAGGGCCTCGAAGCGGACATCACGATCCGGATCCAGCGCGTGAAGATTTGTCTTCAACCACGACCTGGAGCCTTCGACCGCGATCTCCGCGATCGGGATCGTCTCATCGGCGATCGCGCGCCCGGCCAGTAGGATCCTTATCGGTTCGATCACGCGACCGCCCCCGAAGGCCGGAGCGGCTTTGCCGGCACACAACAGCGCCTTATCGACATTGTGATGCAGCACGCGGCCGAACCGGCTGCGGTATTCCCGACAGAGGTTGCGGGACAACGTCTCGGCAAGAGCATCGCAGATGGTGTCCGGATGTCCGAGGCCCTTGCGCTCGACGACTTCAACATCGTCGGCAGCCTCCAGCCGCGAAACAACAAGCTCGAACATGAGATTAGACCACAGCGTTCATCAAACCGCCTGCACGTCGACATCGAGCCAAAGCCTGTCTATTGGCCATGGCGATAACCTCCGCTGGATTCCTGGCTGAGCAGCCGGCTCAGCTTCGGAATGAAGCCCGGAACGTCGGCCGCATATTTGTCATAGGCGACGCCAAATTCGGCTCGCGCGTCCTTCTCCTCGTTTCTCGCCAGGCGGACGTACATGACGGTCAGTACCGGAAACATCGCCAGCGTAAGAATCGTCGGCCACTGCAACAGGAAGCCGAACATCACCAGGATGAAGCCGACATATTGCGGATGCCTGACGTATCTGTAGGGGCCGGTGGTGGCGAGGCTCCGGGTCTGCTGCGCCTCGTACAGCACCCGCCAGGCGGCCGAGATCAGGATGAAGCCGGCGGCGATGAGGATGAAGCTGAGAACGTGGAACGGCCCGGCGTGCGGATTGGTCTTCCAACCGAACATCATCTCGAGCAGATGGCCGGCGTCGTGGGAGAACCAGTCGATGTTCGGATAGCGCGACTGCAGCCAGCCCGACAGGACGTAGATAGTGAGCGGGAAGCCGTACATCTCCGCGAACAGCGCCACCAGGAACGCGCTGAAGGCGCCGAAGGAGCGCCAGTCGCGCGAGGTCTGCGGCTTGAAGAAGCTGTAGGCAAACAGGATGAACACCGCCGAGTTGACGATGACGAGGCTCCAGAGGCCGTAGGCAGGCGCGGTGTCGTGCATCACGCCCTCCTCGAATCGTCCGGCCGGCCGCCGCCGTGATGATGATCATGTCCGCCGTGCATGAAGACGTGCATCAGCGGACAGGCGAGAAGCGGAAGCCAGACCAGCAATCCGAGCACATGAGCCCTGTGCTCGGTGAACAGCAGTACGCCGGCGATGGCCAGAAACCCGATCAGGACCAGGCCGGCCTTGGCCTTTATGGACATACCCTCGGCATGCCGCTCCGGATAAGCGGAATGATCCTGCACGGACATCGGCGCGCTCCTCTCGATCGACGCAGCATAGGAGCACCGCCGCCATCGCCTTTGAGGCAGATCAACGGCTCGCGAGGCTGAACAGGCGGACGCAACGAGCAAGCGTTCCCAGCTTGAGATTCCTCAAAACAGATGTTGCCTTGATGCGTATCGTGGAGCTTCCGAAATCAGCGGCGCCGAGCGGATCGCGCGCATCGACTGTCGTTCCGGCAGCGCATTTAGGCGAGCCTGGAATGACGGCACACTCCGTCTTGATCCTTCCGACCAAATAGACCACCATCCGCGCCTCTCACAGCTCACGAAGAATGAGCGAGGAAGGCGCATGGACGCTATTGCCGGACTTGACCTGGTCGAACGTGCCAGCGCGATCGCGCCAATGATTGCGCGCGAGGCCGACGAGATCGAGCGCACCCGTCAGCTGACGCCGATCGTCGTGAACGCCCTGATCGAGAACGGGCTCTATCGGGCGCTGCTGCCGCAGAGCCTCGGCGGCGCCGAGGCGCCCGTTGAAATCTTCATGCAGATGCTGGAGGAGATCGCGAAGGCGGATGCCTCCACGGCGTGGTGCCTCGGCCAGTGCAGCGTCTGCGCGATGATCGCTGCCTGGCTCGACCACGGCACCGCGCAGCAGATCTTCAACACCGCTCCCGGCATCCTCGCCTGGGGTGCGATCGCGCATGAGGCCCACGCGGTCGAGGGCGGCTATCGCGTCACGGCGCGCTGGGATTTTGCCTCGGGCTCGCGGCAGGCGAGCTGGCTCGGCGCGCATGTGCGCATCGTGGGCGCTGACGGGGTGCCGCGCAAGAACGCCGACGGATCGCCGGAGCTGCGCACCATCCTGTTTCCCGCTGGAAGCGCGATCTTGCACGACGTGTGGCAGGCGATTGGCCTTGCCGGCACCGGCACCGATTCCTATGAGGTGCACGACCTCTTCATCCCCGAGCGCTTTACGGCGTTTCGCGACGTGCCGGCCGCACTGCGCGAGCCCGGCCCGCTCTACAGGGTCGGCACCGGCGCGACATTCAGCCTGGGTTTTGCCGCGGTCTCGCTCGGCGTCGCACGCGCCACGCTGGATGCCGCCATCGCGCTGGCGCGTGGCAAGCACCCCTCGCTCGCGGCCCGTGCCATGCGCGACAACGGCGCGGTCCAGGGCCTGATCGGCCGCACCGAAGGCGATTTGCGTGCCGCGCGCGCTTATCTCTATGCGACCGCGAATGCGATGTGGCGCGACCTCTGCGCAACCGGCGAATTCAGCGCCGCGCATCGGAGCGCAGTCCGCCTCGCCGCGACCTGGACCATCCATCAATCCGCGCGCGTGGTCGACACCGCCTATCACATGGCCGGCGCGACCGCAGTGTTTCGCAGCCAGCCGTTCGAGCGGCGGTTTCGCGACATGCACGCGATCGCCCAGCAGATCCAGGCGCGGGACACGCATTATGAGGATGTCGGCAAGGCGATCCTGGTGGGACATTGAAGGCCCCACCGACGAAGCCGGAGCAGGTTGTCGAGGTCGCCAATCATCTGTTCAGGGGCGCGCGGATTGGTCCTGCTGATGATCGATCCGGCTAAAGTTTCTCCCCGGATATGTTATGAAGCTGCAGGCGATGGAAAGCTCTAATCGATTTCGTTCTCGTGGTTGCCGCATTGTACGCCTGTTTCCCATCACCCCTTCGAGTGACCGTCGGCATTTTGTCCGTCGCGCCTGGAACGACGATAGTCGCGCGGCGTGACCCCGGCAACGGCCAGCATCCGGGCGACCAGATGACTCTGGCTGGAGAAGCCCGCTTCCGCGGCCACGGCGGCTATCGTCATCGATTCATGTTCGAGCAGCCACATTGCACGACGAAGGCGCTCGTCCCGGACGTAGTGTCCGGGGGGCGTTCCGAACGCATGCCGGAATGCGACGGCGAAACGAGTCGTTCCCATACCCACCAGATTGGCCAACGCGGGGACGTCGATGCGGCCGTCCAACGACGCGCTGATATAACTACGCAGAACCTCTATCTGGGTCCCTGTAAGCGTCGGTTGGGCGGCATGGGCCGGTGTCGACAAACCACCGGCGTTGGCCGCGCTATGCGCGGGCGCACAACGCCGATATCTTGCGAAATTGTGGGGGTGCTGGTCGAGCAGCAACGACAGCCCGTGCTCCGCAACGCGCGCAACGGCGTCAGCCGGACAGTCATGAACGGCGGTGAGTGCGTCCAGCGCGCCAACGATTTCGGCCCATCTGGTGGCAAGGGACGGCGCCAGGGGTGACGAGTCGAGTTTGAGCGTCTCCGTTGGGGCAGTCTCCAGATACGAACGGCAAGCCGCATTCACCAGGGACGGCGCAATGACAATCGCCGTATCGGCGAGGTCGTGCGAAGTCTCGACCTCACGAGCCGCTCCGGATGCGAAAGGTATCCAGCGGCCTTGCTCGCAATCGACAACCCGATCGGGGGTCTGCACTCTTGCGTTTCCCTTCGTGCGCAAAAAGATGGCGAGCCCGCCGTCATCGGGAGCCAACCCCTCGAGGTTCAGCCGGAAGGCCGTCGAGAAGCGAGCTCGAATGACGCTGACGCCGCCGGCCGAACGTCCGTGCAGCGTGGCCCGGGCGCGGCGATCATCGCCCAAAAATGAAAATCGGGCTTTGCCATAAAGGCTTGTCAGCGTCGTTCTTATCCGATCGGGGTCGGCATCGGAAAAGCTGAAGTCTTTCAATTTCATTTCCCCTTCCTCGCTCCTCAGCGGGGGCTGGCCGGGCTCGCAAATGATTGGCGTGAGGCCTCTGACGGCCGATGTAAAAAATGCGTCGAAATCTGCAAGCGGAGTTCCACCATTGTGCCCTATGGAGAAGTCCGGCGCCAGCGGCCGCTCGCGTTGCCGCAAGAAGCGGCTCATCTAAAAGGTGAATAGCGATGATTTTGATCAAGAAATTGGAAGTGTTGGTTTTGGGGGCGACCGTATCCAGCGTGCTTATGGCAGCTCCCGCGCTCGCCGGCACGGTCTTCGCCGACAGCACGTTCGATACGAGCGACTATATTGTAACGTCTTATGCGGGTCCGACGGTAACGACGGCCTATGGGCAGACGCCTTCGGGCAATCCCGGCACCGCACTGGAGGGCACCTACAGCGCACAGGGCGGCAATGCTTCCGGAGTGCTGTTCACGGCCATCCACACAAACTTCGTATACGATCCGGGGGTAAGCGGTGCCATCGGCTCGCTATCAGCCTCTCTCGACCGGTTCTTCGCGCCGACGGTCAACGGGGTGCCGATCGCGGTCGGGAGCTATTCCCTTCGCATCCTGGCGCAGCAGGACGGTAAGATCTACCAGAGCATCTTTACGTTCGGCCCCTTCAATCAGCTCGGCGGCAGCTGGTACACGCTGGCCACGACGAATATTAAGGCAAGCGATTTCAAGCTATTCGACCCCGCCAACTTTGGTGCAGCGGGATCGGCGACCGGGCTGGACTTCTCGGGAGACGCCATCACATTCGGCTTCGGCATGCGATCGGCCGGTGCAGTCGATGCGAACGGCGATCCGATCGATTTGCCCTCGTCGGGCTTTTTGGGAGCCGATAACTTTGAGCTTTCGATCGCAGCGGTCCCCGGACCGATCGTCGGGGCAGGATTACCCGGCCTGATCATATCCTTCATTGGCTTCGGTCTGATCGGAATCGCGATGCGGTCGCGCAGGAGCATGTCGCCGCTGGCGGCCTGAGCTCCAGCGTGCGAAGCTCCGGCCCGAGCGCGGTTGGCCACAGGCTTGGAAGGTTATGGACGCGTCGCCCGATTCCGACGATACGACCGGCGATAATCGGAGCGGACGACGCGCCAAGCGCGGCCTTCTGGAGCGGCACTTCCTCATCTCGGCACGTGGAAGCACGGTCGGCAGGGAAATCCTTGCCGGCCTGACGACCTTCGTGGCCATGGTTTACATCGTCGCCGTCAATCCCGCGGTGATGGCCCAGGCCGGTATGGACAGCAGCGACGTTGCAATCGCGACGATCGTCGTCTCCATTGCCGGCAGCATGGCAACTGGCTTGCTGGCGAACCTGCCGCTGGGTCTTGCGCCATCCATGGGATCCAACGCGTTTTTCGCTTACGTCATCGTTGGTCAGATGGGCCTGTCATGGCAGGCGGGCCTGGCGATCATGCTGGGGTCCGGGGTCATCGTGCTCTTGCTTGGCGTCGCAGGCATACGCGAGCGCCTTACGCAAGGCATTCCGGACGACATGAAGATCGGCCTGAACGCTGCCTTCGGATTTTTCCTATGCCGGATTGCTGTCAGCCAGATCGGGCTTGCAGCCGGCCCGGATGCCCGCCCCGACGCGGGATTGATTCTCTTGCTCCTTGCGATACCCGCAACGTTCGTACTGGCCGCTCGTCGCACTCCGGGAGCCCTGATCGGATCCGTCCTGGTCACGGCGACGATCTTTGAATTGGCAAGCGGGCGCGGCGTGGCGAATGCGCTCGCGGCCTTGCTTCCGGTTTGGCCGCACTGGCCTCGGCATACGGCATTCGCCTTAGACTTCGGTCCCCTCATAGCTAAACCGCTGGTGGGGCTCATCGCGCTGGCCTTCGTGACGTTCAACGAATGCGTCGGGCTGATCGCCACCACCGTCACCGTGACGCGAGCCGCCGGACAGGAGAGCGCCGGCGGCATGCGTGCCGCCTATGTGAGCGACGCGTCCGCAACCGTTCTTGGAGGCCTTCTGGGTACCGCCAGCGTCAGCCCTTACATCGAATCCGTCGCTGGCGTCGAAGCCGGCGGCCGCACCGGCCTCACCGCGATAGTGGCCAGCTTAGGATTCATCGCGACCCTGTTCTTCACACCGCTGTTTTCGTCCATCCCGCCGGTTGCGACCACGCCTGCTTTGATGACCCTTGGCGGACTGATGGCATGGCGCAGCATCGGCGAGCTCGCGGCAAAGGACATCGTTTCCGTCATCACGAGCGTCACCATGGCCGGTATCGCCCTGGTATCCGGCAACTTGACGGATGCTCTGGCGCTGGGGATGATCGTCTACCTCGCGGCACGGTGGCATGGCGGCAGTATTTCCCAGCCTGCGCGGCTGTTCTGCATCCTGTTCGTCGCTGCGTGGGTCGTTTCCAAGTTTGCGGTCTGAGTTCTCGAACTGCAGGCCTGCTTGCGCCCTATCTGCGGCTCGTGCGTTCGGTGCCGATCTTATATCCTACAGCGCAAGGCAGCGGGTGTGGTTGGCGTTGCGGCGTCCACCCATCGCTAACGCACGAGCTTGGTTTAGGCACCCCTTCCACGCAAGCCTCAGAGGCGCCCGCTGTACGCATCGCAACCTCGTACCGACGAGACCCAGGGTTGATGGAGAGAGCGGCGCGCCCCTTACATTCAAATAAGCGAACGCTCACGCCACCAGCGCGGCGGCGTCGCCGTCGATGCCGCGCTGCGCGGCGAGCAGGCTGACGATCTCAGCATGGGGCCGGGCCTTGCTGAACAGGAAACCCTGACCCTCGTGGCATCCTTCGGCGCGCAGGCAGCTCAGCTCGGCTTCGGTCTCGACGCCTTCGGCGGTGATGGTAACGCCGAGGCCCTTGCCGAGGCTGACGATGGAGCGGATGATCGCCTGCGCCTCGCGGTTGGCCCCGAGATCACGCACGAAAGACTGATCGATCTTGATCTTGTCGAACGGGAAGCTACGCAAATAGCTGAGGCTGGAATAGCCGGTGCCGAAATCGTCCATCGAGATGCGCACCCCGAGCGCGCGCAAGGCATGCAGCGTCGCCAGCACCTGCGCGCTCTTTTCCAGGAGCAGCGTCTCGGTGATCTCGAGCTCGAGCCGGCGCGGCGGCAGGCCGGACGCCTTCAGCGCATCCGTCACGATCGAGAGCAGATTGCCGCTGCGGAACTGCAGCGGCGACAGGTTGACGGCGACGCGGACGTCGTCGGGCCAAGCCGCGGCATCGAGGCACGCCCGGCGCAGCATCAGCCCGCCGAGCGGATTGATCAGGCCGGTGTCCTCGGCCACCGGAATGAATTCAGCCGGCGAGACCATGCCGCGCTCGGCATGCGGCCAGCGCACCAGTGCCTCGAAGCCGGTGATGCGACCGCTCTGGAGGTCGATCAGCGGCTGGTAATAGGGCCGCAGCACGTCGTTCCGGATCGCATCGCGCAGCTCGACCTCGATCTTGCGGCGACTCTGCGCTTTTGCATCTAACGCGGCCTCGAAGAAGGCGAAGGTGCCGCGCGCATCCAGCTTGGCGCGCGACAGCGCCATGTCGGCGCTCTTGAGCAGTTTTTCGGAATCGTCGCCGTCGCCCGGCGCCATCGCGATGCCGATCGAGGCGCCGATCACCACGGAATGGCCGTCGAGAAGATAGGGATCGGCGATGGCCTCGAGCAGGCGCTTTGCGAGCCCCGCCGCGTCCTCGGGGCGCGCCAGCCCGCTCTGCAGGATCGCGAATTCGTCGGAGTTGAGCCGCGCCAGCGCGTCTTCCTCGCGCAAGGTCGAACGCAGCCGCTTGGCGACGCCGCGCAGCAGCTTGTCGCCGACCGCATGCCCCAGCGTGTCGTTGATCGCCTTGAAATTGTCCAGCCCCAGCATCAGGAGCGCGACCTTTTCGGGGCTGCGCCGCGAGTGCAGCAGCATCTCGTCCATCTGCTGGCGCAGCAGGGTGCGGTTGGGCAGGCCGGTCAAGGCGTCATGCTGGGCCATGAAGGCGAGCCGCGCCTCGGCGCGCTTGCGCTCGGTGATGTCCATCAAGGCGAGCAGCACCGCGGGCCGCTCGGCATAGGTCAACTCGCGCGAATAGATCGCAAGGTCGATCAACGCGCCGTCGGCCTTGACATGCTTCCAGGTGCGGCCAGCCTGCTCCTCGATCGAACGGTCGGCGGTCCAGGGCGGCTCGCTGTCGAAGGCCTGCAAGGAACGGATCGTCAGCTTCTCGAACTCAGCGCGGCTGTAGCCGTAATGCGCAACCGCGGCATCGTTGACGCCGAGGATGCGCTCGTCGTCCAGTGCGCAGACGACCATGGGGACGGGATTGCCGTCGAACAGCAGGCGGAACGAGGCCTCGCGCTGCTTCAACTCGGTGATGTCGACGCGCAGGCCGATCACGCCGCCGTCGTCGGTGAGCCGCTCGTCGATCAGGATGACGCGGCCGTCCGACAGCTTCTGCTCGTGGCGCGCGCCGGGCTGATAGAGCTTTCGCAGCCGCTCGGCGATCCACTCGTCTTCGTGCCCGACGGCCTCGGGATAGTCGCCACGGGCAACGCCGATGCGCAGCGTGTCTTCGAGCCGCGCGCCCTGCTCGAACAGGTCGGCGGTCTTGCTGTAGATCTCGGCATATTTCCTGTTCCACAGCACGTAGCGGCCTTCGGCATCGATAAACACGATGCCCTGCGGCAGGATGTCGATGGCCTGGCGCAGGCGCTCATGGGATTTGCGCGCGTCCGCGATCGCGGCTTCCGCCTCGGCGCGGCTGCGCAAGATTTCGTCGCGCTCGGACAAGGCGCGTGACGCGTGCGCCAAGCGCGGCTTGCGGGGCGATTGGCCGGCCCGGGCAAGCACGCTTTGCTTTCGTCTTCTCGCTTTTCGAGACTTCAAACCCAACTTCACTCGTCCCAGTCGCGCCCGGCAGCGCAAAGTCTTGGAGCAAGTGTCTGAAAAAAAAGTAATCCTCGCCGGCTGGGACTTGCGCAGGATGGACCTCGCTGCCTGTTTGCGCGGCCCCGGCTACGTCGGCGAGCGGGATCGAACCGGCTACAAAGCCGCAATCAAAGCGCGATCTGACGCAAAATTGCGCGCACGCTTGAATCGTTTCCTCGATTGCGTGGGATTGCATGCGAGCCGCAGTGATTTCTGGCACCGCGCACGAATTTTGGTCAATGCACCATACGGTTATTGCACCGTAAAGAAACCGCGGCCGGAACGCCGTTCGGATGAATTCGTCCCGCAATGTGTGACCGGCGCGAGCCCCCGTTGTTAACCCGGATGCAACATTGGGCTATAACGACACCTGCATGAGTCGCCGCGGCATCACCTTCCTCCTGCTTTGGTTCGCGCTTGCAGCCGCCGGCGGCGCGCTGGCCCAGGACAAGGGCAGCGTCAATCCGAAACCGCTGCCGCCGCTCGCCAATCCCAACGACCCCGATCTCGCCGCCAAGGAGCTGTTCGCGCGAAAGCTGCTGCCTTCGAAGGGGCCGGCCCATGTCATCGGTTCCTACACCAAGGGCTGCATCGGCGGCGCGGAGCAGATCCCGGTCAACGGCGATCACTGGCAGGTGATGCGGCTGTCGCGCAACCGCAGCTATGGTCACCCCGACATAATCGCCCTGATCAAGCGGCTCGCCGCCAAGGCGCACAAGGACGCGGGATGGCCCGGCATCCTGGTCGGCGACATCGCCCAGCCGCGCGGCGGCCCGGCACTTTCGGGCCATGCCAGCCACCAGATCGGTCTCGATGCCGACATCTGGCTGACGCCGATGCCGGACCGCCGCCTCTCGCGCGAGGAGCGCGAAGACATGTCGGCGGTGATGATGGTGCGCCAGGACCGGCTCGACATCGACCCGAGGGGGTTCACACCCAGCCATGTGCTGGTGCTGCGCGATGCGGCGCGGGAGCCGGCGGTGCAACGCATCTTCGTCAATGCCGCGATCAAGAAAGCGCTATGCCGCGAGGCCAAGGGCGACCGCGCCTGGCTGTCGAAGATCCGTCCCTGGTGGGGCCACGACTACCACTTCCATATCCGCATGCGCTGCCCGCCGGGCGCCGGCGAATGCGAGGGCCAGCCGTCACAGGCCGAAGACGAGGGCTGCAAGCCCGCAGATCTCGCCTATTGGTTCTCCGACGCTGTGCTCCCCCCCAAGCCGCCGCCGGAGCCGCCAAAGCCGAAGCCGCCGATGACGCTGGCGCAGATGCCGGCGGCGTGCAAGGCGGTGCTGCACGCGGCGGACGTGAAGCCGTAGACAGCGGTGATGAGGGCACGGCCCGTGATGACGGCGAGTTGGTTGGTTCGCGTCGTAAAAATGCGCTAGGATCGCCTTCGCCGCCGTGCCGTAAGCCCGCGGCATCCCCGGGATGCGCATCCCGTTCATCAACAAGCCTGACCGCAAGCCTCGCGCCATTCGCGTGGCCAACGATGGAAATTCACATGCGCGCCCTCACCTTCGTCGCTGCGCTCACGATCAGCACGGCCTCCGCTTTCGCTGCCGAGGAGCCCAGCGGCTGCGACAAGTTCAAATGGCCGATCGAGCGCGAGCGCGCCGCGCTCACCGCAGCGGACCGCGTCAAGCTCACCACAGGCAGCGAGCAGCCCGCACTGCCATCCTCAGCCATCACGCTGGGGCTGGTCGCGGCGGGGAATGCGAAATTGCCGACGCCGCCGGAGCGCACGCCGAAGGCCGGCACCTTTGCCGGCTTCACTGGCATCAAGGCGCCGAAGGCCGGGCTCTACACGATCAGCCTGTCCAACGGAGCCTGGATCGACATGGTCCAGGACGGCCATGTCCTCAAGCCCGTCGCCTTCAGCGGTGCGACCGATTGCGACGGCATCCGCAAGATCGTGAAATATGAGCTGTCGGGGCGGCCCGTCGTGCTCCAGATCAGCGGCTCCAAGGACGATGCGATCTCGATCGCCATCCTCCCGGCCCAATAGGGCCCATTGGTCAGGCAAACGGTCGGCTTTGACCTGTGGCTCCAGCCTGCTATCTTCGCAGCTGCGATATCCCGGTCGGCCGTAAGCCGTCGGGGCCCCGTGGAACAGCGCTTCCGCCCGTCGCGACCCGACTTAACCCAACGCCGGATTTGCGCGTGCATGTGCACGCGCGACCTCGCACGGAGCGCATCCATGATTCGTATTGCCGGACTTCTCACCGCCTTCGTCATCCTTGCGGGCGCCAGCCTTTCGCCCGCGAGCGCCGAGGACAAGACCATCACGGTGTTCGCCGCCGCCTCGATGAAGAACGCGCTCGACGAGATCGACGCCGCCTACACCGCCAAGACCGGCGTCAAGTTCAGCGTCAGCTATGCCGCAAGCTCGGTGCTGGCCAAGCAGATCGAGCAGGGCGCGCCGGCCGATGTGTTCGTCTCCGCCGACACCGACTGGATGGACTATGCGATCTCCAAGAAGACCATCAACGAGCCTTCCCGAGTCAATCTGCTCGGCAACAGCATCGTGCTGATCGCACCGAAGGATTCCAGGATCGACAACGTCGCGATCGCGCAGGGTTTCGACCTCGCCAAGCTCGCCGGCGACGGCAGGATCGCGACCGGCGACGTCAAGTCGGTGCCAGTCGGTAAGTATGCCAAGGCGGCGCTGGAGAAGTTGGGAGCCTGGCAGGCCGCCGAGCCGAAATTCGCGATGGCCGAGAGTGTGCGCGCCGCGCTGACGCTGGTCGCCCGCGGCGAGGCCGCGCTCGGCATCGTCTATTCCACCGACGCCAAGGTTGAGCCGGGCGTCAAGATCGTCGGCACCTTCCCGGCAGATTCGCATCCCGCGATCATCTACCCGGTCGCCGCGACCACGGTCGCGAAGCCGGAGACGAACGGCTATCTCGCCTTCCTGCGCTCGACTGCCGCCAAGACCATTTTGGAAAAATACGGCTTCAAGTTCTTGGTGAGTCCCACGACTTGATTTTGCGACTTGATGCTCGACATCTCACCCGCTGAATGGACGGCGATCCTGCTTTCGCTCAGGGTCGCGGTCGTCGCCACGCTGGTCGCAACGCCGTTCGGCATTGCACTGGCATGGCTGCTTCCCCGCCATGATTTCTGGGGCAAGTCGGTGCTCGATGCCGTCGTGCCCCTGCCGCTGGTGCTGCCGCCTGTCGTCACCGGCTATCTCCTGCTGCTGACCTTCGGCCGCAGAGGTCTGGTCGGCGGATTTCTCGCCGACGCTCTCGGCATCGTCTTCTCGTTCCGCTGGACCGGCGCGGCGCTCGCCTGCGGTGTGATGTCGTTTCCGCTGCTGGTGCGCCCGATGCGGCTGTCGATCGAGGCGATCGACCGCCGGCTCGAGCAGGCGGCCGAGACGCTCGGCGCCGCGCCCTGGAAGGTGTTCTTCACGGTGACGCTGCCCCTGGCGCTGCCCGGCGTGCTCGCCGGCATGGTGTTGGGCTTTGCCAAGGCGATCGGCGAGTTCGGCGCGACCATCACCTTCGTCTCCAACATCCCCGGCGAGACCCAGACGATTTCGTCGGCGATCTACTCGCTGATCCAGACGCCTGACGGCGACACCGCCGCGAGCCGGCTCGTGATCGTCTCGATCGTGCTCGCGATCGGCGCGCTGATCGCGGCCGAATGGTTCGCCCGCCGCGCCACGCAGCGCCTGCACGGGAATTGACCATGCTGCGGGTCGACGTCGAAAAGAAGCTCGGCGAGTTCGCGCTGTCCGCCTCCTTCACCGGCGAGGGCCGCGTCATCGGCCTGTTCGGCGCCTCGGGCGCGGGCAAGAGCTCGCTGGTCAACATGATCGCCGGCCTGCTGCGGCCCGATCGCGGCACCATCGTCATCGACGGCGAGACCGTCGACGACACCGCGGCCGGCATCCACGTGCCGACCTGGCGCCGCCGCATCGGCTATGTGTTCCAGGACGCGCGCCTGTTTCCGCATCTCAGCGTCGCGCAGAATCTCGATTATGGGCGGCGGATGAACGGCCTTGTGCCGGATCAGACGCAGCACAAGCGCATCATCGACCTGCTCGACATCGGCGCCCTGCTGGACCGTCGTCCCGGAAGACTCTCCGGCGGCGAGCGCCAGCGCGTCGCGCTCGGCCGCGCGCTGCTGTCGAAGCCGCGTCTGTTGCTGCTCGACGAGCCGCTCGGCGCGCTCGACGAGGGCCGCAAGCTCGAGATCCTGCCCTATCTGGTGCGGCTGCGCGACGAGGCCAACGTGCCGATGGTCTATGTCAGCCACGACGCCGCCGAGCTGCGCCAGCTCGCGACCCAGATCGTGATGCTGAAGCAGGGGCGGGTCACGAGTTTCGGCGGAGTGAAGGTGCTGACGTAAGGCACTTGTCGCCGGATGAAGCGAAGCGCAGTCCGGGCTAAGAATAGCTACCAGCCGCGGTCGACATTGCGGACCTCGCCGGTCCGGGCATCGACATCGACTTCCATCCAGCGCCCGATGCGATCGCGGCCTTCGATCTGCCATTCATCGCCGAGGAACTGGGTGTGAGAGACCGTCGTGACGCCGATGTCGGCCGCGACATCGAGCGCGACCTGCATCGAGATCTGGTCGCCGGTGTCATAGGCCATCGCCGGCGCAGCCGATCCGAGACCGATCGCGACGATGGCAGGCAAGATGAGGCTTCGCATGGAACTGCTCCTGTCAAAGACGTTGACCGTCACGCGAAGAACGGGCGGCGCCGCGGAGCGTTCCGGGTGCGGAGGTCACAAAGCCGCGCAAATCTTCGGCGGATGCGGCGATTTGGTGGCGGATTTCCCGTTCTGTCATTCCGGGGCGCCCGAAGGGTGAACCCGGAATCCATCTCGCCCCTCGTTCAGCGGATAAATGGATTCCGGGTTCGCGCTGTCGCGCGCCCCGGAATGACGAGAAGAGGCTAGACCCCCACGACCGATGTCCAGATGTCCGCCAGCTTGCGACGCAGTGCCTGCGTGCGCGTCAGAGGCGGCGGCGTCTCGTCTTCTTCCGGCAGGCGCAGGCCGACGACGTTGACCCGGCCGCCGGAGATGCTGCGGGCGACCAGCACGATCTCGTCCAGCGGCAGCTCAGCGCCTTCCTTCGGCGCGCGGTCGAGATGGACGTCGAAATAATCGGCGAGCGTGAGCTTACCCGCATCATCGTTCACCTTCACGCCGTAGATCTCGGCAAGCTCGGCGAGGGTGTGCTCGCCGGACACCATGAAGTCGCCGAGCAGATGCGGGTCCGGTGCCGAGCTCGGCTGCATGTCGACGAAGAAGCGGTCGAGCGCCTCGGCCTTTTCCGGCGGCGCGAGCAGGTAGATGTAATCGCCGGGCGCGACCGGGTCGGCTTCCGTCGGCGTCAAAATGTTCTCGTTGCGGATCACCAGCGTCGGCTTGGACCAGGACGGGATCAGGCCGCGGCGGAAATACAGGCTCTTGGGCCGCACCGGATAGCCGACCAGCTGCTGCTCGAGCTGGCCGGGCAGATCCAGTTCGACGCGGCGCGGGCCGCGCTCGGCGCGCGGCAGCGCGACGTGCAGCTTGCGCGCGGCCGGCGCCAGGGTCCAGCCCTGCAGCAGCAGCGAGATGATGACGACGACGAAGGCGACGTCGAAATAGAGATAGGCCTTCGACAGGCCGACCAGCATCGGGATCGACGCCAGGAAGATCGCGACTGCGCCGCGCAGGCCGGTCCAGGCGATGAAGATCTTCTCGCGCCAGTTGAAGCGGAACGGCGCAAGGCACGCGAACACCGCGATCGGCCGCGCGACCAGCATCAGGACAAGCGCGACGGCGATCGCCGGCAGCACGCTCGAGCCGAGCCGACTCGGGGAGACCAGCAGACCGAGCAGCACGAACATCACGATCTGCGCCAGCCAGGTCGCGGCGTCGAGGAAGGCCACCACCGAATTATGCGCGCGCGTCGGCCGGTTGCCGATGATGATGCCGGCGAGATAGACCGCGAGGAAGCCGGAGGCGTGCATGATCTGCGAGCCGCCGAAGATGACGAGTGCTGCCGTGGTCACGAACGGCGCATGCAGGCCCTGCGGCAGGGCAACCTGGTTGAGGGCGATGACGACGAGACGCCCGCCGATGACGCCGACGATGGCACCCAGCACGGCCTCCTGCACGAACTCCATCAGCACGTGGCCCGGCGAGCTCGACCCCAGCGAGATGTATTCGACCAGCATCAGCGTGAGGAAGATCGCGAACGGATCGTTGGTGCCGGATTCCGCCTCCAGCGTCGCGCCGACGCGCGGGCGCAAGCGCAGGCCCTGGGTGTGCACCAGCAGGAACACCGCGGCCGCATCGGTCGAGGCCACCACGGCGCCGACCAGTAGCGACTCGGTCCAGTTGAGATCGAGCGCGTATTTGGCGAACGGCGCCGTGATCAGCGCGGTCAGCAACACGCCGGCGGTCGCCAGCACCACGGAGGGCGCCAGCACGGTGCGGATGCTGGCAAAGCGTGTCCTGAGGCCGCCGTCGAACAGGATCAGGGCGAGCGCCACCGAGCCGACCAGATAGGTGGTGCGGACGTCGTCGAACTGGAGCTGCCCGGGGCCGGAATCGCCCGCGAGCATGCCGATCGCGAGGAAGACCAGCAGCAACGGCGCGCCGAAGCGGAGCGCGAGCAGGCTCGACAGGATACCGGCCATGACGAGGACGGCGCCGAGCAATATCGCGAGGCTGACGGAGTCGAGGGAAGCCATCCACCTTCCGGGTCAAAACAGCTGGAATGGCATCCTTATCGTCGGCAGACTCGCGCGCCAACCCATTTTCTCCGGCTCGCGGCAATCCGCCCGTATTATACGGCCTTAACGTCCATCACATGCCGGTGTATCGATGGCCCGGCCGCACCCTTTGTGGGATTCTGCGGCGCCCTCGAATCAAATCCTCCCACAAGCTTCCCGACGAGACCGATGGACATGGACCTCAAAGACTTCATGGAGTTCGTGCAGACCACCGCGCGCAGCGTCGGGGCGGAAGTCTCCTCACCGTGGTTCTATCTGCAATTCGGTCTCATTCTGGCCGCGGCCGGCATCGCCTATGCCGCGGAGACCGCCATTCGCAGCCGCGTCGACATGACCTCGCTGGCGATACGCTGGCCGCTGCCGCTCCGCCACTTCGCCCGGGTGATGGTCTCCAGCGCCTCGACGGCGGTGTTCACCCTGCTCGTCATCGTCTCCCGCTTCGTGATGTATCACGCGACCTGGCCGAGCCGCTCCTACCTCTTGATGGTCGCGGCGAAGATGGGACTGGCCTGGCTGGTGATCCGGCTGGTGACCTCGGTGCTGCGCAACGCCTTCATCGTCAAGCTGGTGTCGATCACGGCCTGGTTCGTCGCGGCGCTGTCCATCCTCGGCCAGCTCGATGGGACAGTCGATCTGCTCGATTCCTTTGCGATCGTGCTCGGCGGCCTCAGACTGACCCCACTGCTGGTCCTCAAAGCCGGCGCCCTCCTCCTCATCGCGCTCTGGGCCACCAACATCGCGAGCAATTTCGCCGAGAGCCGGATCAATTCGACCACCGACCTGACGCCATCGGTGCAGGTGCTGCTGGTCAAGATCATCCGCATCGGGCTTCTGACCGTCGCCATCGTCATCGCGCTCGGCGCGGTCGGCATCGACCTTTCAGCGCTCGCGGTGTTCTCCGGCGCGGTCGGCGTCGGCATCGGTATCGGCCTGCAGAAGATCGTCGCCAATTTCATCTCGGGGATCATCCTGCTCGCCGACAAGTCGGTGAAGCCCGGCGACCTCGTCACCATCGGCGACAATACCGGCCGCATCAGCGCGATGAAGACGCGTTATATTTCCGTCGCCGCCGGCGACGGCCGCGAGTTCCTGGTGCCGAACGAGGATCTGGTGACGCAGAAGGTCGTCAACTGGACCTATACCGACAAGAACACGCTGGTGAAGATCGCCTTCGGCACCAATTACGATGCCGATCCGAAATTGGTCTGCAAGCTTGCGGCCGAGACCGCGGAAGCCCATCCGCGCGCGCAAAAAGGCAAGCCACCGACCTGCCTCCTGACCGAGTTCGCCGAAGCCGGGATGAAGTTCTCGCTGACCTTCTGGATCGCCGACCCCGATGGCATGGACAAGGTCAAGAGCGACGTGATGCTGTCGCTGTGGGATGCCTTCAAGCGGGAGGACATCCGGGTTCCCTACCCGGTCCGGGAAATCCGCATCCGCGGCGGCGCGCTGCCGGTGGAAACCACCGTAGAAGTCCCGAATTAGGCCCGCTTTCGGGCGCAGGGACGAAGCTTGGCTTGCATGAAGGCAGGCAATCATTAAATTAGGGCCTGAAATCAAGCCTTTCCACCGACATCGAGATCAGCCCGAAAAGACCGCACAAGCATGAGCTACGTCGAAGCCACCGAGACCTCCCTGCGCAAGACCGGACAGATCAAGCTGCATGGGCCGGCCGCCTTTGCCGGCATGCGCAAGGCGGGCGCGCTGGTGGCCAAGTGCCTCGACGAACTCACCGACGTCGTCGGGCCCGGCGTGCCGACCTCGAAGATCGACGAATTCGTTCGCGACTTCGCCTTCAGCCACGGTGCCTATCCGGCGACGCTGATGTATCGCGGCTACCGCTACTCCACCTGCACCTCGCTCAATCACGTGGTCTGCCACGGCATGCCCGGCGACCGTCCGCTGAAGGAGGGCGACATCGTCAACATCGACGTCACCTTCATCGTCGACGGCTGGTACGGCGATTCCAGCCGGATGTATGCGGTCGGCCCGATCGCCCGCAAGGCCGAGCGGCTGATCGAGGTGACCTATGAAGCGATGATGCGCGGCATCGCCGCGGTGAAGCCCGGCGCCACCACCGGCGACATCGGTCACGCCATCCAGAGCTTCGTCGAACCCCAGGGCATGAGCGTGGTGCGCGATTTCTGCGGCCACGGTCTGGGTCGCATGTTCCACGACGAGCCGAACATCATCCATATCGGCCGGCCCGGCGAAGGCGTGCAGCTCAAGCCCGGCATGTTCTTCACCATCGAGCCGATGATCAATCTCGGCAAACCGCATGTGAAGATCCTGTCCGACGGCTGGACCGCGGTGACCCGCGACCGCTCGCTGTCGGCGCAGTTCGAGCACTCCGTCGGCGTCACCGCGACGGGTGTGGAGATCTTCACGCTGTCGGAGCGGCACGGCGAGAAGCAGATCGGGTCGTAATACCCCGTCATTCCGGGGCGCTGCTTAGCAGCGAACCATGGTGCGCCCTGGCGCACCTAAGAATCTCGAGATTCCGGGTTCGCTCGCTGACGCGAGCGCCCCGGAATGACAACCAATCTATCGCCGGCGGCGGAATGACGATGGCGCCCTTTTATAGGTCGCCACAAAGGCGTCGTTGAAGCGGCGAACACTGCCGAAGCCCGCCGCAAACGCAATCTCCGCCAAACTCATCTCGGTCTGGTCGATCAGACGCTTGGCTTCCTGCACGCGGCGGGTCGCCGCGATCTCGCTCGGGCTCGCGCCGGCGTGGCGCATGAACAGGCGCAGCAGATGGCGCGGCCCGACGCCCAGGGCTTCCGCAAGCTCCGTCATGGTCGCGCGATCGAGAAAGCCGTCATGGATCAGGCGCATGCCGCGCGCGACGGTGGTCGCTGTCCCCATCCAGGCCGGCGAGCCCGGCGCGGCTTCCGGCCGGCAGCGCAGGCACGGGCGAAAGCCGGCCCGCTCGGCGGCCGCCGCGGTCGCATAGAAGGTGACGTTCTCGGAGCGGGCGGGACGTACCGGACACACCGGCCGGCAATAGATGCGCGTCGAGCGGACGCCGGAGAAGAACAGGCCGTCGAAAGCGCGCGCACGCGAAAGACGCGCCCGATCGCAGGTTGCCCAGTCGAGATGCGGTGGCAGCGTCTGCCGATGTGCCGGACCTGTCGCCATGGCGAAATCATAGTTTCAAGGCGCCCCGCCGAGTAGCTGAAATCGGACTCGACCGGGCGATGAGGTCCGAATTCAGCCAGCCTGCAGCGCCGCTCCGGATCATGGTGTCGATGGAGCAGATCGCATGAGCACCCAGGCGCAACAGATGACATCAGGACAAACCCGTCTCGCGTTCGAGATCGGGCTCCCGCTGCTGCTCTCCCTGATCTGGGGCAGCTCATTCACGCTCATCAAGGTCGCGCTTCCGACGATCCCGCCCTTCACCATGGTCGCGGCCCGGGTGACAATCGCGGCCGTTCTCTTGATCCTGATCGCTCGCGCGCAGGGACACGTTCTGCCGCGCCGAGGGCCGGCGTGGACGGCTTTCGTGGTGCAGGGGCTGCTACAAAGCGCGCTGCCGTTCACGTTGATCAGTTGGGGCGAGATGCATATCGCCAGCGGCCTCGCTGGGGTGCTCAATGCAACTCCGCCGATGTTCGTGCTGGCGATCGCGATGTCGACCGGACGCGGGCGAGAGGCGATCAGCGGCCGCAAGATCATCGGTGTTGCGCTGGGCCTCGGCGGCGTCGCCCTGACCATGCGGGTTGACGCGCGCTCCGGGATCGGCACTGACGCGCCGCTGGCGCAGGTCGCCGTCCTGGCGGCGAGCTTCTGCTACGCGCTCGCACCGATCTGGGGGCAGCGATTCGCGGGCCTTCCCGCGGTCGTCACGGCCGCCGGCGCGATGAGCTGCGCCGCCGCCCTGATGCTGCCCATCGCGGCGGTCCTCGATCGGCCCTGGACACTGGCGCCGGCAATACAAGCGATCACGGCCGTGCTCGGCCTTGCGATCGTCTGTACCGGGCTCGCCATGGTGATCTATTTCCGCCTGATCCATACGCTTGGCCCGCTCGGCACGACGAGCGGCAGCTACCTGCGCGCCGGCTTTGCCGTGGCGCTTGGGACCACACTCCTTGGCGAAAGCTTCACCTGGTCGATGCTGGCCGGCATGGCGCTCATCGTTCTCGGGGTCATTGCGGTGACCGCTCCCATGCGGAAACCGTGAGAGCAGTTACAATTGTCGGTTGAAAAATTCCTTCGTCAAGGCGATGCTGGCCGCCGATGCCCGCCAAGCCGGACCATGACAAGAGCAAGCCTGACGAGACGCCGCACTATCACGGCCATCGCGAGCGGCTGCGCGAGCGCTTCTACAGCGCGGGCGCGGACGCGCTGAGCGATTACGAGCTGTTGGAGATGGCGCTGTTTCCGGCACTGCCGCGGCGCGACACCAAGCCGCTGGCGAAGGCACTGATCAAGATTTTCGGCTCGTTCGCCGAGGTCGTGCATGCGCCGGTGGCGCGCCTGCGCGAAGTCGACGGCATCGGCGAATCCGCGATCAACCAGCTCAAGCTGATTGCCGCCGCCGCGAGCCGCGTGACCAAGGGCGAGGTCAACGGCCGCAACGCACTGTCGTCCTGGAATGAGGTGATCGACTATTGCCGCTCCAGCATGGCGTTTGCCGATAAGGAGCAGTTCCGCCTGCTGTTCCTGGACAAGCGCAACCAGCTGATCGCCGACGAGGTGCAGCAGACCGGCACCGTTGACCACACCCCGGTCTATCCGCGCGAGGTGATCAAGCGCGCGCTGGAATTATCGGCGACCGCGCTGATCCTGGTGCACAACCATCCGAGCGGCGATCCCTCACCCTCGCAGGCCGACATCCAGATGACCAAGGCGATCATCGAGATCGCCAAGCCGCTGGGGATTGCGGTGCATGACCACATCATCGTCGGCAAGAACGGGCATGCGAGTTTGAAGGGTATGCGGCTGATCTAAGGCTCGGCGTCGAAGATGTGGTGCACCTCGAGGGCGCGGCCGACATCCACTATTGCAGCAAATGCGGCCTGATGCGGTCGAAGATCGACCGTATCAATATCCCTTCACCCTTCCGGGTGTTGCCGGCGTGGTGAAGCGCGACCAGCTTCCAGTTCGAATCGAAGCAAGGTGATCCACTGGAGCCGAAATCGGCGCGCGTCAGATACTGTACCACGCCGACCGTCGGGTCGACCCAGCTCACGCCGTTGTCGCTCAAGGCGAGCTTCATCGGCCCGCCTTGGGGATGTTGGAGAATGTAGAGCGGATCGAGGCGCGCCGGGGTAAGACCCAGATCTGAGAACGGACGAAGATCCTTGACGGCTGCAATGTCGTCGCTGGTCCGCAGCAACGCGAAATCCAACTGCGGATCGGCGTCCACGATTGCCGCGGCAGGAGCCAGCTTGACTGTTTGTCCCTCGTCCGGGGATGCCCCGGATGTGAAGGCACCGAAGCGCAGGACGGTGGCCGGAGCGTTCATGTCGAGCTCGGCGCGGGAAGCCGTCAGATCCCCTCCCACAACATGATAGTTGGTGAGGACGAGATCCTTCTCTATGAGAATCCCAGTGCCCTTCAGGGCATTGCCGACTTCAACCCGACACACGCCGAGGGCGCGTTTGGCGGCTTGCAAGATCAGTCCCACGTCAAGCACCAGGGGACCGCGATCGAATAGGCCTTGGAGCTCAAGGGGCTCACGCTCGTCACGCCAGGTAAATTCCGGTCCGGTTTGCACCGGAACCAAGGCAGCCGGCCTGGTCGGAACGATCGGGATTTGAAACCGTGCCTGCAACCGGTCGAGCTGGTCGTCCGGCAGCAGACGTGCGGTGACCAGGATTGCGGGGAGCCGCAACTGCTGGTCCATGCCCGCCTGATCCATCATGCTCAGCAGGAACGAGCCCAGCGCCGGAACACGGTTGTTCGGATTGACGCCGTAACTCTCTGACCATGCCACGAGCGTACGCGCGTCGATTTCGGGGGATCCAATCAAGGCGCCGATCCTGTTGGCGACCACCGGTTTCGGCAACTCAGCCCGTAAGATCAGGTTTTTGAAATAATAGGATGATCCCTGCACAACACCGAGAGACTGATCGGCGAGCGTCTCGACGACGAAGTTCTTGTCCGCCTCGTTGAGGGTCACGGTCGCTCTCCTAGACACCAATGGACTTTTTGAGCTGGCCGATCGAGTCGGGCCGGCTTATCAAGTTGTAGCGCTCGATGAGTTCTGCAATTTGCTTCCGATCTGCAGAGCCTGCTTCCGGCAGAAGAGCTAGCAGCACGGCCCCCAGATATGTATCGCCATATCGGGGATGGCTGGTGGGTTGAAAGCGATCCTGGTCAATTGCAAGTTCACACACTTGGAAGGCGAGAGTATCGGGGTCATCGCCGAAGCCTGCCACCTTCTTCGAAGCCTCCTTGGACCAATCGGCCTGGTCGACGAGATCCCGCAGGCGTTGCCCGGGCTTCACCGTACCTGGCTGTCCTGCGCGATCACTCAACCAAGCCTTGATAAGCTTCCGATCGGTCTGCTTGAGGTCATTGAGGGTCAGCATTGAAGGGGAACGTCCGAGATCGGGCAATCTGAAGACCCTTTCGGCCGTCTCATTCCCGCAGAGGAAGTCATTTACCCAATCCCACGGAATGAAATCCCATTTCTTGCCTCGCTGCCCAGCGGAGCTCAGGAGATAGTCGAAGCCGGGAGTTACCTTGTTCGCATTGTCCGAAGACACGAAACGCACATATGCATCGATTTCCTCGATTCCATCCGCAAGGGACCCCCATATGATGCTCTTCTGAAAGACCTGCCGCGGAACATTGATAAGGGCCAGCCTGACACCATCCTCCCGCTCGGCGAGGGTAAAGGGACGCGCAATCTTCGAATCGGATTTCGCTTTTGCCTTTGGCGAGCTGACAACATACTTCGCCCTTGCGAAGACTGGTGTTGCCTGCTCGAGAATCGGCTGCGGCAAGTTCAGGTCTTTGAGCCGCTCGAAGATCTCGTCTGTCGTCATCTCGGTCCCGGGTTCGTTCCGGGGAGGAGGAAACGGACCGTTCCCTCCCGCCGGGGGCGCGGCACCTCCAGGAAGCGCTGCGGCGGGCGGGAGAGCGAGCACCTCCTGATTCGGTCTTGCCGAATCCAAGATCTTGCGAAGCGCATCGAGCAAGGAAAGGCTGGAGCCCGGAACGAAGCTGTCGAGAACGACGGCGATTTCCTTGTTAGACAACATGGTCATGGGCGCAACAATCCGCCTGTTGCCTCCAGCGCGTCATTCCATTCCAGCGGAGGGTCGAACAGCTCACGTGCGGCCTTTGCAATCCTTTCGGCATCGGTGTCGTTGACGATCGTCGAGAGTTCGTTCAGCGCGGGGCTTCGAATGAGGCGGACGTACATCCGATCAATGCTAGCGGAGACTGCAGGTTCGTCGGCGAGACGCGAGGCGGACCCGTCGACAAGCACAATCACGGGTTCGATCTCGATCCGGGTGCGCTCCTTGGGCGGAAGCTGGTCCTGGAGTCCCCAGACCGCGGTCTGAAGGTTTGCCGCCATCGCACGCAAATATTGCGGGTCATCGTTGACGGTGACGCAGCCCGCCATGGCACGGTCGGGCCGTATGGCCAGAAAGTCAATGACTCCAATGAGTGCGTCGGGCTCGCTTCTGCCGGTCGCGGGATAGATGCGCACCTGATATCCCGCCGCTTGAAGCAGCTGTTGCATCAGGGCGACCGATGGCTCCGGCGAGGACGCCGACCGCTCGGGCGACTTCAGCTCCCAAAGATCGACAGCGATGAGTATCAGCGACACCTCTAACGCGAACGCGATCAGCAGCGAGTCCGTACGGGTGAGGACAATTGCCACGACGATGCCGGCGGCGATTCCCGTCTTTGACAGCCACGCGCGAAATTGCTTTGGCTGAAACAGAAATTCGGCGAACGGAGAGCCACGTCGGGGCACGGCCGGGTAGACTTTATCCAGAAACTCGGCAGCATCATTCAAGGTGATTGCGAATAGCAAGAACAAGGCAAGCGCAAGAGAGACGAATTCGTACCACCAGAACAGCGACCCCGGCGGCGAAAGACCGACCAGCCAAAGGATAAGTCCGGTACCGTAACGCAGCGCCGCGAAGAAGCTCAGGCCCAGGAAGCCAGCCACAGCGCCGCCCATCGCATGACCGAGCAGAGCAATCGCAGCTTCGACCGGACGCGGCGGATCGCCCGCGTAGAAGCGCCGCTGCCGCGTCGCAAGAAGGGCCGTGGTCATAGCAAGTGCAAATGCTATCACGATGCCCAACCAGGACACGGCGAAATAAGCGAAGGGCGAAATTCCGACCGCAGCCGCCGCCGCGTAGAGGACGATCATCTGCACACGCGGTACAGCCCGTCCTTGCGGTTCCAGACTATTCTCAACAGTCATTGCGACCTCAGATGCGCTGGATCTTCGCAACTGTCGTCATCAACCTGACCCGAGCCGTGCGACCATCGTCCAGCTCCGTACGAAATTCACAGTTTGCCGGAGATCAACGTAAAGAGGATCAGGATCACCTTTGCGTAGACAATGTCCCACCAGGAGAGCAGCTTCAGGGCGTCCTGAAGGTCACCAAGCGCGAGCACCCAGACAACGAACGCAATGACCGCAACGATCGCCTGCTTCGTGGCCGGCGGTTGCCCCGCCTCCGCAGTTGCCTTCAGTGTCCACCAATAGGCCACCCCCATCACGATCAGGAAGCAGATCACCAACAACGTGAGGTGTGCTCCGGTCGCAGGCTGGGTTCCGACCACAGGCCTGAGGACCCCAGCGATTGCGGTCCAAGCCGCGATGATGTCCGCCGGGACGTATTTGACGACCTTGTCGAGATAACCATCCGCGGCGCCGCCGGGCTGGCCTCCGGCCGCCTGCAGTGAGAATTCGCGTATCCGTCTCGGCATGTACACTTCCCCCTGCAATGATCATGAAGGATCGGCAATAAATCCAAGGCCCCCGGGCTGCGAACGAATGAAGCGCGGTGGAAATTGCTCTCCTGCTTGATTGTCGACCGAAGAGCGAATGCCCACTCGTATCGAGTCAGAGCCCGCCCACAATTTCAAAACAGCTCAAATAATTCGAAGCCTCGACCGCGGGCATTTAACCGCGGACGTTCAACTCTTCATCCGGCAACGCGCAGGCAAGCCACACGCCTGCGCTGGCAAACCAACTCACGCCGGCAATAGCGGCGTCGCACCTGCTCTACGTGCATTCATGCAACAAGAGTGCGCGACCAGACTAACAACCTATATGCGAGCGCGCAAGAGAGTGCGCTCAACGCCCGACTGCCTGGCTTCGAGGTGACAGCGGCCCCCCCCACGGCGTCGGGAAGGCGGCTCAGACCATGCCGCGGGCAATGCGCCAAGCGGCCGATCGGACGTTACGGCTCGACCCAGCGCTGCACGGCCTCGGCGGGGTCGGCGGGTGTGGTGTTGAAGCAGATCGCGGCATCCGGCGCCAAGCGGTGAACGAGGTTGAGCACTTTCTCGAACAGCACGAGGCGCTCCTTCGGCTCGCGCAGGCCGGCGCCGATCACGATGCAGTCGAAGCGCTCCTCGCGCAGCGCCGCCGTGACCCCGGCTTCCGCAGTGGCGTCGAGATCGATCAGGCAGCTCGTGACCTCGAAGCCGAGATCGCGCAGGCGCAACAGTTGCGCCTCGATGTAGCCGCGCACGAGCTCCGGCGTGAGCTGCGGGAATGCGCTATAATCGGCATTGCCGGGCTCGATGCCGATCGCCAGGACGCGCTTGGCCATGCAGGCCTCCTTGCCGGACCGTCTCGCTTCGCTAACGGACGGACGACCGTGCCGGTTCCCTCGCAGACGATGGCTCAACGCCTCTCCGGCTCCGCCGCTGATTTCCCATCAAAGCTGTAAGCTATTTCACATGCGACCGGCCGGCGAGCTGCCAGATTTGCAGGAGATCACGCTGGCGTTGCGCGCTGATCACGGCACCCGTCCCACCTTCGTTTGCGCGGAGATTCGATAATTCATTTATTTGCGGGAGTGGACAATGATCTCATTCGAGAGTTTGAAAGCCGAATATGAGCGGAATTGGGCCCGCCTGGAGATCCGGCCCGGGCGCCTTGCGGAGGCCAATGCGGTTGCCCGGAAGGCCCTCAACGGCAAGGCGACCTATCAGCAGATCGAGCGGTTGACGGGCGTTCCCTGGCATTTTGCCGCGCTGTGCCACTACCGCGAGTCCAACTTCGACTTCGACACCTATCTCGGCAACGGCGAGCCGTTGCATCGCGTGACCACCATCGTTCCGAAGGGACGCGGCCCGTTTGCCACCTTCGTCGACGGCGCCGTGGACGCGTTCAGAATCGAGAACTTCGTCGGCGCCCAGGATTGGGGAATCGCGCGGATGCTGTTCCGGCTCGAGGCGTTCAACGGTTTCGGCTATCACGCCAAGGGCGTCAACTCGCCCTATCTCTATGGCGGTTCGACGCTGTACGGACCGCCCGAGGCACGCGCCGGAAAATTCGTCCGCGACCACGTGTTCGACTCCAATCACGTCGATTCCCAGCTCGGCACCGCGGTGATCCTGCATGCGATGATGGCGCTGGATTCCTCGATCACGCTCGACGACGCTCCGCAATTCGCCGGTCGCGCCGAGCCCGAAGACGATGCGGCCGCGACGATCGTCCTGATGCAGCAGGCGCTCAACAAGCTCGGCGCCAATCCGCCGCTCGCCGAGGACGGCATCAGCGGGCCGAAGACCAGGGCCGCCGTCTCGCAGTTTCAGCAACACAACGGCCTGAGGGATACCGGGCTGCTCGACGCTGCCACGGTCGCCGCCATCACCCGCGCGACGCAGGGCACTGCCGGGCAGACCGCCGATCTATCCCACGTCCTGACGCGGCTGGAGGACCTTGCGCAAGTGCTGCGGCCGTCATCCGGCGGCACGACGCTGCCGGCGACGATACCGGGCAACACGCTGCCTGCCACCAACGATCCGATCAACCTGTTCGAACGGCTGTTCTCTCTCGTCAACAGGGCTGCGCCCTTGCCAGCACCTGTCAACCCGACCACCCCGGCCCCCGTCGATCAGCTCAAGCAGGTCGTCGACCTGCTCGGCGCGCTGCTCAACAAGGACGGCAAGCCGATGCTCGGCCAGGTCAACGGCGCGCTCGGCGAAACCATCGGCAAGCTGCTCGACGGCAAGAAGACCGCGCTCGGCATCGGCGGCTCGCTGATCACCGCGTTGCTGTCCTCGGTGACGGCGAGCCCAAATGCGGGAGGCCTTGCCGGGCTGCTCGGAACGATCGTGTCGGCCGTGCCGGGCCTCGGCCAGTTCGCGATGCCGATCTCGCTGGCGTTGGCGGCCTGGGGCGTGCTTGGCAAGATGGAGAAATGGGCGCAGGGCACCGCACCGCCGCCGAAGCTGACGACGTAATCTGCGGCCATCCTCCGAGACGCCCGCCTGCGGCGGGCCCTCAGGATGAGGTCAGGTTTTGCGGCGCCTACTGACGCAGCATGATCAGGGGGTCGGCGGTGTCGGGCACGCGACGCCACTGCGCGTTGTCGTCGGCTTCGAACTGCCAGACCTCGCCCGATTTCGACATCAGGACGATCTGGCCGCGCTCGAGCCGCCACTGCGTCGGGTTGAACTGCGCGATGGCCGCGTCGCATTTCGGCTTGAGGAAGACCTGGAAATTGTCTGGCGCCGCCTCGGTGTTGGTCAGCGTCAGCCCGCAGACCGGCTGGCCGTTGCCGCGCACCATCGCCCAGTCGCCGATCATCTGGTCCATCGACTTGGCCATCGAGCGGGCGGCCGCGAGGTCCTGCAGGATGTAGACGCCCTCGCCCTGGCGCAGGCCCTCGAAGATGCCGGCCTCGACCTCGGTGAAGTCGATCACGGCTTCACCGGTCGCATCCTGCAGGCGAACGATATCGAGTCCCCTGACGCTCCAGGCGACGATGTCCTTGGTGAAAGGCAGCGCGGTCTTGCAGGCGGGCTCCAGCTCCAGCTTGTAGCCCTGGCCTGCGGCGTCACCCTTCATGGTGACGACGCAGGTCTTGCTGCGCTCGGTGGTCGAAAGCTCCCACTGCCCGGGCATCGATTTCTTCAGGCTCGTCGCATCCTGCGCATGCGCGATGCCGATCGCGGCCAAGGAGGCCGCGACGGCGCCGATCGCGACCAAAGAGGGCGCGACGGCGGATGCAACGACCCGAAGAACGGACATCAGCGCCCCTTGAACGGCGTTTCGGCCACCGGCGTCAGCGGCGCCTTTCCGGCGAACCAGGCCTTGAGATTGTCGACCACGAGCTGGTCCATCGCGTTGCGCGTCACCACCGAGGCCGAGCCGATATGCGGCAGCAGCACGACGTTCTGCATCGACTTGAGCTCGTCCGGCACGTTCGGCTCGGCCGCGAACACGTCGAGGCCGGCGGCGAGGATGGTGCCCGATTTCAACGCCTGGACCAGCGCCGGCTCGTCAACCACCGAGCCGCGCGCGACGTTGATCAGCACGCCGCGCGGGCCGAGCGCCTTCAGCACCTCGGCATTGATCATCTTGTTGGTGGAAGCGCCGCCCGGCACGATCACCATCAGCGTGTCCACCGCCTTCGCCATCCCGATCAGATCGGGATAGTGCTTGTAGGAGACGTCCTTCGACGGATTGCGCGAGTGATAGACCACCGGCACCAGCGAGGCATCTAACCGGCGCGCGATGGCCTGGCCGATCCGGCCCATGCCGACGATGCCGACCTTGCGGTCGCGCAGCGAGCCGACGCTGAGCGGATAGTTCTGAGTCTGCCATAGTCCTGAGCGGACGTAGCGATCGGCCTTGATGAACTCGCGCAAGGTCGAGATCAGCAGGCCCATCGCGACGTCGGCGACCTCCTCGGTCAGCACGTCGGGCGTGTTGGTGACGATGATGTTGTGCTCGGCCGCGTATTTGGCGTCGATATGATCGTAGCCGACGCCGAAGCTCGCCACCATCTCGAGCTTGGGCAGTTGCGACAGCGAATCCCTGTCGGCGCGCACGGTGTGATAGGTCACGGCGGCGCCGCGGATCTTGTCACGGATCGCGGGCGTCAGCCGCTCGAGGTCGCCGCGCGTCTCGGCCTTGTGCACGACGAAATGATCGGAAAACCCGTTCTCGAGGATCGGCCGCACCGGCCCATAGATCAGAAGGTCGATCTTTTCGGACGAAATCGAACCGGTAGACATCAGCTTTCCTTTCCAAGCGCGCTCTCGTGCCAGCGCCGTAAAACGAGGTGCGAAACTAGCGCCAGCACCCCATAGATGACAATCCCGGCCAGCGACAACAGCAGCAGCGCCGCGAACATGCGGGGTATGTTCAATCGATAGCCTGATTCCGCGATCCTGTAGGCAAGCCCCGAACCGGCGCCCGCCGTTCCCGCCGCGATCTCGGCCACGACCGCGCCGATCAGCGACAGGCCGCCTGCGATGCGCAGGCCCCCGAGAATGTAGGGCAATGCCGCAGGCAGCTTCAAAAAGCGCAAGGTCTGCGGCTTTGATGCGCCGTAGAGCTGGAACAGGCCGGCGAGGTTGCGATCGACCGAATTGAGCCCGAGCGTGGTGTTGGACAACACCGGGAAGAAGGCGACGATGAAGGCGCAGACCACGACGGCGGTCTGCTGTTCCAGGTAGATCAGAAGCAGCGGCGCGATCGCGATCACCGGGGTGACCTGGAGGACGATCGCATAGGGAAACAGCGAGTATTCCACCCATTTCGACTGGTTGAACAGCAACGCCAGCGCGATGCCGCCGATGCTGGCCGCGACGAAGCCTTCGAGCGTGGTCAGAAGCGTGGTCGCGAGCGATTGCGACAGCACCGCCCAGTCCTTGATCAGGGTCAGCGCGATCACGGACGGCGCCGGCAGCACGTAAGGCGGGATGTCCTTGAAGCGGACCACCAGTTCCCAGGCGATCAGGCCGGCGGCGAACACGATGACGGGCAGCACGAGACGCATTGCACGTTGCGCGCTAGACGGTTTTGCGATGACGGCCGTTTGCGCGTTCATAGCGTCGACTGCCCCGAATAGGACGGCGCCAGTGCCGCCGACACTTTGCGGCAATAATCGGAATAGGCGGCAGAGGTGCGGAACGCCTCGCCACGCGGCTCGACCGTCTCGATGCGGAGATCGGCCTGGATGCGGCCCGGCCGCGCCGTCATCACCACCACGCGCTGCGACAGATAGACGGATTCGAACACCGAATGGGTGACGAAGATGACGGTCTTGCCGAGAGCTCGCCACAGCGCGAGCAGATCATTGTTGAGGCGGAAGCGCGTGATCTCGTCGAGCGCGGCGAACGGCTCATCCATTAAAAGGATATCTGGATCGGTGACGAGCGCGCGCGCCAGCGACACCCGCATCTTCATGCCGCCGGAGAGCTCGCGCGGAAAGCTATCGGCGAAATCGGCGAGCCCGACGCTGGCGAGCGCTTCCTCGGCCCGCGCGCGTCCCTCCGCCTTCGGCACGCCGCCGAGCTTGAGCGGCAGCCGCACGTTCTCCCGCACGCTGGCCCAGGGCATCAGGGTCGGCTCCTGAAACACGAAACCGATGCCGTGGCCCGGCTGCACCTCGCCCTCATGACGCGCCACCCGCACGACCCCCGAGGACGGCGCGCTGAGCTGCGCGATCAGCCGCAGCACGGTCGACTTGCCGCAACCGGACGGACCCAGCAGCGAGATGAACTCGCCCTTGCGGACAGCAAGGTCAAACGGGCCGAGCGCCATGACGCCGTTGTCATAGATCTTCGTTACGCCGCGCAGGCTGACGGCAAGATGCGTCAGACCGGTCCCGACGGCGGATGAGGTTTTGCTTGCCACCATTCCTTACGGCTTTCTCGGGCGCAGCTCGACGCCGACGCCCTTGTTGACGAAGCGCAGCGTGTAGGATTTGCGAAAGTCGAGATCCGGCTTGACGACGCCGGCCTTGACCATCTTGTTGAAGAAGGAGGTGTAACGCTCGTCGCTCATGGCGCCGATGCCATTCTTGAGGCTGTCGCCGGAATCGACAATGCCGTGCTCCCTCATCTTGGCGACGGAATAGGCGAGCAGGTCGTCGGTCATCTCCGGATTGAGCTGCTTGATCATGGCATTGCCGGCGGAATTGTCGCGATAGATGTAATTGTCCCAGCCGATCATGGAGGCATCGACGAAGCGCTGGACGAGATCAGGCTTCTTCTCGACCACGTCGCGGCGCGTCTCGATCAGGGTCGAATAGGTGTTGAAGCCGTAGTCGGCCAGCAGCAGCACGTTCGGCTTGAAGCCTGCCGCCTTCTCCACCGCGAACGGCTCGGAGGGGACGTAGCCCTGCATCGCGCTCTTGGGGTTGGCGATGAAGGGCTGCGGATTGAAATTATAGGGACGGACGTTCTTCTCGCTGAAGCCGTATTCGGACTTCAGCCACTGGAAGTAGCTGCCCATGCCCTCCTTGGACACGAACAGCGTCAGCGGCTTGAGGTCCTCGATCTTGCTGACCTTGGCATCGGGCTGCGTCAGCATCACCTGCGGATCCTTCTGGAAGATCGCGGCGATGGTCACGACGGGAACGTTGTTCGCCACCGCATCGAACGACATCAGCGTGTTCGCGGCCATGAAGAAATCGATCTTGCCGGCGATCAGCAGCATCCGGTTGTTCTCGTTGGGCCCGCCGGGGACGATGGTGACGTCGAGGCCGTATTTCTTGTAGGTGCCGTCGGCCACCGCCTGGAAGAAGCCGCCATGCTCGGCCTCGGCGACCCAGTTGGTGCCGAAGGTGACCTTGTCGAGCGTCTCGGCCCGCGCCGGTGCAAAGGAGGTGAGAGCGGCCAACACGCCCGCCGTTAACGCTCGCCGCAGATGAGAGGGGGTCATGATGGCGCTCCGTGGATCGTGGCTGGCCCAATCGCGTCTGGCTCAAGTGAAGGCAACGCGATAAAACCGCATGACATCAGGGGACGCGAGCCGGCCGGGCCCGCGTCCCCTCATACCCCAAACTACGTGACAAATTTTGGCAAAGAAACCTTGAAGACGCCCTCCCGCGACTGGATCGACATCGACTGGGCTCATGCGGACCCTGCGGAGGTGACGCGCTGGATCGCAGTGCTGCCGCTGGCGGCGACCGAGCAGCACGGCCCGCATCTGCCGGTGACAACCGACGTGCTGATTGCGGACGCCTATCTGGCGCGCACGCGGGAGCTGTTACCGCCATCTGTTCCAGCCAGCTTCCTCCCCGTCGAGCCAATCGGAATTTCCACCGAGCATATCGATTATCCCGGCACGCAGACGCTGCCGACCGAAATCGCGTTGAAGCGATGGACAGGATTGGGCGAGGACATCGCGCGGCGCGGGGTGAAGAAGCTCGTCATCATCACCAGCCATGGTGGCAACAGCGCGGCCATGATGCTGATCGCGCAGGATCTGCGCGCTCACCAAAAACTGTTCGTGGTGACGACGTCATGGTCGCGGCTGTCAGGCGCCGACAAACTGTTCCCGGCCGAGGAAGTGCGCCACGGCATTCATGGCGGCGCGATCGAGACCTCGATCATGCTGGCGCGCTATCCGGGCCAAGTGCGTCAAGATGCGATCGCGTATTTTCCCGCGAGCAGCATCGCGCTGGAGCAGCAATATCGCTGGCTGTCGACGCAGCGCCCCGCGCCGTTCGCTTGGCAGGCGCAGGATCTGAACGCCAGCGGCGCTATCGGCAATGCAACGCTGGCTGAACCGGCGAAGGGCGAGCAGCTTCTCGACCAGGGCGCGCGCGCGTTTTGCGAGCTGTTGGGGGAGGTCGATAACTTCGACGTGAACAGGCTCGCCAAGGGCCCCCTCGGCTAGCCCGCATCCAACTGAAACCATTCGGGAAATGACCGGATTCGGGGAGCGCCGGATGCGCTTTCGAACCGGTTTCGACATGCCTCCGTCCAACTGGGCACGCGGGCCACAACGGACCGCCTCAACCCCGGATGGAGTTTCACATGTCGATCAAGACCAAGATTGCCGCCGCAGCTCTCGCTGCCCTCGCCGTCACCGGCAGCATCGCGTCCACCACCACCTCGGCCGAAGCCAAGCAGCCCGGCTGGGTCTGGGGCGTGGGCGCCGGCATCGCCACCGCCGCCGTCGTCGGCTCCGCGATCGCCGCCAGCAGCGATCCCTATTACTACGGCTATCACCGCTGCGGCTGGGTCGCCCAGTACAACGCGTTCGGCCAGTACGTCGGCCGCGTTCGCAGCTGCTACTGATCTGAGGACCTGAGGCCGATCTCACACGTGGATCCTGCGTCCGACACGGGCGCCTCATCCACCCCGTGTCGTGCCCCCGACCCCGCCCGGCTGTCCCCCCCGGCGGGGTCATCCGTTTGAGGGCCGGCGAATTGTTGCAGCCCCGTCACACAGCGGTGCGAACCATCTCCCGCGACAATCCGCGTCAGTTGCTATTGCGAATTAATCGCAATAAAGTTTGGCACAGGTTCAGGAACTTGGGACGAAGTCGGGTGGAATCGAGATCATCTCGCCCGACCGCATCGCTGGCCGAGGCCTGATGACAGAATCGCCGCGAATCGGCAGGGATATCGCGGCGGGTGGGACACATTCGCGTTTGGGGGCGTGCGTTTTGACGTTGAGAAGTCACAGACACCGGTGCTTGCGAACGGCCGCGGCGATTGCCATGGGCGTGCTGGCTTTTCCCACCACGAGCTTTGCCGCCGATCTGCCGCTGAAAGCGCCGGCCTTGAAAGCGGTCTATGACTGGACCGGCCTCTATATCGGTGCGCATGCCGGCGTCACACGCGGCACGTCCGCGGCGACGCTGACCGATCCCGCGCTCGCAACCGACAACAACGTCTTCACCGGCGCGACGGGCGGCGTCCAGGCCGGCTACAATTGGCGCCTCAATTCGAGCCTGCTGCTCGGCGTCGAAGGCGACATCTCCTTTCCGAACTATCTGCCCTCCAACCACGTCGTGTCGTCGACGGGGACCGCGCTGTCGTTCGCCGAGGAACGTTGGGACTATGTCGCAAGCCTGCGCGCGCGGCTCGGCTATGCCAATGGCAGTTGGCTGTACTACGCCACAGGCGGCGCGGCCTTCACCGGCGAGCGTTTTCTCTCGACACCGAACAACGGCGTTGAAGAAAAAGTGCTGCACACGCGGTTCGGCTGGATCGCGGGCGGCGGCGTCGAATACGCCTTTGCGCCGCATTGGACCACGCGGCTCGAATATCTCTACAGCAAGTTCGACAACGCCAGCGTCAGCTTCTCCTCCGGCGCGCAATATTCCTCGTCGATGGATTTTCACAGCCTGCGGCTCGGCCTCAATCGCAAGATCGACTGGCCGGGCGTGCCGACCTACAACCCGAAGTCGGATGTGACGGACACCGAATCCAGCCGCTGGGAGATCCACGGCCAGTCGACCGCGCTGGGGCAGGGCTACCCCGCGTTCCGCGCGCCCTATACCGGACCGAACAGCCTGCTCCCGTCACCCGATTTTCAGCAGACCTGGAGCAATTCGCTCTATCTCAATGCGCGGCTATGGGACGGCGGAGAGATCTATTTCAATCCCGAACTGCTGCAGGGATTCGGTTTCAACAACACGACGGGCGCTGCGGGCTTTCCCAACGGCGAAGCGCAGAAATCCGGCTTCCCCTATCCGCATTTCAATGCGTCGCGGCTGTTCGTGCGCCACACCTTCGGCTTTGGCGGCGAGCAGGAAGAGCTTGCCTCTGGCCAGCTTCAGCTGGCGAGCAAGGTCGACGTCTCGCGCCTGACCTTACAGGTCGGCAAGTTCTCCGTGGTCGACGTGTTCGACGGCAATTCCTACGCGCACGATCCGCGCAAGGATTTCATGAACTGGTCGATCTGGGCCTCTGGCGCCTTCGACTATGCCGCCGACAAGCTCGGCCTCGGCTACGGCGCGACGGCCGAATTGAACCAGAAGCAATGGGCCCTGCGCGCTGGCTATTTCCTGATCGGCGCGGAATCGAACTCCAGCAATTTCGACATGAACGTCGGCCGCCGCGGCGAATATGTGATGGAGCTCGAGACCCGCTATTCGCTGTTCGGCCAGCCCGGCAAACTGCGCACGCTCGGCTTCGTCAACAGCGCCTTTGCGGGCAGCTATCGCGAAACGCTGGACAATCCCGCGTTCGGCGTCGACATCAGCCAGCCCCGCCGCGGCCGCATCAAATACGGCTACGCATTCAATCTCGAACAGGCCATCACCGGCGATGTCGGCGTGTTCGGCCGCTGGAGCTGGAATGACGGCCGCAACGAGATCATGGCCTTCACCGACATCGATCGCAGCCTGTCCGGCGGCGTCTCGGTGAAGGGCACGACCTGGGGCCGGCCCGACGACGTCGTCGCGATCGCCGGCGCCATCAATGCGCTGTCGCAGGACCATCGCGACTTCATCGCCGCCGGCGGTCTCGGTCCCCTGATCGGCGACGGCCGGCTCAACTACCGCCGCGAACGCGTGCTGGAAACCTACTATGCCTATGCGCTGAACAAGGCGCTGACCTTCACCGCCGACTACCAGCTGATCGTCAACCCCGCCTACAATGCCGACCGCGGCCCGGTGTCGGTGTTCTCGGGACGGCTGCACGGCGAGTTCTGAGCGGCGCGATGCGATGAACAAGGTCTCGCGGACCGGCTTGCACCACCTCTCCCCAGCGGGGAGAGGTGAGCCTACGCCGCGCGAATCGCATCCAGGAATTTTCCGACCTCGGTCTTGAGGCGGGTGCTCTCGCCGGACAGCGATCGCGCGGAGCTGAGCACGTTGGCGGAGGCCGATCCGGTCTGACTCGCGCCGCGCTGCACGTCGACGATGCTGGCGGAGACCTGCTGGGTGCCGCGCGCGGCCTGCTGCACGTTGCGGGAGATCTCCCGCGTCGCTGCGCCCTGCTCCTCGACCGCCGAGGCGATGGCGGACGCGATCTCGGACATGCGGGTGATGGTGTCGCCGATCGCCTTGATGGCGCCGACGGAGTCCTCCGTCGCGGTCTGGATGCCCGTGATCTGCTGGCTGATCTCGCCGGTGGCCTTGGCAGTCTGCTCGGCCAGCGCCTTGACCTCGGAAGCGACGACGGCGAAGCCGCGCCCGGCCTCGCCGGCCCGCGCGGCTTCGATGGTGGCGTTCAGCGCCAGGAGATTGGTCTGCCCCGCGATCTGGCTGATGAGCTCGACGACGTCACCGATCCGCCCCGCAGCGCGGGCGAGCTCGCCGACGTGATCGTTGGTCCGCGCTGCCTGCTGCACCGCCTCGCCGGCAATGCGCGCGGAATCCTGCACCTGCCGGCTGATCTCGTCGACCGACGACGCCATCTCCTCGGCTGCGGCGGCGACGGTCTGCACGTTGGTGGAGGCCTGCTCGGACGCCGCCGCGACGGTTGCGGTGACCTTTTCCGATTGATCGGCCGTGCTCGTCAGCGTCCCCGCCGATACTTCCAGCTCGGACGAGGCCGACGACACCGTATTGATCACGTCGCCGATCATGGCCTCGAACTCGCGCGCGACTTGGTCCATGCGCTGGCTGCGCTTCAGCTTCGCGTCAGCTTCGACCGCGGCGGCCTCGTCGGCGGCCTTCTTGGCGAGCAGCGAATCCTTGAACAACTGGAGCGAGCCCGAGACCTGGCCGATCTCGTCGTTGCGGCCCGTCACCGGAATCTCCACCTCGTGCTGTCCGGCGGCGAGCGACCCGATCACGTCGGCGATCCGGCCGAGCGGCGTCACCACGCGCCTGCGCAGCATCATCGTCACACCACCGAGCGTGCCGAGCAGCGCCAACACGGCGACGCCGGCAAGGGCGAGCATTGCCAGCGCGCCGTCGCGCGCGGAAGAAGCACGCTCGGCGGCTTCCGCCAGCGCAGCGTCGCGCACGCCGTAGAACATCTGGATCGCCGGCACGATGACTTTCGCCAGCTCGTCGGCGGTCGCGCCGTATTTGCCGTCGCTCCGCGCTGCAGGAAGCTCCTTGTCCACGGCAACGGCGGCTTGTCCGAAATAAGAGTCCGTTGCCGCCTTGTGCGCGGCAGCGATGCGGGCGGGATTTCCGAGTTGTTCGAGACCAGCCTCGATGCGCTCGCGGTCGGCCTCGACGCGGCCCTGCATGCGGTCCATCAGCGACAGTTCGGCTGCGGTGAGCGGGCGGCGTGCGGACAGCGCCGGTGACAGCGTGGCCGCGCGGCTGCCGGCCGAAACACGCAGATCCTGCGCCGTTCGCGCCAGGCTCAACAGCGCCGCGAGCGAGGAATCGGCATTGATGACCTTCGCCTCAAGCCGGTTCATGACCGGTTCGATGTGGCCGATGACCTCGGCAACACCGGGCAGGAAACCCTTTGTCGCAGCACTGTCGCGCGCCGCCAGCGGGACGCCCATCGCGCGATCGGCTGCGGCGGTGATCTCCTTCAGCCGCTGCGCCGCACGACCGAGATTCTCGGCAATCGCGCCGCCATCATCCAGCATCATGACTGCGCGCCGTGCGGCCTCGAAGCCCGCCTCGGCAGTTTTCGAAGCCTTGGTGGCGGCCTCGAGCTGTGCCTGCGTTGCCGCGCCTTCCTGGAAGATCGGTCCGATATAGGGAGCGCGAAGGCTGGCGACGTGCTGGTTGGCCATCAGCGTCGCGCCGAACGCATCGACGGTCTTGATCGCGTCGGAGCGGTTCGTGAAGATGCGTGTCTGGGGTATCAGCACCTCGGCGCCGAGGATGACTGCAAATACCGTCACCGTCAGCATCGACAGCGCGAAAAGTTTCCCGATCCGCATCTTGGGTCCCCCCAATAGATTTCTGCAATGTCGAAAACCTAGGCCGGCGGCCACTAAGGGCCCGTTAAGCAACGCTCCGTAGTTCCGCGGAGCGTCAGGTCGTAGCGGACAGCCTTGAAGCGCGGCGACGCGGCGGTTCCCACGGTGGCGAATGCGTGGATTTGCCAGCACTTCCTCCCCGAATACCTATATCAATGGCGTGCGCCCGCCATCCGGCCACACTTGCTTACCTCCGGAACGTCAATGCTCTCCCTGGAACTCGTCATCGTCGTCGTCCTGATCGTCATCAACGGCCTGCTCTCCATGTCCGAGCTGGCCGTGGTCTCGTCGCGTCCCGCCCGGCTGTCGCTGCTCGCGGCCAAGGGCGTGCGCGGTGCCGAGCGGGCGCTGACGCTGGCAGCCGATCCCGGCAAATTCCTCTCGACGGTGCAGATCGGCATCACGCTGGTCGGCGTGCTCTCCGGCGCGTTCTCCGGCGCGACGCTCGGACAGCGGCTGACGCAATGGCTGCTCGAGCTCGGCCTGTCCTCCGGCATTGCCGACATCGTCGGCGTCGGCATCGTGGTCACGCTCATCACCTACGCCACCCTGATCGTCGGCGAGCTGGTGCCGAAGCAGGTTGCGCTGCGCGACCCCGAAAGCATCGCGGTCAGGGTCGCGCCGGCCATGCACGTGCTCGCGAAAGTCTCGCTGCCGCTGGTCTTCCTGCTCGACATCTCCGGCAAGCTGATCCTCACTTTGCTCGGCCGCGGCGGCAAGTCCGAGGAAAAGGTCTCGGAGGACGAGATCCATCACCTCGTCAGCGAGGCCGAGAGCGCCGGCGTGCTCGAGCCCGGCGAGAAGGAGATGATCGCCGGCGTGATGCGGCTCCGCGACCGGCCCGTCGGCGCGGTCATGACGCCGCGCACGGAGGTCGACGAGATCGACCTGAACGACGATCCGGCCGCCATCCAGGAGATCATTGCGAGCAGCCCGCACTCGCGCTTTCCCGTCTCCAACGGCGATCGCGACAAGCCGATCGGCGTGCTCCAGGCCAAGGACCTGCTGGTCGCCTATATGAACGAGCGCAACCCCGATTTGCGCGCGCTGGTGCGCGAGGCGCCCGGCATTCCGGCCTCGGCGGACGCGCGCGACGTGCTGACCATCCTGAAAGCCGCTCCAGTTCACGTCGGTCTGGTCTACGACGAATATGGCGGCTTCGAAGGCATGGTGACCGCCGCCGACATCCTCGAGTCCATCGTCGGCGCCTTTCATTCGGAGGAGGGACCGCCGGAGCCGGCCTTTATCAGGCGCGCCGACGATTCGCTCCTGATCGCCGGCTGGATGCCGGTCGACGAGTTCGGCGAGCTGCTTGGCGTCGAGCTGCCGCCGCACCGCTACAACACGGTGGCAGGCCTCGTGCTGCAGCAATTCAGCGCGCTGCCTAACGTTGGCGACGCCTTCGACTTCGGCGGCTGGCACATCGAGGTGGTCGATCTCGACGGGCGAAGGATCGACAAGATCCTGGCGAGCCGGTTGAGCGAGGTCGAGACGGGGTGAGTTGCGCGGTTAGCGAGCCGCAAAGCTAAAGAATGATCCGGAAAAGTGCGAAGCAGTTTTCCGGAAAGATCATGCGCAAACAACAACCTAAAGCGCGATGACGATTCATCTAAATCTCATCGCGCTTTAGCTGTCGTCCCGGACCAGCGCGCCTCGAGCGCTCGCCGATTCGGGACGCCAGCTGAAAACGCCGCGAGGACGAGGCCCTCACTCACCGGAACTTCACGCCGATTCGCTTCTCCTTGCGCCAGACCACGATGCAGGATCGATGGGTTCCGTCGGCCTGGAGGAACAGGGTGAAATGCTCGGGAATGCCGACCGGGCTGGTGACGTCGAGCGCCGCGCCGGCGTCGGACAGGTTGCGGACGGTGCAGTCGATGGCGCCGCCGCCGAACTCCATCGTTCCGGCCTTCAGCACGCGATGCCTCGCCTTGTCGCGCCGTTCGTCCATGGGCACAACCTACATCCAAAGTTGAACCAAACGTTAAATGCCAGCCACGCTCACGGCGTGCATTCGTGCGGGCCGCCGATGGCGCCCCGCCCTTCGGCAATGCCGCTACGGCGCCGGCTGGAACGTCTCCGCCTGCGCCATCCGCCAGGCATCGCGGAAGCGCGGATCGTCGGTGCCGTCGAGCAGCTCGCCCGGACGCAGCGCCGGATAGAGCTGCGCGAAGGTTTGGACCTTGGTCGTGGACGTGCGCTGGCTGAAATGGATCGGGCGCAGCTGCTGCGGATGCTCCAGGCCGGCCGCGGCGATCAGCTCGGTCAGCGAATGCAGCGTCGCGTGGTGATAATTGTGCACGCGGTCGATCTTGAGCGGCACGTAGAGCGCACGCGCGCGCGTCGGATCCTGCGTCGCCACCCCGGTTGGACAGCGGTCGGTATGGCAGCTCAGCGACTGGATGCAGCCGAGCGAGAACATGAAGCCGCGCGCCGAGTTGCAATAATCGGCGCCGATCGCCATCGCCCGCGCCATGTCGAAGGCGGTGGCGATCTTGCCCGAAGCACCGATCCTGATGCGGTCGCGCGCATTGATGCCGACCAGCGCGTTGTGGACGAAGTCGACGCCCTCGCGCATCGGCATGCCCAGATGATCCATGAACTCCAGCGGCGCCGCGCCGGTACCGCCTTCATTGCCGTCGACGACGATGAAGTCGGGATAGATGCCGGTCTGAAGCATCGCCTTGCAGATCGCCAGGAATTCCCAGGGATGTCCGATGCAGAGCTTGAAGCCGGCCGGCTTGCCGCCGGAGAGACGCCGCATCTCGGCGATGAACTGCATCATGCCAACGGGGGTCGAGAAGGCGCGGTGCGAGGCCGGAGAGATGCAATCCTCGCCCATCGCGACGCCGCGGATCTTCGAGATCTCCTCCGAGACCTTGGCCGCCGGCAGCACGCCGCCATGGCCGGGCTTGGCGCCCTGGCTGATCTTGAGCTCGACCATCTTGATCTGATCGTCGCCGGCGACGCGCGCGAACGCTTCGGGATCGAAGCTGCCGTCGAGATGGCGGCAGCCGAAATAGCCGGAGCCGATCTCCCAGATGATGTCGCCGCCCATCTCGCGGTGATAGGGGCTGACGCCGCCCTCGCCGGTGTCGTGCGCGAAGCCGCCCTTCTTGGCACCGGCGTTCAGCGCGCGCACCGCATTCGGGCTGAGCGCGCCGAAGCTCATCGCGGAAATGTTGAACACCGAGGCCGAATAGGGCTTCTTGCAGTCGGGGCCGCCGATGGTGATGCGAAACTTCTCCTGGGCATGCGTCTTCGGCGACACCGAGTGGTGCATCCACTCATAGCCTTCCCGGTAGACATCCTCCTGGGTGCCGAACGGACGCTTGTCGAGCTCCATCTTGGCGCGCTGATAGACCACCGCGCGGGTGTCGCGCGAGAACGGCATGCCGTCCTTCTCGCTCTCGAAGAAGTATTGCCGCATCTCCGGGCGGATCTCTTCGAGCAGGAAGCGGATATGCGCCGAAATCGGATAGTTGCGCAGCACCGCGTGGCTCTTCTGCAGGAGATCGCGGACGCCGAGCAGGGTCAGCGCGCCGAAGATCAGGACCGGAATCAGCAGGATGTCGAAGATCTTGCGGTCGGTGATGCCGATACCGATCAGGAGCGCGGTAACGACCGCGCAGATCGTCAGCACGATGAAGCGCGGCGAGAAGGGCAGCAGCAGGGTTTCAACGATCCCCTCTTCCGCCAGCGGCAGGCGCTTCGGGGATGCATGCGTCTTGTTGTCGTCGGCCACGATTCCGGTCCTCTCGCCAGCATGAGGCGGTACGATACGCCCTCGCCTGTCATACGGATATGACGCAGCCCTTGTTTCAGGCTAGCGAAATCGGCCGGCGCAGATCAATCCGCCGGGAGGACGGATTTTGCGGTGCAGCAGAGGGGATTGGGAGGACCAGTCGATCCTGAGCGAAGGCCCGGATCGGTCCCCAGTGGAACGCGCAGGCACCTCCACATATTCGGCTGTCGTCCCGGGCAAGCGCCAGCGCAGACCCGGGATCCGTATCCACGGGAAGGGATGTTGGGCGAAGCTGGTGGTTACCAGCCTTCGCAAAACTACTCCCTGCGGGTCTGGGTCCCGGATCGGCGCGCGCTTGAGGCGCGCTTGTCCGGGACGAGTGAGGCGAAGCCATCCCGCGAAAGCGAGATGGCGGCGCTTAGCGCTCGACGAACGCCTTCTCGATCACGAAATGGCCGGGCTTGTTGCCGGAACCTTCGATGAAGTCGCGGCTCTCGAACATCACCTTCAGCTCTTCCAGCATCGCCGGGCTGCCGCACATCATGATGCGGTCGGTTGCGATGTCGAGCGGGCCCTGTCCGATGTCGTTGAAGATCTGCTCGGAGTTGATGAGGTCGGTGATGCGGCCGCGGTTCTTGAACGGCTCGCGGGTCACGGTCGGATAGTACACCAGCTTATCGGCGAGCAATTCGCCGAACAGCTCGTCCTCGCGCAGGCTCGCGACGAGCTTCTCGCCGTAAGCGAGCTCGGAGACCTGACGGCAGCCATGCACCAGCACGATCGACTCGAACTGGTCATAGACCTCGGGGTCCTTGATCAGGCTCGCGAACGGCGCGAGGCCCGTCCCGGTCGAGAGCAGCATCAGCCGCTTGCCGGGAAGCAGATTGTCGGTGATCAGCGTGCCGGTCGCCTTGCGGCCGACCAGGATGGTGTCGCCTTCCTTGATCTTCTGCAGACGCGAGGTCAGCGGGCCGTCCTGAACCTTGATCGAGAAGAACTCGAGCTCTTCCTCGTGGTTGGCGCTCGCCATGCTGTAGGCGCGCAGCAGCGGACGGCCGTCGACCTCGAGGCCGATCATGGCGAACTGGCCGTTCTGGAAGCGGAAGCCGGTATCGCGCGTGGCGCGAAAGCTGAACAGCGTGTCGGTCCAGTGCTGAACGGAAAGAACCTTCTCTCGGTAAAACGCGCTCATGATTTTCGATATTCCGAATAATTGCGGTTTTAGGGCAAAAGCGCTGCCCGGCCCCTGAAAGCGGGGCGGACACCATTGCCATGGCGGAGGATTTCGCGTGTGTGATCTACGCCATTGAGACCAATAATCAACCTCGTTCCGGATGCAATTGATGCTGGTCAAACCGGCATTTGCGGCAGAACTGGTCACATCATTAATGAATCTGCTGCCTGGCCTGCAGGAAGGGCAATTTCTTTTCCCTCCGGAGCTCGAATGCAGCACTTAATTTCCATCGCGCTCGCGAGAATTTCATTAAGAATAGCTCTGATTACCGCACGGGATTGGCGCCGCTGACCGGATTTTTACGGCTTTCGGCGACGGAACGACGAAAGACAGGACGACTTGGCAAGCGACGAGCGAATCTTCGTTCAGGCAATCCGGCGCTATTGCGCGGACCACGGCATCACGGTCGATGTCCGCGCCGGCGGCTGGCTGATCGCGATGCGCCGGGGCGAGATGCGCCATTTCGCTTTCGGCTACGACGTGGGCCTCAACAGCGCCATCGCGCACCGCCTCGCCAACGACAAATCGGCAACCGCCGAGGCGCTGACGCTTGCAGGCGTGCCCTGTGTTCTCCATCACCTCTTCCTTAACCCGAAGCTCGGCAGGAACGTGGTCGGCGCGACCTGGCGTGAGGCGATGCTGGACCTGCTGCGCGACAATCCGCAAGGCGTGGTGGTCAAGCCGAACGAGGGAACATCGGGGCGCTCGGTGTTCAAGGTGACGACGGAAGCGCAACTCGACCACGCCGCTGGCGAGGTCTTTGCGATGAGCGCCGGGCTCGTGATCTCGCCCTATGTCGCGATCGAGGACGAGGTCCGCGTGGTGCTGCTCGATGACGCGCCGCGCGTCGTCTACAGCAAGCAGCGTGGCTCGGATTGGCGGCACAATCTCGATGCCGGCGCAAAGCCGGTGCTGCTGGAGGGCGGCGATGTCCGCGCGGCCTGCGTGCAGCTCGCGATCGAGGCCGCGCGCGCCATCGGCATCATCTTCGCCTCGATCGATGTGGTTCGCGCGGATGGCGCATGGAAAGTGCTCGAGATCAATTCCGGCGTGATGATGGAGGCGCTGGGCAAGCTGCATCCGGAGCTGGTGCAGGCGACCTATGACGCGGCACTGAATCGGATTTTCGAAGAGGCGAGCTGAACCGCCAAGGTCGCAATTGCCGGCCCCGTAGTTCCCTCCAACGCAGCAACTTCACAATATTCCATTGCGCGTGCATTGCCGGTTGATCCAGCGCAATTCCTGGGCGGCCGCGACATGATGGATGTGGCCAAATGACATTCAGAGCTTCCACAGAGGACCGGCAAGAGATTGAGGGTATGAGGATCACTCCGGAACAACTTGAAAATTTCGCGACACAGATTGCGGGCTCCGAGTTCGAGATCCAGGCTCACGACGGCATCAAGGAGCTGATCGGCCACCTTACTCCCGATGACTACGATGCCGTGCTGGCGCGAGCCGCCGAGATCGTGCGTGAGCGCGTCGAGAGCAGATCCGGTCGTCCAAAATAGAACGAGGCCCGGAATACCGAGCCTCGTCACCTAGCTACTGGATTGGGTCAGAGAGAAGCCGCTAGGCAAGAAAAATGCTAGAATGAACCTTGATTGCGCCGATTGCGCCAGCGCAAACAGCCGTGAAATACGTCGACGAGGGCCCTACGATTCCGCCAGGCTACGCTGCGGCCTTCGCCCCCTAGATCAGGCAGGCAAGATAGACAACCGCCGCGCTGAGGACGGCTGCGACCGACCAAAGCGCCGGATCGAACGGCTCGGCGACAACCCTGGTCTCAATTCTGTTCTTTGGCATTGAGGATTCTCCGAGTCAGCGGGCAGCGACGATGGTCGTGCCACTCATAGCCACTGGTCTTCCGGGCTTGGATACGGCCACCCTCTCGACGGAGGTGGCTCTCTCGTCGAAGTGAAGAGAAACGGCGAAGCCACTGATTGCCGCGGCGACCAACAATGCGACGATGACGATCTTGGAGTGGGTTGCACGGTCGGCGCTATAAATCGAGTGATTCATCGGGCTCTCCGAACTCTGTTCGATTAACGCATTGTTAAACAGGGTCACCGGCGTGGCCAGCTCGCGTCGTATCTTAGGGCGAGTCCCCTAAGTAGTCTGACGGAGGAAGGTTTCGGCCGAAGCTTGAGCCGCATCAAACTCGTTCTCCTCCCTTCGCAAATACAAATGCGGTGCCGGTACAGGCAAGGAGGTCGAGTGATGCAGCAGAATTTGCCGCCCCATGTGAGACAGGCTGTCGAGGAGGCTTGGGCCGTCAGGCTTGCACGGCAAGCGGATGCTTGGAAGAGCATGCGTATGGGACGAAGGAGCGCCACTGACTGCGGCGTGGTCGTCGTTCGAAGGCCGAAGCGGACGCAAGCCGTCTCGCAAGACAAATCTCTCGGTTAGCAATTTGCCCGCTCGGGTCGGCTTCGGCCGCTAGGCGGCGAGGTGGGTGGATCCATCGACTCGCGCCGGCACCGTAGCGCCGCTTTCGGAATGAATGATCGTGACACGATGAGATGCAATCTCTTCGATAATCAGGCGACGCAAGCTCAGCCCCCGCGATTGGTCGTGCCCGCCACGCAGCCATGGTCGGCAGTGGACGTAGGTCTCTTCCTCGTCTCGAACTCTATCAGGCAATCAGATGAATGAAGCGCAACAACTGGCTCTGGCGATGTTCGTTCTGGCGTGCGCCGCCATGACCTTGGTCGCGGGACAGCTCTACATGAACCAGGGCTCGGAAATGACTTCTGCCCCCAGACGCTTGCAGACAATGCCGCTGGGCATCTCGTCGCCGACACAGACGAGCCGCAGCGCGATCCCCGATTTCGCGGCGCAGAGGCGGTCATGACGACGAGACGAGCGCAGCAAGCCCGGAGTTCAGCCGTGCGCAAGGAGAGCACCCCGATCGGCAGGCGCAACACCAAGATCACGCTCGGCGAGATGCGCGCGTCCGGCGTCCGTGGCATCATCATCGACTGCGCGGATTGTGGCTGTGGCCACTGGACCGCCCTCAACGCAGACCTCTGGCCAGATGAAGTCCGGCTGTCCGATCTCGAGAGCCAGCTAGCCTGCACGGCGTGCAATGGGAGAGCCGTGGTCAGACCCGATTTCGCCTGGCAGATGAGAAGCCACGGTGGAGCGCTGGTGAACGTCCGCTCGTCTTCTGTTCCTGCTCTAGGCGCGTCAAGAAGCGCCACGAGCTAAGATGCGCCAGGCACGGTGCTAGTTACTTGCGCTCGCCGAATCATCCATCGCCTTGAACGCCTCTTCCAGCTGCAGCGAGATCGGCACGTTCATGCGTTCGCCGGTGGGAAGGCGTGCGGTGAACCATTTGTTGTAGAGCGGGACGAGATCGCGGTTGGAGCCGAGCTTGCGGAAGGCGCGCTCGACCACGGCGGAGAGCTGAGGCTCGCCCTTGCGGAACATAATGCCGTAGGGGTCATAGGACAGATAGTCCCCGACCACACGAAAATATTCCTGCGCCTTGTGGCGCGCGATCAGGCCATAGAGCAGGATGTCGTCGGTTGCGAATGCATCGGCCTTGCCATCGTTCACCATCCGGAACGACTGCTCGTGATCCGGCGCGGTCACGATGTTGAGGCCGAGCGAGAGCTTCTTGTCGACGGCGTGCATCGCCTGCTCGTTCGTCGTGCCCTTGGTCACCACGACGGTCCGGCCCTTCAGGTCCGCGACACCGGAAATTGCCGCTCCCTTCGGCACCATCAGCTTGGTGCCGGCGACGAACATCAGCGGCGAGAAGGCGACGCGCTTGCCGCGCTCGGCATTGGCGGTGGTCGAGCCGCATTCCAGGTCGATCTTGTTCTGGAGCACGGCGTCGATGCGGTCGTCCGAGGTGACCTTGATGTAGTCGATCTTGAGATCGGGATCGTCGACCTCGACGCCGATCTCCTCGACGATGGCCTCGCAGAGCTCGAGGCTGTAGCCGATCGGACGGCCCGACTGATCGAGGAAGGAGAATGGCGGCGAGCTTTCGCGATAGCCGAGCCGCACGGCGTGGGCCTTCTTGATGGCGGACAGCGTCGGGCTGAGCCCTTCGCCGGCCTGCGCGAGCGCCGAGGTCGCGAACAACGAGGTCGCGAACAAAGACGTCGCGAGCAACGAGGCCGCGAACCACAGGCGGCCCGAGGTCAGCGACCTCGCTGGGGTCTGACCCATGGTTCACTCCTACCCATGGCCGGCCATTGCGGGTACCTCGCCCGGCACCATGTCGTCGGGCACGACGTCGGCTGGTCCGAGCGCATGCTCGGGCCCGAGCTCGCCTTCCCATTTGGCCACGACCGAGGTCGCCAGCGTGTTGCCGATCACGTTGGTGGCGCTGCGGCCCATGTCTAGGAAGGTGTCGATGCCCATGATCATCAACAGGCCCGCCTCGGGGATGTTGAACTGCGCCAAGGTCGATGCGATCACGACGAGGGAGGCACGCGGCACGCCGGCGACGCCCTTGGAAGTGATCATCAGCGTCGCCAGCATCGCGAGCTGGGTGCCGAGCGGCATGTCGATGTGATAGCTCTGCGCGATGAAGATGCTCGCGAAGGTGCAGTACATCATTGTGCCGTCGAGGTTGAAGGAATAGCCGAGCGGCAGCACGAAGCTCGAGATTCGCGACGAGGCGCCGAAGCGGTTCAGCCCCTCCAGCGTCTTCGGATAGGCCGCCTCCGAGCTGGCGGTGGAGAACGCGATCATCAGGGGCTCGCGGATCAGCTTCAGGAGATGGCTGTAGCGCGGCCCGATCACGATGAAGCCGACGATAACCAGGATGGCCCACAGGATCATCAGCGAGAGATAGAAGCCGCCCATGAAGACGACGAGCTTCCAGAGCACGGCGAGGCCGTTCTTGGCGACCGTGGCGGTGATCGCGGCCCATACCGCGAGCGGCGCGAACAGCATCACGTAGCTGGTCACCTTCAGCATGATGTGACCGATGTCGTCGATCAGCGCCAGGATCGGCTTTGAGCGCTCCGGCATCGCGCCCATCGCCACCGAGAAGAACACGGCGAAGATCACGATCTGCAGGATCTCGTTCTGCGCCATCGCATCCGCGATCGAGGTCGGAATCAGATGGGTCAGGAATTTCTCGATCGAGAAGGCCGAGACCGGCAGGCCGGTCGATTGCCCCGCTGCAGGCAGTGTGCCCGGGAAGTTGGCGCCGGGCTGCAGCAGATTGACCATGATCAGGCCGAGCAGCAGCGAGACGAAGGACGCGCTGACGAACCAGCCCATGGTCTTGGCGAAGATGCGGCCGAGCTTGGCGCCGGAGCCCATATGGGCAATGCCGCCGACCAGGGTCGCGAACACTAGGGGCGCGATGATCATCTTGATCAGACGCAGGAACATCATGGCGATCAGGTTGATGGCAGAGGCCCACTCGGCGCGCGTGTCGGGCAGGAAGTTGTAGATCGCCGACCCCAAGACGATGCCAAGCACCATCGCCGCCAGAATGTATTGCGTGAACCTGTTCGACATCGTTGACCCCCACGTACACCGGCGCTTCATGATGTCGCAGATATCACAGCGACGCAACACGCTTTGCGTGTGATCGCGTTGACCGGATGTTCCCTTGTGAAACGGAACGCCGCGATCTAGCCTTCATGCAGCGCACAACACACATGCGGCTTGCACGTTTTGTTTGCGGCGGCTGCATCAATAATCGTCAAGATAATCAAAGAGGGAAACGCCATGAGCGGCAGCATCAATCGCCAAATCCTGCTGGTCGAGAAGCCCAGCGGCAAGCTCGGCCCCGAGCATTTCAAGATGGTGGACGGCGCCATGCCGGAACCGAAAGATGGCGAGGCCCTGCTGCGCGTGCGCTACATTTCGCTCGATGCCGCCAACCGCGCCTGGATGCACGGCGCGACCTATCGCTCCGCCGTGGAGGCCAACAGTGTGATGGCCGGCGGCGCCATCGCCGAGGTCGTCAGCTCGAAGGCGCCTGAACTCGTTGCCGGCGACATCGTGTTCGGCGACACCGGCTGGCAGGAATATGCGGCGGTGCCGGCGAAGCATCTCACCAAGATGCCGAAGCTGGAGCCGATGACGCATCTGCTCAGCGTGTTCGGCATCGCCGGCCTCACCGCCTATTTCGGCCTGCTCGAGATCGGCAAGCCCAGGGAAGGCGAGACCGTCGTGGTTTCCGCCGCCGCAGGCTCGGTCGGCTCGATCGTCGGACAGATCGCCAAGATCAAGGGATGCCGCGTGGTCGGCATCGCCGGCGGCGCGGACAAGTGCAACTGGCTGACCTCCGAGCTCGGCTTCGATGCCGCGGTGGACTACAAGGACGGCGCGCTGTTCAAGGCGCTGCGCGCAGCCGCACCTGATGGCATCGACGTCTATTTCGACAATGTCGGCGGCGACATTCTCGAAGCCTGCCTGCCGCAGATGAACAATTACGGCCGCGTCGCCTGCTGCGGCGCGATCTCGCAGTATGATAGCGCGCCTGCTGCGCACGGCCCGCGCGGTGTGCCCGGCCTGATCGTGGTGAAGCGGCTCGTCATGCAAGGCTTCATCGTGATGGACTACATGAAGGAGAGCCAGCGCGCGCTCGCCGATCTCCAGGCCTGGGTCAAATCCGGCAGGCTGAAGGTGCAGGAAGACATCATCGACGGCCTCGCCAACACGCCGAAGGCGCTGATCGGATTGCTCGCCGGCGAGAACCGCGGCAAGCGCATGGTGAGGCTCTGACGGCGTTTTTATTTGAGCATGCTCTTTTCGGAAAACCGCTGCACACTTTTCCGGATCATGCTCTAAGTTACGTCAAAATTGCGCCGGCAATATTGACTTGCGGCAGACACGGAAGCGGCCAAAGATGCCGCTCCGCGAGCTGCCGCTCGCGGCGATTATTTGCATCACTTTTAATAATGCGTCGGCGTTACCGACAGGGCAGGAATTCATTCAGATGTTCAACACGTTGAAACACGTCTCAGCGCGCAGCGCGTTGCTCGCCGCAACGCTCTTCGCAACTGCAGCAAGTGCCTTCGCGCAAGCGCCGACCGAAGCCCAAAAGAGCGCCGTCCGGTCCGCGTGCCGCTCGGACTTCATGGCGCACTGCTCGAGCGTGACGCCCGGCGGCACGGAAGCGTTTCAATGCCTCGCCAAGAACATGTCGAGCCTGTCGTCGAGGTGCCAGGCTGCGGTTCGCGCGCTCGAGCCGAAGACCGAAGCGGCCCCCGCCGCTCCGAAGACCGAAGCTGCGCCCAAAGCGGAGCCGGCGCCGGCACCTGCCGCGCCGAAGGCTGAATCCGCTCCCGCTGCGAAGCCGGCCGCCGCACCGGCGCCGAAGGCCGCGGCGCCCAAGCAGCCGAGCAGCGCGCAACTTGCAGCGATCAAGAGCGCATGCCGCGGCGACTATCCCAAGGTCTGCGCCAGCGTGCCGCCGGGCGGCGCCCCCGCGCTCGAATGCCTGGAGAAGAACAAGGCCAAGGTCTCGCCCGCCTGCGAGAAGGCCGTAGGTGCCGCAACCGGCGGCGCCGCAGCCGCAGCGCCTGCTGCGGGGGCCGCTCCTGCGGCGGCGGCAGCACCGGCAACCGCGCCGGCCGTGATCGTGCTGCGTCCGCTGCGGCCGCGCGAAGAGCTGTTCATCGTCCGCTCCGCCTGCGGCGCGGACATCCGCACGCTGTGCGCCAGCGTCGCGCCCGGCGGCGGCCGCATCATCCAATGCATCTCCAGCAACGCCGCCTCGCTGTCGCCGGCCTGCAAGGACGTGCTCGCCCCATTCGCCGCGCGATAGCTTTGCGCATCGACGTTTGGCGGCGTGCGAATGAATTTTCGCGCGCCAGCGACGACAAATCCCTTGCAGATATCGATTTCGATCACGACAAGACCGGGAGGACAACATGCGTTCATTGCTGCTCGTTGCTGCTGCGCTCCTCGCCTTTGGAGCGACCATGACGTTCGCGGCCACCGATGCCAATGCGGTGGTGTGCGCGCGCGGGGTCTATCGCGCCGGCTGCGCCGGGCCGAATGCGGCCGTCGTGGTTCGCAAGCCGGTTCCGGTCGTCCGCTGCACCAGGGTGCTGGTGAACGGGGTCTATGTGAAGCGCTGCGTCTGACGCGCGAATAGCCAAGCCGGCGCGGTTTGGCTATGGTTCGGGCCTGACGGGTTCGGACGCGCGCAAAACGCGGGTCCGAGATGAGTTTCGGTGCGCCTGCGCTTGGCCGATAATTCTGCTGGCGCCGGGCGCCGGAGCACATTAGTCTACCCCTAGATAGTAAGTATACTGTCAATTAGGGAGGCAGACGTTGCGGATCGCCGTGATTGGCGGAGGGCCCGGAGGGCTCTACTTCGCCTATCTCTGGAAGAAGCGTCACCCCGAGGATCAGGTCGACCTGTTCGAACAGAACCCGGCCGACGCGACCTGGGGCTTTGGCGTCGTGTTCTCCGACCAGGCGCTGGAATTCCTGCGCGCCGACGATCCCGAGACGGTCGACGCGATCGCGCCGCATATGGAAAGCTGGGAGAACATCACGCTGAACCTTCACGGCGACAGCGTCGCCATCGACGGCGTCGGCTTCTCCTCGATCGGGCGGCTGGAGCTGCTGAGATTGCTGCAGCAGCGCGCAATCGACGTCGGCGTCACGCCGCGCTTCGACACGCCAATTAACGCCATCGACCAGCTCAACGGCCACGATTTGATCGTCGCCGCCGACGGGCTCAACTCGCTGGTGCGCCGCGCGTTCGAGGGCGATTTCGGCACCTCGCTGTCCTACTCCTCCAACAAGTTCGTCTGGTACGGCACCTCGAAGCGCTTCGACACGCTGTCGCAGACCTTCGTGAAGACCGACCGCGGCGCCTTCAACGCCCATCACTACCGCTACTCGCCGACCATGAGCACCTTCCTGGTCGAATGCGACCACGCGACGTGGCAGGCCTATGGCTTCGCCTACAAGGACGTCGAGCAGTCCAAGGGCGTCTGCGAGGAGGTGTTCGCCGACACGCTAGGCGGCCGCTCGCTGGTCTCCAACAAATCGGTCTGGCGCAATTTCCCCTGGGTCTGGAACGAGCACTGGTCGTTCAAGAACATGGTGCTGCTCGGCGACGCACTGCATTCGGCGCATTTCTCGATCGGCTCGGGCACGCGGCTGGCCATCGAGGACGCCATCGCGCTGGTCAAGGCGCTGGAATCCGATGCGCATCTTGCGACCGCCCTGCATCGCTACCAGGCCGCGCGAAAACCGGTGGTGCAGAAGCTCGTCAATGCCGCGCGCACCTCGGCGTTCTGGTACGAGCACTTTGCCGAGCACATGAAGCTCGACCTGATGGACTTCGCCTACAGCTACATCACCCGCTCCGGCCGCATCGACGATGCTCGCCTGCGCCACATGTCGCCGGCCTTCATGGCCCGGTACGAGGCCGCCAAGAACGGTGGAGACAACGGCGGAGATGCAAGCGACGAGGCCACGGCATGAGCAACGAGATTCGCGACCAGGTGCCCGCCGGCAGCAAGGGGGCACGCGAGATCGGCTTCGCCGTTCCCGACATCTACAACGCCAGCCGCGTGCTGTTCGACAACCTCGGCAAGGGTCGCGGAGACAAGCTCGCGCTGATCGGTCCGGCGGGCACGCGCACCTATGCGGCGCTCTGCGCGGAGGCCTGCCGCTGGGGCAATGGCTTCGCCTCACTCGGCCTGCAGCGCGGCGATCGCGTGCTGCTGTTTCTCGACGACACACCGGCCTACCCGGCCGCGTTCTTCGGCGCGGTGCGCGCCGGCTTCGTGCCGCTTCTGATCAACACGCTGACGCCGCCGGACCTCCTGCAATTCTATCTCGTCGATTCCGGCGCGAGCGTTGCGGTGGCGGACGCCGAATTCTGCGCGCGCTTCAATGCGGAGGCCTGCAAGGATACTGGCCTGCGCACGCTGATCGTCGTCAATGGCGCGGCGGGCGATCACGGCGCGCCGCGGGCGCTCGCGGCGGAGAGCTGGCTGGCGCAATTCCCCACGCAGCTGGCGGAAGCGGACACGCATCGCAACGAGATGGCGTTCTGGATGTATTCGTCCGGCTCGACAGGACGTCCCAAGGGCATTGTGCATCTCCAGCACGACATGGCCTATAGCGATCACGCCTTCGCGCAGAACATCCTGAAGCTGACGCCGGACGACATCTGCTTCTCGGTGCCGAAGATCTTCTTCGCCTATGGCTTTGGCAATTCCGTCACCTTCCCATTCTCGGCGGGAGCTGCGACGCTGCTGCTGCCGGGCCAGCCGAAGCCCGCCGCGATCTTTTCGGCGATCGAGCGCTACAGGCCGACGCTGTTCTTCGGCCTGCCCACGCTCTACACGGCGCTGACCAAGGCCGAGGGTGCGGACAAGATTGATTTCTCGTCGCTGCGCATGGCGCTCTCCGCAGCCGAAGTGCTGTCGGCGGAGGTCTTCAACGGCTGGAAGACGCTGACCGGCCTCGAGATCGTCGAGGGCCTCGGCTCGACCGAGGTGCTGCACATCTATTTGTCCAACAGGCCCGAGCAGAAGAAGCTCGGCGCCGCCGGCCTGCGCGTGCCCGGCTACGAGGTCGCGCTGCGCGACAAGGACGGCCGCGACGTCGGCGACGGCGAGGAAGGCATCTTGTGGGTACGCGGCGATTCCAACACGCCACTGTACTGGAACCGGCCGGACAAATCCGCCGAGACGATCCGCGACGAGGGGTGGATCTACACCGGCGACCGCTTCGTGAGGGATGCCGACGGCTTCCACTTCTTCCGCGGCCGCGCCGATGATCTCATCAAGATCTCCGGGCAGTGGGTCTATCCGCTAGAGGTCGAGCTCTGCCTCGCCGACCATCCTGACATTCGCGAATGTGCGGTGTTCGCCGCCGAACTGCCGGACCGGCGCATGACGCTGAAGGCGGTGGTGGTGATGAACAACCGCACCGCCGACCAGCGTGACGCGACGCGGCGATTGCAGGACTACGTCAAGGGCAGGCTGCTTCCCTACAAATATCCGCGCGAGGTCATCTTCATCGACGAGTTGCCGAAGACGGGGACGGGCAAGATCGACCGGCAGGCGTTGCTCAGGATGTGAGGCGAGGGCTTAGCTACACTCTCGGTGTCGTCCCCGCCTAGTGCGCAATTGCGCACGGGGGCGGGGACCCATACGCCGCAGCAGGAGTTGTTGTGCGAGCTTGTCATTGCCTGTTCTCGCCAAATTACTGCGGAGTATGGGTCCCGGATCTGCGCTACGCTTGTCCGGGACGACGGCAGTGTGTGGAGCGCGACCATCGCCTCACACCCCTCACCCGCCCTTGCCCAGATGCTCCAGCGCATCCTCGGCCCGCAGCGGCACGCGCGAGGCCTCGTTGTTGAGATCGACGAGCTGCGACAACAGCCCCATCAGCGTCCTGCGATCGGCGGGCTTCAGCGGCTGCAGCATCCGCTCCTGGGCGCGGTCGACGGCCGGGATGATCTCGCGCAGGATCGCAGTGCCTGCCTTGGTCAAATGGAGCAGCTTGATCCGCTTGTCCTCGGGCGCGGGCTTGCGCTCGATATAGGCCTTGGCCTGCAGCCGCTCGATCACGCTGCCGAGCGTGGAGCGGTCAAACGCGATCACCGCCGACAGCCGCGTGGCGTCGATGCCGGGATGGGTGTGGATGGCGATCAGGGCTGCATATTGTACCGGGGTCAGGTCGAACGCCTTGCACTCCTCCATGAAGATCGCGACCGCAATCTGCTGCATGCGCCGGAACAGATAGCCCGGCGCGGCATAGACCGCGTCGATCGTGATCGGAGGGGGCGGCTTACTCGGCATCGGGCTGCTTCTCCGGTGCGGCATCGGCGAAGGCCGGCAGCGCCCTGGCGGCGGCGTCCGCCTTCAGCAGGCGCGGATAGGCGGAGACGTCGACACCGAAGCGGCGCGCATTGGCGAGCTGCGGCACGAGGCAGAGATCGGCCAGCGTCGGCGCGTCGCCGAAGCAGAACGGACCCGGCTCGTCCTTGATCAGCGTCTCGCAGGCCGACAGTCCTTCGCGGTTGACCCAGGCGGCCCAATCCTGGACCTTGTCCTCGGGCAGGCCGAGCTCGCGCAGCCGCGCCAGCACTTTCAGGTTCTGCACCGGATGGGTGTCGCAGGCGATCGCCAGCGCAAACGCCCGCACCTTGGCGCGCTGCAACGGGTCCTTCGGCAGCAGCGGCGGATTGGGGTGCGTCTCATCGAGCCATTCGATGATCGCGACCGATTGCGTCAGCACCGCTCCGGTATCGTTCTCCAGCGCTGGCACGAGGCCTTGCGGGTTGATGGCGAGATAAGCGGGCGCACATTGCTCGCCCTTGCGCAAATGATGCGGCAGATGCGCGGCCTTGAGGCCCTTCAGGTTCAGCGCGATCCGCACCCGATAGGCGGCGCTGGAGCGGAAATAGCCGTGCAGCTTCATCGGAGGCTCCCTATTCCTTGTCATTCCGGGGCGATGCGCAGCATCGAACCCGGAATCTCGAGGTTCCGGGTTCACGCTTCGCGTGCCCCGGAATGACCGTCTTGTAGTTTACCCGTCACGTTGACGCTAGCCATATTGGCAGTATACTGTCAAATTAGAAACGAACGGGAGCCGCGCCATGGAAGCCGTGACCAAGACGCCGGAACGCGAAGCGTTCTACAAAAAGATCGACGGCGAAAACCTCACCGCGCTGTGGACGGTGATGAGCGACCTGATCACGCCGGAGCCGAAAAGCGCCTGCCGGCCGCACTTATGGAAATTTGACGTCATCCGCGACTACATGACGGAAGCCGGCAAGCTCATCACCGCCAAGGAGGCCGAGCGGCGGGGGCTGGGGCTGGAGAACCCCGGCCTGCGCGGCCAGTCCAAGATCACGACCTCGCTCTATGCCGGCGTGCAGATGGTGGTGCCCGGTGACGTCGCGCCGGCACATCGCCACAGCCAGTCAGCCCTGCGCTTCGTGCTCGAAGGCAAGGGCGCCCACACCGCCGTGGACGGCGAACGCACCGCGATGGAGCCCGGCGACTTCATCATCACGCCCTCGATGACCTGGCACGATCATTCCAACGAGACCGATCAGCCGATGTTCTGGCTGGATGGCCTCGACATCCCGCTGGTGCAGTTCTTCGACTGCTCCTTTGCGGAGGGATCGAAGGAAGACCAGCAGAAAATCACCAAGCCAGCCGGCGACAGCTTTGCGCGCTACGGCCACAACCTCCTGCCCGTCGACGTGAAGCGGAGCTCGAAGACCTCGCCGATCTTCAGCTATCCCTACGTCTACACCCGCGAAGCGCTGGAGAAAGCCAGGACGGGCCAGGAATGGGACGCCTGCCACGGCCTCAAGCTGAAGTTCAGCAACCCCGAGACCGGCGATTTCGCGATGCCAACCATCGGCACCTTCATCCAGCTGCTGCCCAAAGGCTTCAAGACCGCGCGCTATCGTTCGACCGATGCCACCGTGTTCTGCCCGATCGAAGGCCGTGGCCGCAGCCGCATCGGCGACGCAGTGTTCGAATGGGGCCCGCGCGACCTGTTCGTGGTGCCGAGCTGGCACTGGGTCACGCACGAGGCGAATGAGGATGCCGTGCTGTTCAGCTTCTCGGACCGTCCGGTGCAGCAGAAGCTCGATCTGTTCCGGGAAGATCGCGGCAACGCGTGACGGTGGGCAAAGGCGCAACGCGCCGTGCCCACGCGCTTTCGCGGCTCATCAAGAGATCGTAGGCACGCTTCGCTTTGCCCACGCTACGGCTGCAGGGGTTGCCGCTACCGCCAGTGCAGCAACTTCGTCTCCAGCCAGCCGATTACCTTGCCGACCGCGAGCCCGAACACCGACAGGATCACCACGCCCGCGAGCAGCTGATCCGTCTGCATCAGATTGCCGGCCTGGAGCACGAAGGCGCCGATGCCGTATTGGGCGCCGATCATCTCGGCGCTGACGACGAGGAGCAACGCGACGGACGCCGTGATGCGGAAGCCCGCGAGGATCGCGGGCAGCGCGCCGGGCCAGATCACCTTGCGCACGATGGTGGCAAAGGGGACGTTGAAGCTCTGCGCCATGCGGATCAGGTTGCGTGGCACCGCGTCGACGCCGCTATACACCGAGATCGCGGTCGAGAAGAACACCCCGAGCGCAATGGTCGCGATCTTCGGCTCTTCGCCGATGCCAAGCCAGAGGATCAGGAGCGGCAGCAGCGCGATCTTCGGGATCGGGAACAGCGCCGAGATGAAGGTGATGCCGACGCTGCGCGCGAGCCGCGACAGGCCAATGGCAAAGCCGACGGCGACGCCGGCCGCGGTCCCGAGCATCCAGCCGACGCCGATGCGCAGCAGCGAGGCGGACAGATGCTGCCACAGCGCGCCCGACACCGCGAGCTGGTAGATCGCCCGGGCGATCGCCGAGGGTGTCGGCAGGAACAGCGCATTGACGAGACCGGCGCTTCCGGCGGCCTGCCAGATCGCGATGACGAGGGCGATCGCGATCCAGCCGCCGTAGCGGCTGCTCGCGGGCACGAAGCCGGCGCCGCGGAAGCGGACGCGCCGCGTCGCTTCATCCTTCGGGGTTACGTCGCTCGTCGCGCGATCAAGCATGCTGGACCTCGCGCTCGGCATCGATGGCTTCGTTGCGGATCAGCGACCAGATCTGGTTCTGCAGCGCCAGCAGCTTTTCGCGCGCCGCCGCTTCGCCGCGCGCCGCGCGCGTCATCGGCACGGCGACGACCTCGCGGATCCGGCCGGGACGCCGCGACAGCACCACGATGCGGTCGGCGAGCCGCGCGGCCTCTTCGAGATTATGGGTGACATAGACCGCGCCCATGCCGCCATCGGCCAGCAGGCGGACAAAATCCTCCATCAGCAGCTCGCGGGTCTGCGAATCCAGCGCCGACAGCGGCTCGTCCATCAACAGCATGGCGGGCTTGACCGCGAGCGCGCGCGAGATGCCGACGCGCTGGCGCATGCCGCCGGAGAGCTGCTTGGGATAGGTCTTGCGAAAATCGGTCAGCCCCGTGCGGCGCAGGGCGTCGTCGACCAGCGTGCGGCGCCGCGCCGCCGAGAGCTGAGTGTGCAGCAGTGGGAATTCGACGTTCTCCTCGACTGTCGCCCAGGGCAGCAGCGCAAAATCCTGGAACACGAAGGTGAGCGGATTGAGACTGTCCGCGGGCGGCGCGCCGCGCAGCTCGGGCGCGCCGGCGGTCGGCTGCAACAGGCCGCCGAGGATCGACAGCAGCGTGCTCTTGCCGCAGCCCGACGGCCCGACGATCGCCACCACCTCGCCGGCGCCAACGGTGAAGGAGACGTCGTCGAGCACGGCGAGATCGCCGAAGTGATGGGAGATGTGGTTGGCGATCAGGTCCATGCTGTCTCGTCTATCCTGTTCTCCGTCGTTCCGGGATGATCCGAAGGATCAGACCCGGAACCTCGAGATTCCGGGTTCTCGCTTCGCGAGCCCCGGAATGACGAAGGTTAATCCGCCTTCACAAAATCCTTGGCGATGATCGCATTCGCATCAAAGCCCTTGTCGGCAAAGCCCTGCTCCTGCAGCCATTTGATCTGGTTGTCGACGTTCTTCACGTCGAGCTTGCCGTCGGGATCGATATAGGCACAGTTGCCGACCACCTGCTCGACCGGGAGATTGGTATACTTGGCGATGATCTCCAGCAGCGGTTTGGTCCTGTCGTTGATCGGGGCGACACCATCCTTCATCGCGGCGAGGATGACGTCGTGATATTCGCGATCGGCCTTGGCCAAAGCACCGAGCAGCTTCGTCACCAGCGCCTTGTTGGTCAGCGTCTTCGGCGATGCAAACACCGCGCCCAGCTGCCACGGCGTCTCGTCGCCGACCCAGCCCAGGAACTTCGCGCCGCCCTCGTCCATCAGCTTTCGCGCGGTCGAGATCGGCAGCAGCGCCGCATCGACGGTCTCGCCCTTGAGCGCGGCCGCCGCATTCGACAGCGACTGCAGCGGCACGATCTTCACGTCCGCAAGCTTGAAACCGTATTTGTCGGCGAGCAGACCGAGCGAATAGTGAAAGCTCGATCCGACCTGGGTCATCGCCACGCGCTTGCCGGCGAGGTCCTTCGGTGTCTTCAGCCCGGCCGCATAGGCATTGTTGCTGGCGAAATAGCCGATCAGCGGATAGCCGGCCTTCTCGCGGCTCATGCCACCGATCACCTTCAGCGTCCCCTTGCCGGCGAGATTATAGAGACCCGCGGTGAAGGCGGTGATGCCGAAATCGACGTCGCCGGATGTGGTGGCGACCGCGATCGGCTGGGCCGCGTCGAAGAATTTCAGCTCGACGTCGAGGCCGGCCTCGCGGAAATAGCCCTTGTCCTGCGCAATGAAGACCGGCGCAGAGGACGACAGGCGAAGCACGCCGATCTTGGCCTTCAGCGCGTCCTCGGCCCGGGCTGCACCCAGCGCCATGATCGCCAAAAGGCCGGCTGCCGCGAGCCGTGCAATCCCGATCATCCCCGTTTCCTCCGTTGTGATTCTTTTGGTTGTTCTGTCAGCAGTCCGTCACAGGCCTTCGGGCACCGGCTGGTCCCGCCCAACGAAGGCGCCCTGTTGTTTCAACGTTTCCTGCAATTTTTCAACGGGGATGTCACGCGGGATCCTGTTTCCGGCAAGCGCCAGCGCGGCGGCGGAACCGGCTGCCTCGCCCATCACGAAACAGGCACCGGAGACCCGCGCCGCCGACTGGCCTTCGTGGGTCATCGAAGCACAGCGGCCGGCGACCAGGAGATTGTCGACGCCTTCGGGCACCAGCATCCGGTAAGGCAGCTCATTATAGCCCCGGGATTCCGGGATCGGCGGGAAAGTGAAGACGACATCACCGGGCACATGGGCCTCGATCGGCCAACCATTGACGCCGATGGAATCCGCGAACGAGGCGCAGCCGAGCACGTCCTCGCCGCTGAGCCGGTAGCCGCCCGTGATGCGGCGGGTCTCGCGGATGCCGAGCTGCGGCGGCAGATCGACGATGTAGGACTTTTCGAAGCCCGGCACGGTGCTGCGCAGGAACTCGTAAGCGGCGAGTGCCTGCTTGCGGCCCTCGATCTCGCCGCGGGTGAGATCGTCGGGCTCGACGCCATTGATGGCGTGGCCGTCCTCGCGCGCCACTTGCGTGAAATTCCCCCGCCATTCGATGCCGGACTTTTGCGGCCGTACGATCGCGCTTTTCCGCGGAAATGTGTGCGTGCCGGCCGCGATGGCCTGTTCCATCAATTGCGGGATGGTGCGCCAGGCATCGCCCGCCTTGGCGGGATCGATGCCGTTGAGGCGGAGCATCATCGAAGGGTAAAGCGGATGGCCGTGCGCGTCGCCGATCTCGAACGGCGCACCGGCCCAGACCGCGAGGTCACCGTCGCCGGAGCAGTCGATGAAGATCTCCGCGCGCACCGCCTGCCGACCGGCCTTGGTCTCGACCAGAAGCGCGTCGATGCGGCTGTCATCGCTCATCACCACGCCGGCGCCGAGGGCATGGAAGAGCATGTGGACCTTGTGGCTGGCGAGCAGCTCGTCGGCCGCGATCTTGTAGGCCGCTGTGTCATAGGCCTGGGCGAACACCTTGCCGAGGATCAGATGCGGCGTGTTGAGACCGTTCAGATGGTCGATCCGCGCCAGCAGCTCCGACGCCATGCCCTGCACCAGCCGGCGGTGCTCGCCATGGACATTGCCATGCAGGCCGCAGAAATTGGTGACGCCGGCCGCCGTGCCCATGCCGCCGAGGAAGCCGTAGCGTTCGATCAGCAGCGTCTTCCGCCCGGCGCGCGCGGCTGAGGCCGCAGCGATGATGCCGGCCGGCCCGCCGCCGAGCACGACGACTTCGTATTCGCCATAGAGCGGCACCTGTCGTGCCGGTTCTTCGATCGTCATGGCCCGCATGGCGCGTCCCCTCCCGAACTTCCTTTGCTTGGGACGACTATGAATTAACGCGCAGCGAGCTACAATCCACCAAAATACGCGATCAGCTTTCGCAAATCGAGAAAGGTCAAGATGGACATCCTCGTGAACCTCCAGGCCTTCCTTGCCACCGCCGATGCGGCCGGCTTCTCGGCCGCCGCGCGAAAGCTCAACGTCTCGACCTCGGTGGTCGCCAAGCGCGTCACGCAGTTGGAGGCGCGGATCGGCACGCCGCTGTTTCACCGCTCGACCCGGCAATTGCGGCTGACCGAAGCCGGGCAGCGCTACGTGCATCGTGCGCGCGGCGTGGTGACTGACGCGACCGATCTGCTCTCGCGCATGGGCGAGAAGGGTCACGACCTCGTCGATCATCTGCGCATCAAGGCCCCGACCTCGCTGACGGTGGCGCGGCTCGCCGACGCCTTCAGCGCGTTCCAGACCCAGAACCCGAAGCTCAAGCTCGAGATCGTGCTGATCGACCGCCCGGTCGATCCCGTCGCCGAAGGCTTCGACATCGCTATCGGCGCCTTCCCGCACTCCTTCGGCGGCGTGGTCGACGAGCCGCTGTGCGCGCTGAAGCGGCTGCTCTGCGCCTCGCCCGCCTATTTGAAGAAGCACGGCACGCCGAGACATCCGCGCGATCTCGTTGAGCATCGCTGCCTCAGCTTTCTGCCGACCGGCCCGGAATGGGTCTTTGACGGCCCGCGCGGCCGCATCAGCATCCAGGTCAGCCCGCTGCTCTCCTCCAACGAGGGACACGTGCTGGCGCAGAGCGCGATTGCCGGCAACGGCATCGCGCTGATCTCGCATTATCTGGTCGCGGATGCCTTGCGCGACGGCAGGCTGAAGCCGGTGCTGCGCGACTTTCCGATTCCGGAATTGTGGGTGAAGGCCGCGATCCCCGAGCGGCGACGCAACGCAGCCGCGGTGCAGGCGCTACTGACCTTGCTGAAAACGTCACTCGCACCGTCGTTGTGAATTGCGGTGCCGTAGCCCGCATGGAGCGCAGCGGAATGCAGGGAAGCCGGCCCCCAGATTGCGCTTCGCTCCATCCGGGCTACACGCCCGCCAAAAGACGGTTGCCCGGGAATGACGGACCTGACAGAAGGGCGCGCATGGATTCGACGCTTTTGAAATTCGCCCTTCCCGCCCTGACGGTTCTTGTGATCTCAACCACTGCCACCTCGGCCGTGGAGCAGAATTGCCGCTTCATCCAAACCAAGCCTGATCGCGAGGCCTGCTACAAGCGCCAGGAGGACGAGCTGGCGGCGAAGCGCAAGCCCGCTGCACCGGCCAGCGACGGCAAGACCCTCGAAACGCTGCGGCAGATGCGGCAGGAGGACGACGCCGTCTATCGCAGCATCAACAACATCTGCCGCGGCTGCTGACGATCAAATCTTTCCGCCGCCCCACCTCGCCCCACGCTTCTCGGCGAACGAGGCCAGCCCTTCCGCAGCCTCGGCGCTCTGGCGCTTGAGCGAATGCAGTTGCACGAGCCGGATGTAGGCGGCGTCGTCCACCGCCATGCCGCCGAACGAGCTTTCCAGCGCGAGGCGCTTGGTTTCGGCCATCGCCTCAGGGCCGTTGGCGAGCAGCTGCTCAACCACCTTGGCGCCTGCGGCCTCGAGTTCAGCGAGCGGCACCACGTCGTGGACGAGGCCGATGCGGCGGGCGTCCTCGGCGCCGAAGCGTTCGCCGGTGAGCGCGTAGCGGCGCCCCTGCCGTACTCCGATGGCGTCGCAGAGCTGCGGGATGATGATCGCGGCGGTCAGGCCCCAGCGCACCTCTGTGATCGAAAATAGCGCATTGTCGGCGGCAATCACGACGTCGCAGGCCGCGATGACGCCGGTGCCGCCGCCGAAGCAGCCGCCCTGCACCAGCGCGACGGTCGGGATCGGCAGCGTGTTGAGCCGCTGCACCGCCTCGAAGGTCGCTCGCGAGGCCGCCTCGTTCGCTTCAGTCGATTGCGGCCGCACGCCGTTGATCCATTTCAGGTCGGCGCCGGCCTGGAAGTGCTTACCGTTGCCCTTGAGCACCACGACGCGAAGGCCGGGCTTCCCGCCGAGATCGTCCATGGCCGCGAGCACGCCCGCGATCAACGCGCCGTCATAGGCATTGTTGACCTCCGGCCGGTTCAACGTGACGGTCGCAACCCCGCGTTCATCGAGGCTCCACAGGACGGGGCTGGCAGTCATCGGCGATCCTCCGGTCATTTGCTTGGCACGCACTATGACCGAGGCAGCGCATCCCGATCCATATCTTTCCAGCGTGGGGCGGTCGCGCCCATCGCATGGCGGCTTGTGTCATGCTGCCGTCCGGTGGCACCAAGGGACAGGACGGAATCATCATGCGCATCTGCATTTTCGGCGCGGGCGCCGTCGGCAGCCACATCGCGGTGCGGCTGGCGCGCGCCGGCCATGACGTATCATGCGTGATGCGGGGTGCGCATCTGGAAGCGGTGCGCGCGAACGGCCTCAAGCTGCGAGTCGGCGATTCCGAGGTTTCCGCCAAGGTGAACGCGTCAGGGGATCCGGCCCAGCTCGGCCCGCAGGATGTCGTGATCTCCACGCTGAAGGCGACCGCGCTGCCCGGACTGGTGTCCAGCATCAAGCCGCTGCTTCAGGACAACACCGCCATCGTGTTCGCTCAGAACGGCGTTCCCTGGTGGTACGGTATCGGCTTGCCGCCGCGCCACCCGACACCGCCCGACATTTCTTTCCTCGATCCCGGCGGCCGCCTGCGCGCCTGCATTCCGAAGGAGCGGATCATCGGCGGCGTCATCTTCTCCTCCAACGAGGTGACCGCGCCCGGCGTGGTGCAGAACCTCACCCCGGACCGCAACCGCCTTCTGATCGGCGAATGCGACGATCGCAATTGCGAGCGGATCACGAAGCTGCGCAACGTCCTCAACGACGCGCGGTTGGAATCGCCGCCGGTGGCCGAGATCCGCGAGGCGATCTGGTCAAAGCTGCTGACCAACATGTCGCTATCGGTGCTGTGCCTGCTCACCGGCCTGACCGCGCGCGGCGTGCGCGACGACCCCGCCTTCGCGGAGGTGATTCCACGCATGCTGAACGAGGCCAACGAGATCGCCCAGCACTTCATTCCCGAGGTCAAGCGCGTCACGCGCAGCGGCCCCGCGCCCAACCACAAGCCGTCGCTGCTGCAGGATTACGAGCTCGGCCGCGCCATGGAGATCGACGTGCTGGTTAAGGCGCCCCAAGCCTTCGCGCGCACCGCCGGCCTGTCGACACCGACACTCGACCTGATCGCCGCGCTGGCGATCCAGAAGGCGCGCGACAACGGGCTTTATTCGGCCTGAGCTTCAGGCGATCCCATCGATCCAGGCTGTGAGCACGTCCAGCACCTCTATGAGCGCGTCTTCATTGGTCCGGCCGGACTTCTTCAGCACCGCGAAGGAGTGATCGCCGCCTTCGACCTCATGCAGCGTCGCCTTCGGCCCGAGCGCCGAGATGACAGGCCTGAGGTAGCTCAGATCGGCAAGTCCATCGCGCGTGCCTTGCAGGAACAGCATGGGGATGGTGATTCCGGCGAGATGCTCGGCCCGCTCGGACGACGGCTTCTTGGTGGCATGCAGGGGAAAGCCGAGGAAGGCGAGGCCTTTGACATCGGGCAAGGCGGCCTTGGCCTGCGCCTGCGAGGTCATGCGCCCGCCGAACGACTTTCCGCCCGCCACGAGCTTGAGACCGGGGCAGAGCCGCGCCGCCTCCGCGACCGCCGCGCGAATGGCGGCGTGTGCGACGACGGGCTGGTCGGGCCGCCCCTTCTTCTCTTCCATGTAGGGAAAATTGAAGCGGAACGCCGCGATGCCGCGATCGCCGAGGCCCTCCGCGACCTTCTCCATGAAGGCATGTCGCATGTCCGCACCGGCCCCGTGCGCGAGGACGTAGCAGGCGCGCGCATCGGCCGGCTGCGTCAGGATCGCCGAGACCGTGCCGATGCGCTCGATGTCGAGCTTGAACTCTCGCCTCTGGACCAAGATTGGATGTTCCCGATGAGTCCCGCAAAAGATACTCGCGCGACCGCGATCTGGAAACATCAACCTCACGCGTCGTCGGCGCGCATGCCGTAACGCGCGGAACCCTCAGCTGACTCGCCGTTCCCGACCTTCCCAGAACGGGCGGCGCAGTTCGCGCTTCAGCACCTTGCCGGCGCCGGACAACGGCAACGGTGTCTCGGTGATCTCGATGCTGCGCGGACATTTGTAACCGGCGATTAACGTCTTCGTGAACTCGATCAGTTCGTCGGCCGATATCTCCACGCCGCTGCGTTTGACCACGACGGCATGGACCTGCTCTCCCCATCGCTCATTGGGAATTCCGATGACCGCGCATTGCAGCACCGACGGATGCTGCGCCAGCGCGTTCTCGACCTCGACCGAGTACACGTTCTCGCCGCCGGAGATGATCATGTCCTTCACGCGGTCGACGACATAGATGAACCCGTCCTCGTCCATGTAGCCGCCATCGCCTGTATGCATCCAGCCGTCGACGACGGCCCGCGCCGTCTCCTCCGGCCGCTCCCAATAGCCCATCATCACGGTGTCGCCGCGCACCACGATCTCGCCGACAGCGCCCGTCGGCACGGGTTGATCGTATTCGTCGACGATTCGCACCTCGCAACCGAGCGTGGCGCGGCCAGCACCGCGATGACGACCCTTTCTGCGCCCCTCCCCGACATGCTCGCCGGCATGCAGCAGCGTCGCGATCGGCGACAATTCGGTCATGCCGTAGGCCTGGGTGAAACGGACATGCGGCAGTGCGCGCGCGGCACGGTCGAGCACCGCCTCGCTGATCGGCGAGGCCCCGTAGATGATGTGCTGAAGCGAAGACAGGTCGTAATTGCCGATCGCGGGGTGATCGACCAGCATCTGGATCATCGTGGGCACCAGCAGCACGTCGGTGACCCGCTCGTTCTGCATCGCGGCCATCACGCCTTCGGGCGTGAAGCCCTGAACGATCACGTTCGAGCCGCCGGAGAGCAGCAGCGAATACATCGCCGCACCGTTGGCGAGATGAAACATCGGCGCCGCGTGCAGATAGGTCGTGCTCGCCGGAAACAGCCCTTCGCCCAGCGCGTTGAGCGCATTGGCCATCAGGTTCTGGTGGCTGAGCATCACACCCTTGGAGCGCCCGGTGGTGCCGCCGGTGTAGAAGATGCCGGCGAGATCCTCGCCCTTGCGCATGGCATCCGCCACCGGAGCGCTGCCGGCGATCAGATCCTCATAGCTCTCCATTCCGGCCGGCACTTCGCCGTCGTCGGCATAGATCAGCTTCAGCCCCGGAATGGCGCCCGCGAGCTGCGCACCAACCTGCGCAAAGGCCTTGTCGACCAGGAGAGCGAAGGCGCGGCAGTCGTGGAGCGCATCCTCGTTTTCCAGAGCGCTCCAGCGGATGTTGAGCGGCACAATCACGCCGCCCGCCCAACCGGTTGCCAGATAGAGCTCGAGATAGCGGTCCGAGTTGAAGGATAGCACCGCAACACGGTCGCCGCCCCCGACGCCGCGCGTGCGCAGGCCGCCGGCGAGCCTCGCAACGCGTTCGCCGAGCTCGCCCCAGCTCCGGCGTCGCCGGCCATAGACGGTGGCCATCCCATTCGGATTGATTTGCAGCGCCCTGCGCAGTCCGTGCGTTATGTTCATCCCGATCCTCCTCCCGTGCGTTTCTTCCCTGTTGTTTTGCGTCCTGAGTTGCGCCCTTGCGGCGCTCTCGGCGTCTTCTTTGTCATCTGCAGCCGACCGTCGGCCGCCAGACCGTCCGTCAGCCGCACCGTGAACTCGTCGGCGATTGCCGTCGGCGACAGCTTGCCCTCCCGCCGATACCAATGGCCGATCCAGTTGAGCGCACCCGCGATCGCGAACGCTGCAAGCTTGGGATCACATGGCCGTATCGAACCGTCGGCGGTGCCTGCGGCGATGTAGCGCCGGAAGGTGGCGTCGATCCTCTTCTTGGCGGCGCGTGCGACGGCGGCGTTCCGCTCCGTCAGATCGCGAAGATCGAAACGTACCAGGCTCGCGCCAAAATCGGTCGCCATCAGCGCGGCATAGGCGTGAACCAGCTTGCGCAGCTTGGAAAGGCCGGAACCACCACCGGCGTTGATCTCCGTGATCACGCTGTCGACGAGCTCGGCACCCATCGACCAGCATTCGAACAGGATCTCGTCCTTGCCGCGGAAATAATTATACAGCGCGGGCTTGGTGATGTTCAGCCGCTCGGCGACCTTGTTCAGCGTCACGCGATGATAGCCCTGCTCCAGGAACAGCTGCACGGCGGCGCGCAGCACCGCCTCGCGCTTCTCGTCGCGGGCGCGGCGCCGGCTCTCGAACGGCAGCCATGGCGAAGGCGATGAAGGCGGAGCGGGCGGCGCTGAATCCATGGTCGATCGGTTGACTCTGGTGGAGATCGGGCGATATGTTACCGATGGGTAAGAAAAAGTCCAATGGGTAATTTAACGGGAGGAAGCGATGTCTGACGTGATCGTCGCCGGGGTCGGCATGATCCCGTTCGCCAAGCCGGGCGCCAGCGCGCCCTATCACGAGATGGGGACGGAAGCGGTCAAGCTGGCGCTTGCGGATGCCGGCCTCGGCTACGAGAAGGTGGAACAGGCCTATGTCGGCTACGTCTACGGTGATTCCACCTGCGGACAGCGCGCGCTCTACCATGTCGGGATGACCGGCATCCCCATCGTCAACGTCAACAACAATTGCTCGACCGGCTCGACCGCGCTGTTCATGGCGCGGCAGATGATCGCGAGCGGGGCGCTGGATTGCGTGCTGGCGGTCGGCTTCGAGCAAATGAAGCCCGGCGCGCTCGGCAGCGTCTATACCGATCGGCCAAGCGCATTCGAGGAATTCGACGCCGCTGCGGACCGGCTGATTGACGCTCCCGGCATTCCGCTGGCGCTGCGCTATTTCGGCGGCGCCGGTCTGAGCCACATGAAAAAGTACGGTACCCCGCTCGACGCCTTCGCCAAGGTGCGCGCCAAGGCGAGCCGTCACGCCAAGAACAATCCGCTCGCACTCTTCCGCAAGGAAGTCACTGCGGACGACGTCATGAACGACCAGGTGATCTGGCCGGGCGTGATGACGCGCCTGATGGCTTGCCCGCCGACCTGCGGGGGCGCCGCCGCAGTGCTGGTGTCGGAGCGGTTTGCAGACAAGCACGGCATCGGCAAAGAGGTGCGCATTGCAGCGCAGGCCATGACCACCGACACGCCGTCGACCTTCAAGGCCGGCGACATGATGCAGCTGGTCGGCTACGACATGGCCAAGGAGGCAGCCAGCCGCGTTTATGAAAGCGCCGGCATCGGCCCTCGCGATCTCGACGTCGTCGAGCTGCACGACTGCTTCGCCCACAACGAGCTGATCACCTACGAGGCGCTAGGCCTCTGCGGCGAAGGGGAAGCCGGCAAGTTCATCAATGACGGCGACAACACCTATGGCGGCCGGATCGTGACCAATCCGTCCGGAGGATTGCTGTCGAAGGGGCATCCGCTCGGCGCCACCGGGCTTGCGCAATGCTATGAGCTGACGCGGCAGTTGCGCGGCACGGCAGGCGCCACCCAGGTCGAGGGAGCGAAGGTCGCGCTCCAGCACAATCTGGGCCTCGGCGGCGCCTGCGTCGTCACACTCTACAAGCGGCATTGATCATCCGCATGGTCGATCAATCCGCCGTAGGGCTCAGCTTCACGCCCGTTACCGCGCGCGTGGAGCCCGGCCGTCTCCGCTACTTCCTCAATACGCTGGGTGAGCAGAATCCGGTCTATCGCGACGCAAATGCGGCGCGGGCAGCCGGATTCTGCGGCATGCCGGTGCCGCCGACCTATCTGTTCTGCCTCGAGATGATGGACGTCGACGACCCCTTCGAGATGTTCAGCGCGCTCGGCATCAATCTCGCCCGCGTGCTGCATGGCGAGCAGAGCTTCGTCTATCACGCGCCGGTTCTTGTCGGCGACACCCTGACGTTTCGGCCACACGTGACCAGCGTGACGGACAAGAAGGGCGGCGCGATGACGCTGATCGGCATCCGGTGCGAGGTGACCAATCAGGACGGCGTGCATGTCGCCGACACCGAGCGCACCATCGTCGTCCGCAACGAGGTGGCGTCATGACGGCATCCGGAGACATCAAGGCCGGCGACCGCATCGTCCACAAGGTCTTCCCGCCGATCCCCCGCCACATCCTCGCGCTCTATTGCGGCGCATCGGGCGACCACAACCCGATCCACGTCGATATCGACTTTGCCAAGGCGGCCGGATTTCCCGATGTGTTCGCGCACGGCATGCTGGTGATGGCCTGCCTCGGCCAGGCCGTCACCGATGCTGTGCCGCCTACCAGGCTGCGCGCCTTCGCGACGCGGTTCGTGGCTATCACCCAGCTCGGCGCCACGCTGACCTGCGAGGGCACAGTGGCCAAGCTGTTCGAGCACAATGGCGAGCGCCGCGCGAAACTCGCGCTCACTACCAAGGACGAGCGCGGCGAGATCAAGCTCGACGGCAGCGCCGTCATCGCGCTGTAAGGGCAAGGAGATCCAGATGGCTAAACTGCAAGGCAAGGTCGCGCTCGTCACCGGCTCGGGACGCGGGATCGGGCGCGCGATCGCGCTCAAGCTCGCGCGCGAAGGCGCGAGGGTCGTGGTCAACGACCTCGATGCCGAACCCGGCAATGCCGTGGTCGCGGAGATCAAGGCTCTGGGCGGCGATGCCGCCGCCGTGAACGGCAGCGTCTCGGAGGCGGGGTTCGCCGACCGCTTCGTCGGTGCCGCGCTGGACACGTTCGGTGGACTCGACATCGTCGTCAACAATGCCGGCTACACCTGGGACTCCACCATCCAGAAGATGACGGACGAACAGTTTCAGGCCATGCTCGATGTCCATCTGGTCGCCCCGTTCCGCATCCTGCGTGCGGCCGCCGAGCCGATCCGCGTCTTTGCCAGGAAGGAAGCCGAGGAAGGGCGCGAGGTGTTCCGCAAGGTCGTGAACATCTCCTCGATCGCCGGCCTCTACGGCAATGCCGGACAGGCGAGCTATTCCTCGGCCAAGGCCTCGCTGATCGGGCTGACCCGAACCATGTGCAAGGAGTGGGGCCGCTACAAGGTCAACGTCAATTGCGTCGCCTTCGGCCTCATCAACACCCGCCTGACACAGCCGATCGAGGCGCAGCAAAAGACCATCGACGTCGCCGGCCGCGACATCAAGGTGGGCGTGCAGCCGCACATGCTTGAGGCGATGTCGCGGATGATCCCGCTCGGCCGCGGCGGCACACCGGAAGAAGCGGCCGATGCCGTCTATCTGTTCTGTAGCCCGGAATCCAATTATATCAGCGGCCAGGTGGTCGTCGCCGGCGGCGGCCTGATTGTCTGAGAGCGAGGCCCTGATGCAATACCGTTCCTCCTGGATGACCGAAGAACTCGACGTCTTCCGCGACCAGTTCCGGAAATATCTTGCCAAGGACCTGGCACCGCATGCCGAGAAATGGCGCGAGCAGAAGATGGTCGACCGCTTCGCCTGGCGCGGGCTCGGCGAAATGGGCGCGCTGCTGGCGAGTGTGCCGGAGGAATATGGCGGCCTGGGCGCCACCTTCGCCTATGACGCAGCGGTGCTCGACGATCTCGAAAGCACCGTGCCGGAGCTGACCACCGGCGTCTCCGTGCACAGCGCCATCGTCGCGCATTACATCCTCAATTACGGCTCGGAGGAGCAGAAGAAGCGCTGGCTGCCGAAAATGGCCTCCGGCGAGATGGTCGGCGCCATCGCCATGACCGAGCCCGGCACCGGCTCGGATCTGCAGGCCGTGAAGACCACGGCGAAGAAGCAGGGCAATTCCTACGTCATCAACGGCCAGAAGACCTTCATCACCAACGGTCAGGCCGCCGATCTCGTCATCGTGGTCGCGCGCACCGGCGAAGCGGGCGCGAAAGGCATCTCGCTGATCGTGGTCGAGACCGCAGGCGCGGACGGCTACAAGCGCGGGCGCAACCTCGACAAGATCGGCCTGCACGCCTCCGACACCTCGGAGCTGTTCTTCGACAACGTCGCCGTGCCGCCGGAAAACCTGCTCGGCAAGGAGGAAGGCCAGGGCTTTGTCCAGCTGATGCAGCAATTGCCGCAGGAGCGGCTTTCGCTCGCGGGCGGCGCCGTCGCCGCGATGGAGCGCGCGGTCAAGCTCACCGCCGACTACACCAAGGAACGAAAGGCGTTCGGCAAGCCGCTGCTGGATTTCCAGAACACCGCCTTCAAGCTCGCCGAGCGCAAGACCGAGGCGATGATCGCGCGCGTTTTCGTCGACTGGTGCATCGAGCGCCTGATCGCCAAGGACCTCGACACCGTGACGGCGTCGATGGCGAAATATTGGTGCTCGGAGAAACAGGTCGAAACCGCCGACGAATGCCTGCAGCTGTTCGGTGGCTACGGCTACATGCAGGAATATCCGATCTCGCGCATCTTCATCGATTCCCGGATCCAGAAGATCTATGGCGGCACCAACGAGATCATGAAGCTGTTGATCGCGCGATCGCTGTGATCGGGTGCACGCCGTTCACTTCGGATGCCACCATCGGCCGCCGATGACGACACCTTCGGACACGATCTTTCTGTCGCCGATCAGGTGCTCGCCGACCACGTCCTCGTAGTCGAACTGGCCTTGCCTGACCGAGATCAGCGTGGCGTCGCCGACGCTGCCCGGCTTGAGGCTGCCGAGCTCGGGGCGGCGCAGCGCCATCGCCGCGTTCACCGTCGAGGCCGCGACCACGTCGGGCAGCTCCATGCCCATGCACAAGAATTTCGACATCGTCGTGACCTGGTCGAAGGCGGGCCCGTCGATGCAGAGCTGATGGATGTCGGAGGAGATCGTGTCCGGATAGAAGCCGTTGGCGAGCATCGCGCGCGCGGTCTTGAAGGCGAACGAGCCCTTGCCGTGGCCGATGTCGAACAGCACGCCGCGCTCGCGCGCCTCCAGCACCGCCTTCTTCACCGTGCCTTGCGCGGTCGCCGGCGTGTTCGGGAAGGGGCGGAAGGCATGGGTCAGCACGTCGCCGGGACGCAGGCGTGCCAGCACCTCCTCATAGCTCGGCGGCGGATGGTCGATATGCGCCATCAGGGGCATGCCGACCTCGTCGGCGACCTCGAGCGCGATGTCGAGCGGCACCACGCCCGAGGTGCCCGAGGAGTGCAGGCCGACACGGACCTTGATGCCGACGATGACATCGCGATTGGCGTCCGCCACCTTCGCGGCCTCGATCGGATTCATCAGCCGCAGCTCCTCGCTTTCGCCCACCATGATCCGGTGCGAGAAGCCGAAGATGCCGGCATGCGAGACGTGCAAATAAGCGAGGATGCGGACCTGGCTCGGCTCGATCACATGCTTGCGGAAGCCGGCGAAATTGCCGGGCCCGGCGCTGCCGGTGTCGACCGAGGTGGTGACGCCGGAGGCCCGACAGAACTCCTCGGCGTCGATGCCGAGCGAGGTCCCGCCCCAATAGACATGGGTGTGCAGATCGATCAGCCCCGGCGTCACGATGAACTGCGAGACGTCGCGCACATCGGTGCCCGGGTCCGCCTTGAGCCCAGTGCCGATCGCGGCGACCTTGCCGCCCGAAAATGCGACATCCGTCACGGCATCGAGCTTCTGCGATGGGTCGATCACGCGGCCCCCGCGCAGGATCAAGTCAAAAGGCATCATGGTCTCCGGGATTTAGTCAGGGAGGCGACTGTAGTCGGCCAAGGAAGGAGCCTGCTTCTAGCAATTTTTGCGCCGGAGAGCTTGTCGTGCGGGCACGACGGTGGTGCGAAGCTGGCGATCCCGGGAAGACTCGAACTTCCGACCTACGGTTTAGGAAACCGTCGCTCTATCCGGCTGAGCTACGGGACCGCGGAACCCGCGTCTGGCGGGTTGCCTTGGGGTGTACATATCAAAGCGATGGCGGGATCGGAAGCCCTCGCCTGGCCTAATGCGCAAGGATCGTCGGCCCTACGCCCTGATGTTGTTGTCCTTCACCACCTTGCCCCAATAGGCGACTTGGTTGTCGAAGAAGGTCTTGAAAGCGGCCCCGTCCCGGAGCAGCAGCGTCATGTGCTGCGTCTCCTTCAACTGGGCGGCGGTCGCAGGCTCGCTCAGGATCTCCCTGGACGCCGCCGCGAAGGCGGCGACGACGTCGGGCGGCGTCCCTGCGGGCGCGAAGATGCCCCACCAGGCCAGCGTCTCGAAATCGGGGAAGCCTGCTTCGATCGCGGTCTGCGTGTCCGGCAGCGCGGGCAGCCGCTCGCGGCCGAGCTGCAGGATCGGACGCAGCATGTTGGTGCCGAGCTGGGCCGCGACCAGCGCCGCCGATCCCGCAATGAGATCGACATGGCCGCCGAGCACGTCGTTCATGGCCGGGCCGCCGCCGCGATAGGGCACGTGCATGATCTCGACGCCGGCCTTGCTACCGAGCACGGTCATGGCGAGATGGCCGAGCGTGCCGATGCCGACCGAAGCATATTTCACCGCGCCCGGCGTCGCCTTGCAGGCCGCCACCACGTCGGCGAAGCTCTTGTAGGGACGGCCGGCGCCGGCTGCGATCACGTAAGGCGCGGTGCCGATCAGCAGCACCGGCATCAGCTCGCGCTCGACATCCACCGGCGGCTTGTCGAGGATCGACGGAATCACCGCATGGGAATCGAAGGTGACCAGGAACGAGGTGCCGTCGGCCGGGCTCTTGGCGACCTGCGCCGCACCGAGCGCCCCGGCCGCGCCCGACTTGTTCTCGACCACGACGATGCGGTCAAGCTTGGTCTGCAGGCTGGCCTGCAACAGTCGCGCCATCGCGTCGGTCGAGCCGCCCGGCGGAAACGGCACGACCAGCGTGATCTTGCCGGCCTGCGCCATGGCCGGCGTGAGCGCGAGAATGGCCGGCGCAGCGAGCAGCGCCCGTCGTGTGATCGTCATGGTCCCCTCCCTCTTGTTTTCAGCGCCTGGCTTTTTGCTCTTTGGCGCCGCTTACGTGGTCCCGAAACCCGACCCCGCTTTCTTGTATTCTGGCCGAGGCGGACTGAAGATGTCCAACACGCGGGCTCCATCGGGCCCGGCGCGCATGGTGTGCGGCACGTTGCCGGGGGTGCGCCAGAAATCCCCCTTCTTCACGGCAATCTCCTCGTCGCCCTGGACGCGTATCGCGGAGCCGTCGAGCAGCACGCCCCATTGCTCCTCGGGATGATGGTGCAGCGTGCCTTGCGCATGCGGCGCCAGCGTCACCACGGACAGCATCGCCTGCTCGCCGGAGAAGATGCGCGTGGTCACGCCCGCGGCGAGCTCGCGGAAGAGGCCGTCGTCGGGATTGTCGATGTTGTGGAATTCGTCCTTCTGGCTCACGTCGTCCTCCCCTGGATTTCTCTGATCAGGATTTGCCGTAAGAGCCTTGGTAGCGGCCCTCGCGGATCGCCTTCAATGTCTCCTCTTCGCGCGCGACCTGGGCTCGCACCGCTTCGAGCAACGCCGCTGCTCCCGCGGCGGGAAAGGACACCACGCCGTCCTCGTCGCCGACGACGATGTCGCCGGGCGCGATCACGCCGCCGCCGATCGTCACCGGCACGTTGATCTCGCCGGGCCCGTTCTTGTAGGGGCCGCGATGGATCACGGCGCGGGCATAGCAAGGAAAATCGTCGGCCGCGAAGGCGGCGACATCGCGGATTGCGCCGTCGATCACATAGCCTTCGGCTTTGCGCCATTGCGCGATGTTCTTCATGATCTCGCCGACCAGCGCCCGCGTCTCGTCGCCGCCGCCATCGACCACGATGACGTCGCCGGGACCGACCAGCTCCAGCGCGCGGTGGATGGCGAGATTGTCGCCGGGCCGGGTGCGCACCGTGAAGGCCGTGCCCACCAGCTTGGCCCCGCGATGATAGGGTTTGAGCCCGACCGCGCCGGGCAGCCGGGCGAGATTGTCTGAAATGACCGAGGTCGGCGCGTTCCGAAAGCCCTCGATAAGCTCGGCCGGTGGCTTCGGCACGCTGTTCGCTGCGATGGTGATCGTCATGTCGGTCCTTCCCGGTTTGTCCTACTCGGCGTGCGCCCGCGCCTTTGCCGGCCAGATCCGGAAGGCGCGCCCTTCCTTCATCCACGCGGCGCGCTCGTCGCGCAACAAGGTTCTGCGAACCTTGCCGGAATCATCGCGCGGCGGGACGCTGACGAACTCGAAGCTTTCAGGGTGCTTGTAGCGGCTCAGTCGATCCTTGAGGAAGTCCGCCATGCCGTCGGCAATCGCCTGGCCGCCGGCATCGCCGTCCGGCTCGATGATGGCATGCACGCGCTGGCCCAATTCCGGATCGGGCAAGCCGACCACCACGCAGGAGCGCACGCCCGGCGCTGCGGAGACCGCGGCCTCGACCTCGGCCGGATAAATGTTGGCGCCCCCACGCAGCACCATGTCGGCGAGGCGGTCGCCAAGATAGAGATAGCCCTCCGCATCCAGCCTGCCGATATCGCCGAGCGACTCCCAGCCATCGCTGCGGCGCTTCGGCTCGGCACCGAGATAGTGATAGGTGGCGTCCTTGCCGTCATTGTTCAGGAAATAGATCTCGCCGGTCTCGCCGGGCGCGACGTCGTTGCCGTCCTCGCCGATGATGCGAAGCTTCGCCATCTCGCCGATCTTGCCGACCGACCCCTTGTGCGTCAGCCATTCCGCGCCCGAGATGATGCAGGCCCCCTGCCGCTCGGTGCCGCCATAGAGCTCCCAGATCCGCTCGGGCCCGAGCCAGGCGATCCAGTTCTCCTTCAGCCACGGCGGCATCGGCGCGGCCATGTGGAAGACGGTCTGCAGGCTCGAGAGATCATAGCCGTTGCGCACGTGCTCCGGCAGCGCCCAGATCCGGTGCATCATGGTCGGCACGAAATTGACCCATTGCACGCGCTCGCGCTCGATCTGCCGCAGCGTCTCCTCGGCATCGAATTTGGTGAGACCGGTGAGCTTGCCGCCGGTGAACAGCGCGTAGTGCGACACGATGAACGGCGCATTGTGATAGAGCGGCCCCGGATTGAGCAGCGAGACGCCGAAGGGAATGTTGAGCGGCGGCGCCGCGACGGTGTCAGTCACGGCAGGATGGGGATCGAGGATCACCTTGGGCCGTCCGGTCGAGCCGCCTGATGTCATCGCCTTCCAGTAGCGCGCCACCGGCGGATTGAGCGGCTCGTCCGAAAAACCTTCCGGCACGAAGTCGGCGGGCAGACGGTTCGGCGCATTCCAATCCGCCTCGCCGCCAACCACCAGCGCCGGCTTCAGAATGTCGAGCACGGCGGCGGCTTCGCCGCGCGGCAATCGCCACGACAGCGAGGTCGGCGTCGCGCCGCACTTCCACACCGCGAAGGAGGTCTCGAAGAACGCATTGCCGTTGGGCAATCCGATCGCAACGAAGTCGCCGGGCTTGACCCCCTTGGCCGCGAACGCCCGCGCGCGCCGGTTGGCGCCGCGCTCGAGCTCGTCCCATGTCAGCGTGTCCTGCCCGTGGCGGACGGCGATCGTGCCATGTGGTTTGCGGTCAGCGTACCAGCGCGGCACGTCGGAGAGGGGCAGCAGCATCAGGCGTTTCCATTTCGTTTTCTTGACGTGTTTCTTGGCGTCGCCTCAGGTGAGGCGCGCGCAGGGCGAAGTGTAGCAGCCTACCGGCGCGACGCTGTGACTCCTGCGCCACGTCAAGCACAAAATGTCAGCATCCCAGCCATGAAATTCCCGGGTTCCACGGGTGACAAGCCGGCGATAAAGAGGCAAAAATCCGGCTCGACTCAGTTCGGGTTGAGTTTCCTAGGGAATGCTCTCGTAGAATGTCGTCCGTGATTGCATTGCGTCGTCTGCTTCTCGTTGCCGCAGCAGGATTTTTTCTGCTGACGCATGCACATGCCCAGGCGCAATGGTGGAAACGCGCGCCCGTCGATTTCGAGGAATGCGCCGACGCCGCCGAGAGGGCTGCGACCAAGGCCGAAAAGACCTCCGCGCTGGCCGATTGCAACGCCAGGTTTGCCGGCCGCCGCAAGCCCGGCGGCGGCTACTCCTATTACGACTTCCTCCAGGATCGCACCTTCGACATCGCCGGCCCCAATCCGACGCCGGAAGAGCAGAAGAAGATCGACGAAGCCTATACCGCCTATCTCGCCAAGCAGCGCCGCAACAATGAAGCGGCCCAAGCCACGGCTCGCCAGCAGCGCGAGCAGCAGGAGCAACAGGTCCAGCAGCTTCAACAGATCGCGCTGCGAACCGAGGCCGAGCGCGTACGCGTGCCCGTCCCGGTCGAGCGGCCGAAGGTGCAGCAGACCGTCGGCCAGCGACCGAAGGGCGCATGCGCCAAGGGCTCCTTCTCCTGCGAATGGCCGCGGCTGTCGGAAAGCTTGAACGATTTGAAGAAGTTGTTCAACCCGACGCCGGGCAAGCCGGCGAAGAAGGGCTGAAGCAGCAGCCACACACTACGCTTGTCCGGGACGACGGCTGAGAATGTCGCGCCACCTGCGTACTCGCAGCGTATCACTTCGCTGGCTTCTTCTTGCTGCGCTTCGGTTTGGACACCGGCACATCCACCGGCGCTGCCGTCGCCGAACCATCCAATTGCGACCTGCTCTCCTGCAGCCGCCTGTCATAGCCGGGCGAGTTCACGACAGTCGGCGGCCTTGCATGGGCCAGCGTCGATGCGCCGCAGAGCGCGGCGAGCACGAGCCCGATCATCAAACGACGTTCCATCGCGTTCCTCCCTGCACTCACGTCGCGCCGCGAATTTGCTGCGGCGTCAGCCGCGGCGGACCGTTGCCGGCCGCCTCGGCCTGCCTGATCAGCGCAACAATGCGGCGCATCAGCGGCACGTCGACATGGTTCTGCTCGGCGAGCGCGATGACCGCGCCCTGCAGATAGTCGATCTCGGTCTTTCGGCCCTGTTTCAAATCCTGCCACATCGAGGAGCGCGCCTCGGGATCGATCTTCATCGTGCGTCCCAGGATCGCGTTGAAGATCGCATCTGGCAGCCGCAGCAAGGTCGGAGACCAGCTCATCGGAATCGGCGTCGCCGAAACCGGCGTGATGCCGGCGGCCTGCAGCGCGGCAAGTCCTTCCACCATCTGATCGGCGAACAGCCTTCGCCAGTCGCGGCTTGCCAGCTGCGCAGCGAGCGGCATGTCCGACAACGCGCTGAGCGCGTTGTTCAGGTTGATGATCAGCTTGCCCCATTGCACGCCGGTGATGTCACGGCTCCCGCGCCCGCTGAGGCCGGCCACCGAGAGCGCCGCGGCGGTGTTCGCGGCATCCTCACCGATATGGATATCGCCGGAGGTCGAGCGGTGGAAACGACCCTCGCCCATCGCGATCACGTTGAACGGCACCATACCGGCGAGCACGCGGCGGCTGCCAACACGCTCGCGAAGCACCGCGACATTGCCGACGCCGTTCTGAAGCGAGACGACGACGGCATCCTCAGGCGCGTGCTGAGCGATCTGATCCGCGACGGCGGCGCTGTCGGCGCTCTTCACCGTGACCAGCACGATGCCGGCGCTGTGGAAGATCGCGGGATCTTCCGAGAGCGCGAGCTGCCCCGCGCCGAGCCTCTTCTCGGAACCGTCGAAATCGGTCAGCCGCAAGCCGAAGCGCTCGATCTCGGTCTTGACGCGCGGCCGCACCAGCAGCGCGACACGGCGGCCGCCGGCCGCCAGCATGCCGCCGACGAAACAGCCGATGGCCCCGGCGCCGGCCACCACGATCGGTCGATCCGTAACCACTGACTTGCTCCCTGAATGACCGGCCTTCGATAGCAGAGGCGAGGCCGGCAACCAATCGCCGGGCATCCGACTTGTAACGGTCACGAGTGCCCCATATGTTTTCGCCCCGGGGGCAGTCAGTGGCGAGCGCTCGCCGAACGTGACGCCAAAGGAGAGCACCATGGGTCTACTCGACGTCCTCAACGGCATGCAGAACGGCCCGCGCGGCCCCAGCGCGCCGAGCTCCGAGAAATCCTCCGGCGGCATGTCGCCGATGACCATGGCGCTGCTCGGCCTGCTCGCCTGGAAGGCGTTCAAGCACATGACCGCAAGCCAGTCCGGGACGGCGCCGCAACCGTCGCCGACGCCGGCCCCTCCGCCGGTGAATGCCGGCGCGGGCGGCGGGCTAGGCGACATCCTCAAGGGCGGTCTCGGCGGCCTGCTCGCGGGCGGCGCGGCCGGCACCGTGCTCAGCGGCGGTCTCGGCGATCTCCTCAATCAGCTCCAGCAGGGCGGCCACGGCGACGCCGCGAATTCCTGGGTCGGCAAGGGCGAAAACAAGCCGATCGCGCCGGGCGATCTCGCCAGCGCCCTCGGCGCCGACCAGATCGAGAGCCTGTCCGCCCAGAGCGGCCTGTCGCGCGAGGAGCTGCTCAATGGCCTCAGCCAATACCTGCCGCAGGTGGTCGACCATTTGACGCCGGACGGACGGCTGCCGACCGAGAACGAGATCTCGGGCAGAATCTAGTCGGACCTTGAGCGGCACGCTTTCGGGAAGGGGAGCACAGTCATGAGCATGGGCGGCCTGTTGTGGATCATCGTCGTCGGCTTCATTGCCGGCCTCATCGCGCGCTGGCTCGCGCCGGGGCCGAACAATCCGAGCGGCTTCATCCTCACCACCATCCTCGGCATCGCCGGCGCGTTTCTGGCCACCTTCGTCGGCCAGGCCATCGGCCATTACAGCCCCGACCAGGGCGCCGGCTTCATCACCGCAACCATCGGCGCGGTGGTGGTGCTGTTCATCTGGCACCGGCTGGTGGCAAGCGGCGTGATCAAGGGGTGATCACACTCGGTGTCGTCCCGGACAAGCGTGCCCTAAGCGCGCGCCGCTCCGGGACCCATAGCCACAGGGAGCGGTTTGGCGAAGACTCGGAGTGATCAGAGGCGCGCAGCAACTCCTCCCTGTGGTTATGGATCCCCGCGTTCGCGGGGATGACGCCTGTGTTGGCCGCACCATTAGAGCGTCACAGCGACAAGACACCCATCACGTAATCAAATGCATCCCTGCATCCATGCGCACGACCTCGCCGGTCATGTTGCTGGAGGCCGGCATCGCCAGGAAGCAGACGAGCTGGGCAATGTCGCTCGCGGTTGACGCGACCTTGAGCGGCACCTTCGCCACCACGCTGTCGCGCACCTGCTTTGCCTGCGCCTCGCCGCGCCCCTTGGTGAACCAGGGCGTGTCGATATAGCCGGGGCACACGGTGTTGACGCGGATCAGCGGCGCCAGCGCGCGCGACAGCGACAGCGTCATGGTGTTGAGCGCGCCCTTGCTGGCGGCGTAGGCGATCGACGAGCCGACGCCGCTGATGCCTGCGACCGACGACACATTCACGACCGCCGCCGGCCGCCCCGAGGCCTTCGCGGCGGCTTCGAGCAGGCTGCGCGCCGCGCGCACCATCTGGAACGGGCCGATGGTGTTGACGCCATAGAGCCGCTGGAAGTCTTCAGCCGACAAGCCGTCGAGATCGGCGTGGGCGACATGCTTGGTGGTGCCGGCATTGTTGACCAGGATATCGACCCGGCCCCAGCCGCTGGCGGCGGCGACAATCTTGCGGCAATCATCGTCCTTTGAAACGTCGCCCTGCACGACCAGCACCTCTGCGGCACCGGCCTTGCGGCAGACCTCAGCCGTGGCCTCGGCCTCCTTCTGGCTCGACGAATAATTGATGACGAGCCGCGCTCCGCTGCGTGCGAGAATTTCCGCCGTCGCAGCGCCAAGGCCGGAGGCCGACCCCGTCACGATTGCGCACAGATTGTCCTTGGCCATCCTGATGTCCTTCCCCGTGGCTCTGATCTTCCGCGCCTTGTTTAGCGAGTTTGCCGCGCCCTGCAAATCGAGCAAACTCCGCTAAGCGGAATTAACCTCCCGTCGGCCCTTGCGCCCATGCCCGCGCCGCAGGTTGACCTGCGATCAACGCTTGTCAGGGCCATGGCTTTTTCGGATCATCGGGCGCAAGAAGAGCCGCGCGCCGATCGAGCTGACGGGACGCGCCAACGGTAAGACACGGGGAACGCTGTGGCGGAGAGTGACAACATCGTCGTCGAGACCGCGGAGAAGATCTTCGCCGATCTCGCCGATCCGCAAACCATCAACAACGACAAGAAGGGTGCATGGCAGGCGCCGCTGTGGCAGGCGCTGAGCGAGGCCGGCCTGCCATTGTCCTGGGTGCCCGATGATCTCGGCGGCTCGGGCGCAAGCCTTGCCGACGGGTTTGCGCTGCTGAACGCCGCCGGCCGCTTCGCCGTCGCGGTTCCCCTCGCCGAGACCATGCTGGCCGGCTGGCTGCTGGCGCAGGCGAAGATCGCTTCGCCCGAGGGCGAGATGACGGTGCTGCCGGCGAGCCCGAAAGACCGTATCACCCTCGATGCCGACGGGTTACTCTCCGGCCGCACCCGCGGCGTACCCTTCGCGAAGACGGCAAAGCATTTTGCGGTGCTGGCGCGCGGCAAGGACGGTGTCTCCGTCGCCCTGGTCGACGCCGCCAAGGCGCGGATCGAGGCCGGCCTCAATGTCGGCTACGACCACAGCGACACCGTGACGCTCGACAAGGTCCAGCCCGTTGCGCTCAAGGCCGCGCCGAAGGGCCTGGACCAGACCACGATGATGCTGATGGGCGGCGTTGCGCGCAGCCTGCAGATCGCGGGCGCGCTGGAATCGATGCTCGACATCTCCGTGCGCTACTCCAACGAACGCGTCGCCTTCGAGAAGAAGATCTCGAAATTCCAGGCTGTGCAGCACAACCTCGCGCGCCTCGCCGGCGAATCCGCCGCGGCGCTCGCGGCCGCGACCTCGGCGGCTGACGCCATCGCGAGCGCCAGGGCGTTCGACGACGAGGTCTATCTCGAAGCGGCCTCCGCAAAGATCCGCTGCGCGGAAGCCGCGGAGAAAGGCGGCGCCATCGCCCACCAGGTGCACGGCGCGATCGGCTTCACCATGGAGCACATCTTGCACCGCTACTCGCTGCGGGCGCTGGCCTGGCGCGACGATTTCGGCTCGGAGAGTCATTGGGCCGTCGAGCTCGGCAAGCTGGTCGCAAACCGCGGCGCCGACGAATTGTGGCCCCTCGTGGCGTCGCGCTGATCGGGAGAGAACACATGACCGCTGCCCTTCGTTTCGATCCGATCCGCCTGCCCGAAAAGTGCGAGCAATTGCGCAAGGAAGTGCGCGCCTTCCTCGCCGAGGAAATCGCCGCCGGCACCTTCGATCCGCACAAGCCCAACCGCGAGGACACCGACGCGCCGGAATTTTCCCGCCGGGTCGGCGCCAAGGGCTGGCTCGGCATGACCTGGCCGAAGAAATATGGCGGCCCGGAGCGCTCCTTCCTGGAACGCTACGTGGTAACCGAGGAGATGCGCGTCGCCAACGCGCCGACGCGGCGCTTCTTCGTCGCCGACCGCCAGAGCGGACCGGTGCTGCTGAAATACGCACCTGAACACATCAAGATGGAGATCCTGCCGCGGATCTGCCGCGGCGAGATCTGCTTTGCCATCGGCATGAGCGAGCCGAATTCCGGCTCCGACCTGTTCGCCGCGAAGACGCGCGCGACCAAGACCGACGGCGGCTATCTCATCAACGGCACCAAGATCTGGACCTCGTCGGCGCATATCGCCGACTACATGATCGCGATCTTCCGGACCTCGCCGCCCACCAAGGAAAACCGCCGCCACGGCCTGACCCAGTTCCTGGTCAAGATGAAGCAGCCGGGCATCAAGGTGAACCCGATCGGCCAGATCACCGGACAGTACGAGTTCAACGAGGTCGTCTTCACCGACTTCTTCGTGCCCGATGACCACGTGCTCGGCGAGGTCGACGGCGCCTGGAAGCAGGCGACGAGCGAGCTCGCTTACGAGCGATCCGGGCCAGAACGTTTCCTCGAGACCTATTACGTGCTGACCGAGCTGGTGCGCGCGGTGGGCCCGAACCCGGACACGCGCAGCGCCGAAGGCATCGGCCGCCTGGTGGCGCAGCTCCACACCATGCGGCGCATGTCGGTCTCGGTGGCCGGCATGCTCGAGGCCGGCAAGGAGCCGGTGGTCGAGGCCTCCATCGTCAAGGACATTGGCACGGTCTGGGAGCAGCAGCTTCCGCACCGCGTTCGCGATCTCGCCGCGTTCGTCGAGGAAACCGCGACCAATCGCGAGACCCTGGAGCGGCAGCTCGATTTCGCCATCAAGACCGCGCCGAAACTCACCATCCAGGGCGGCACCACCGAGGTGCTGCGCGGCATCATCGCCCGCGGATTGGGCCTGCGTTAAACTTTCGAGGACATCATGAGCACTTACACAGATATCGGCGTCGAGAAGGTCGGACACGTCGGCTCAATCGAAATCCGCCGCCCGCCGCTGAACTTCTTCGACATCTCGCTGATCAACCAGATCGCGGACGCGCTCGACGAGTTCGACCGCGACATCGAGATCCGCAGCTCCGTTCTCTCGGCGCAGGGCAAGGCGTTCTGCGCTGGCGCCAATTTCGGCGACCCGGCCCGGCAGGCGCAGGAAGCGCGCGAGGCCGAGCGAGCCAAGAAGGGCGATCCCGCCGACAATCTCGGACCGATCAACCATCTCTATATCCAGGCCGTGCGCATCTTCCGCGCCAAGAAGCCGATCGTTGCCGCCGTGCAGGGCGCGGCCATCGGCGGCGGCCTCGGCCTTGCGGTCTCCGCCGATTTCCGCGTCACCTGCCCGGAGGCTCGCTTCTCCGCGAACTTCACCAAGCTCGGCTTCCACCCCGGCTTCGGCCTGACCGTGACGCTGCCCGAGCTGATCGGCAAGAACAACGCCGAGCTGATGTTCTACACCAGCCGCCGCGTCACCGGCGAAGAGGCCTACAAATGGGGCCTCGCCAACGAGCTGGTGCCGCAGGACCAGGTGAAGTCAGCCGCGATGAAGCTCGCCGGCGAGATCGCCGAGTGCTCGCCCCTCGGCCTGCTCTCCACCCGCGCCACGATGCGCAACGACCTCGCCGACCGGGTGATGGCTGCCACCAACCACGAGCTCGCCGAACAGACCAAGCTGCGCGCGACGGAAGATTTTAGGGAAGGCGTGAAGGCCACGGAAGAGCGGCGCGTGGCGAACTTTAAGGGACGATAGTAACCATATCGCCCCGGCGGCGCTGCATTCTCCGCTGTCGTCCCTGCGAAAGCAGGCACCCACCAGGGAGAAGCTGTAGCGCGAGCTGGTCACTCCAAGTCTTCGCCAAAGTACTCCCTGTGGGCATGGGTCCCGGATCTGCGCTTCGCTTGTCCGGGACGACAGTGGTGGTTGTGGTTCGCTATTTCCGCCGCACCACCAGCGCATCCACGATCGTGACGCCCTGCCCTTCGCCGTGCACCAGCACGGGATTGAGCTCGATCTCCGCGATCTGCCGCGCCGCGAGCACCGAAATATCCGCAATCAACTGCGCCAGCGCCGCAACATCGGCCTTCGCAGCCCCACGAAACCCATTCAGCAGCGGCGCCGCTTTCAAGCCCGCCAGCATCGCGCCGGCCTCTTCCGCGCTCACCGGCGCGGGACGATAGACGACGTCGCGGAACAGCTCCGTCGTGATGCCACCGAGGCCCACCATCACCATGGGGCCGAACGTCTCGTCCGTCATCGTGCCGACGATGATCTCGACCCCCTTCTTCGCCATCGGGCCGACCAGCACGCCCTGGATCTCCGCCTCCGGCCGATGCTTGCGCGCATTGTTGTGCAAAGCCTCGAACGCCAGGAACGCCTCGCCCTTGGTGGTGATGTTGACGCGGACGCCGCCGACCTCGCTCTTGTGCGCGATATCGGGCGACTGGATTTTCATCACCAGCGGAAAGCCGGCACGGGCGACGGCGTCGTCGAGCCCGGCCTTGTCCGTCACCAACACTTCGTCCGGCAACGCAATGCCGGCGGCACGCAGCAGCGCCTTGCTGTCGGCCTCGGACAGAGACGGTGATTTCAGATGCGCGGAGAGATCGCGCGGCGGCAGCCGCGCCTCGTCCGCAGACTTCGGCAGGCTGAACCTCGCGTAATCGACCAGCCGCCGCATCGCGACGCCGACATGGGTGAGGCCCGAGAGCACCACGACACCGGATTTGGCGAGCTCGCGCCGCGCGAAGTCGGACGGCACCGTGTAGGAATAGAACACCACCGGCTTGTGCTGGGCTGCCAGCACCGGCCGCAACTCTTCCTCCCTAAACGGCTTTCGTACCTCGCTCGACAGCGACAGCACCACCAGAACGGCGTCGACCTCGTCGGAGGCGGTGAGCACGTCGACGCTTTTCTGCAAACCGCCTGACGTCACGCCCTGTGCGGTGACGTCGATCGGGTTGCGCGCAGTGCCGTAGGATGGCATCAACGCCTTGATGCCCGCCTGGATCGGCTCGGACAGCTCCGGCACCTGCAAGCCTTGCAATGCCACGGCATCCGCACCCCAGATGCCGGCGCCGCCCGACACCGTCACCACGGCAACCCGGTCGCCTCTCGGCAGCGGATTGCTGGCAAGTACCGCCGCGATCGTCAGCGCTTCGTCGAGGTCGTTGGAGACGATGAAGCCGTATTTCGCGAACACCGCATCATAGGCCGCCGACCAGCCCGCCATGCTCGCGGTATGCGAGGCCGCGGCGCGTTGACCTGCGCCGGAGCGGCCGACCTTGGTGACGATGACGGGCTTCTTGAGCTCTGCGGCGCGCCGGGCGGCGGCAAGAAACTGTCGACGTCGCGAATGCCCTCGATGAACAGCAGGATCACGTCGGTCGAGGGATCCTGCACCATGTAATCCAGGAACTCGCCTGCTCCCAGATCAGCCTCATTGCCGGCGCTGACGACATAGCTCACGGCGATTCCGAGTGCCTTGGCGCGATGGTAGTAGGCAAAGCCGATGCCGCCGCTTTGCGCGACGATGCCGATCCGCTTGGTCGTGGCAACGAACGGCACGACATCGGGCTTGACGTCCACGGCCGGGCTGAACGTCGCCGCCACGCGCTGCACCTGGCTGAAGAAGCCTTCGGCGTTCGGACCGGAGATTCGCATGCCGGTGCGCTTCGCCAGCGCCGCGATCGCATCCTGCATCGCCGCGCTGTCGCCGCCCTCCTCGGCAAAGCCGGAGGAGATGATCACCGCGTTCTTGACGCCCGCGACCGCGCACTGCTCGAGCGCGGCGAGAACCGCGCGCGCGGGAATGATGACGACGGCGAGGTCGATCGGCGCGCCGATCTCCGCGATCGATTTGTAGCAGGCGAGCCCATCGATGTCGGTGTAGTTCGGGTTCACCGGGTAGATCTTGCCGGGATACTCGTTCCTGCGCAGCATCGACAGCAGCCGACCCGGGATCTTCTCGTGATCGCGCGAAGCCCCGATCAGCGCGATGCTGGCCGGGGCGAAGAAGCTGTCGAGCGGATGCGGCATGTTAAGCCTCTCCTCGTCCTGGTCGAGCCGCCGCACTCTTTCAAACCGTCATCCTGAGGTGCGAGGCGTCGGGCGCAAAGCGCCCGATGGGGAGTCTCGAAGGATGAACGGCCCGCCTGTGGCCGTCGCCCTTCGAGGCTCGCCGAAGAGGCGAGCACCTCAGGGTGACGGATCACTACGAGGGAATCAACCGACGCGAAACGTTACACCACCTAACAAGAACTCGTTCCCCGCCACCGCATGCCCCTTCGCCTTGGCCGCATGCAGCACGCGCGCCACGTCGGTCACCCGAAACTCCAGCGCGCTCATGATCTCGCTCGCGCCCGTCACGAAGCGGAAGGTTGCATTGGGCAGCCTCAGCTCGGAGTCGCGAGCCGCAACCCCGATGATCTTGCCCCAATGCTCCGCCAGACCGTGCGGATCCGGGCTCTGCATCTCGACCGCCGTCAGTGCCTGCGTCACGTCTTTGCGGATAGACTTCTGCCAGTCCGGCCCCGCCGGCGGATAAGGCCCAAGAAGGTCATCGCTGCCTTCAGTGTGGTTGAACTCGATGAAGGCGGCCCGGCAGTCGCGGGGGTGGAGCTGCACGCCGTGGTAGGGCGCGTGGTCGATGACGTTGGCGGTGCGCACGCCCATGGCATTCGCGTGGCGGCCGCGCTCGTCGGGATCGTCGCAGCAGAAGATCGCCATATAGCCGCCGCGGCCGCCGGTCTTGTCGATGAAGCGGCCGGCCGTGGTGCCGTCCTTGAACGGGGCGACCACCTCCAGCAAAATGGAGCCGACCGGGAGCAGCGCGTTCTCCAGGCCGTATTTCGCGACATTGCCGTCGCGGTAGCAGACGGAAAGGCCCATGATCTCCGCGATGTCGGAGATGACGGGCGCGAGCTGCGGCGCGACGAGGCAGATCTGCCGCAAGCGCAGATAGGGCGCCATGGTCATGCGCCCCTGAAGGTCGGCTTGCGCTTCTCCACGAAGGCCCTGGCGGCCTCCTTGTGATCCTCGGTGTCGCCGCAGCGGGTGTGGTGGATCGCCTCGCCGTCGAAGCAATCCTCCAGCGCCAGATGCTCGGCATTGTTGATGTTGCGCTTGATGAAGCCGAGCGCGATCGACGGCCCTTGCGCCAGCGACAGTGCAAGCTCATGCGCGGCGGCGTCGATCTCGGCGTCGGGCACGACCTTGGTCACCATGCCGATCGCATGGGCTTCCCTCGCCGTGAGCACCGGCGACATCAGATAGAGCTCGCGCGCCCGCGCGCTGCCGAGCAGCTGGGTCAGGAAATAGGTGCCGCCGTAGTCGCCGGAGAAGCCGACCTTGGCGAAGGCGGTGGTGATCTTGCAGGATTCGGATGCGATGCGCAGGTCGCAGGACAGTGCCATCGACAGGCCGGCGCCGGCCGCGGCGCCGTCGAGCTGCGCCACCACGGGCTTCGGCATCTGGTGCAGGATGCGCGAGACCTCCATGCCGCGGCGGAGGTTTGCGAGCTTCTGCTCGAACGGCAGCGGCGCGCGGCCGGCCGCCATCGACTTGACGTCGCCGCCGACGCAGAACGAGCCGCCGGCGCCCTTGAACAGCACCGCCCGCACCTCGGGATCATCGGCCGCGCGCCGCGCCGCTTCGACCAGCCCGGCGACCATGTCCGGATTGAGCGCGTTCTTCCGCTCCGGACGGTTCATGGTGATGGTGAGCAGCCCGCCTTCGAGCTTTTGCAGGACCATGTCGTTCATGGGGCGTCTCCCTTGTTGTTATTTTGCTCCGTCATTCCGGGGCGCGCCGCTTGGCGCGAACCCGGAATCCATTCGTCCACCGTCACTGCCGCCCGATGGATCCCGGGTTGTCGCTTCGCGAGCCCCGGGATGACGGCGTCACTTCGTTACGCCGTCACTTCTTCACCAGCGGGCAGCGCGATTGCTCCAGCGACTGGAACGCTTCGCTGCCGGGCACGGTGGCGAGCAGCTTGTAGTCGTCCCAGCGGCCCTTCGATTCCGACGGCTTCTTCACCTCGAACAAATACATGTCGTGGATCATGCGGCCGTCCTCGCGGATCTTGCCACCCTTGGCAAAGAAGTCGTTGATCGGCGTTTCCTTCATCATCTTCATGACGGCGGCAGCGTCGGTGGTGCCGGCCGCCTTCACCGCCTTCAGGTAATGCGTGACGGAGGAGTAGACGCCGGCCTGCGCCGAGGTCGGCGGCCGCTTCACGCGCTCCTGAAAGCGCTTGGAGAAAGCGCGCGTCTCGTCGTTCATGTCCCAATAGAACGCTTCCGCCAGCAACAGCCCCTGCGCGGTCTCGAGGCCAATCGAGTCGATGTCGGTGACGAAGGCGAGCAGCGGCGAGACTTTCTGGCCGCCCTTGGTGATGCCGAACTCGGCCGCCTGCTTGATGGCGTTGACGGTGTCGCCGCCGGCATTCGCAAGCCCGATCACCTTGGCCTTGGAGGCCTGGGCCTGCAGCAGGAACGAGGAGAAGTCCGAGGTGTTGAGCGGATGGCGCACGCTGCCGAGCACCTTGCCGCCGGTCTTGGTGACGACGGCGCTGGTGTCCTTTTCCAGATCCTGGCCGAAGGCGTAGTCGGCAGTGAGGAAGAACCAGCTGTCGAGGCCTGTCTTCACGGCCGCAAGGCCGGTCACGTTGGCTTGGCCGTAGGTGTCGAACACGTAATGGATGGTGTAGGGACCGCAGGCCTCGTTGGTGAGACGGATCGAGCCGGGGCCGTTGAACATGATGATCTTGTTGCGCGCCTTCGCGATCTCGCCGGCCGCAAGCGCGGTCGCGGAGGCCGCGACGTCGTAGATCATCTCGACGCCCTGATTGTCGAGCATGTCGCGGGCGATGTTGCCGGAGAGATCGGCCTTGTTTTGATGGTCGGCCGCGAGCACCTGGATCTTGCGCCCCAGCACTTCGCCGCCAAAATCTTCCACGGCCATCTTGGCCGCGGTCTCGCTGCCGGGACCGGTGATGTCGGCATAGAGGCTCGACATGTCGAGGATGCCGCCGATCTTGAGAGGTGGCTTGTCCTGGGCCTGCGCTGCGCTCGCACCGAGGGCAAACGCGGCGGCAAAAATGCCCGACAGAATGTGCTTCATCGAAAAGACCTCCCTTTAACGCCTGTCTCTGATGGCGGCTTGGTTATTGCTCTTGGCAATCGTTATTGGCAATCGCTGTTGCCGCAATCATGCCGCATGCGCAAGAGCGCAGCAAGCGCGAGGCGCATATGATGGCCGCGCATGTTTTCCGCAAAGCGGAATGGTGAGAGGCGCTGGATTTTTCCGCGTCATTGCAAGCCAACGGGTCCGCGCAAAGCGCGGCCCGATGACAGGCTCCGCGAAGCAATCCAGATTCTTTCCGCGTGGGAGTCTGGATCGCTGGCAATGACGGAGCATGAGGAAGCCTCTTCGCCTCACACATCGTTTGAGTTAAGATCGAGACACAACGCAACCTCTCCGGGTCACGTGACGCGACTGCTTCACCTCGTCGTCCTATGTCTTCTCGTCGCGGCTGACACCGCGCTCGCGACACCGTGCCAGTTCGAAGCGCAAGGCGAGGGCCGCGTTGCGGCCATCGTCGACGCGCGCAGCATCCGTCTCGACGACGGCCGCGAGATCCGTCTGATCGGAATCGAAGCGACGGCATCCACCAAGCAGGCGTTAGCATCGCTGCTCGCCGGTCGCGACGTCACGCTCCGCGCCAGCGACGACACACCCGACCGCTATGGCCGCCAGGGCGCGCTGGTCTTCGTCGGCGAAAGCGATAGCTCCGTACAGGCCATGCTGCTCGCCGAGGGTAATGCCCTGGTTTCCGCCGAGATCACCGACAAGGACTGCGCGGCCGCTCTGATGGCGTCGGAAGCTGCAGCGCGGCGCCAAAAAAAGGGCAGTTGGGCTGACCCGTCGGCCATAAAAAACGCGGAAAGTCCGGACGATATTTTGGCGGGGATCGGGCGTTTTGTGGTGGTCGAGGGTAAAGTCCTGTCGGTCCGGCAAGCTGGGGCAATGACCTACCTCAACTTCGGGCGGAACTGGACACGTGGCTTTGCCGCGACTATTTCAAAGCGCACGCTACCGGCGTTCGAAAGCGCCGGCATCACCCTTAAGTCCTTGGAAAACAAACGTATTCGTGTCCGGGGCTGGGTCGAGGACAATACGGGACCGCGGATCGAGGTGCGGCTCGTGGGGCAGGTCGAGTTGCTGGGCGCAAACGAGCCGACAGGGGGACGGCCCTGACAAGGGCCAGGCACGGGTTAAGCGACGTGAATGGGGTGCTAGAGAGGCACGTACGGACTGAATGCCGCCGCCTGCGGGCTGCGCCGGCCGTGCTGTGCCTCGTGCTGGGCACGACGCTCGCGGGCTGCGGCGACATGGGCCGGTTCCAGACCGCGACCGCCCCGCCGGCCGTCGCCATGCCCAAGCCGAAGCCGGCCGTCGCGCAGCCCCCCGCCACCGAGAAGGAGCACGAGCGCATCCTGGCGAGCTATGGCGGCACTTATGACGATCCCAGGCTCGAATCGCTCGTCAGCAAGACCGTCGACCGGCTCGTCGCGGCTTCGGACCGTCCCGACCAGGGCTACAAGGTCACCATCCTCAATTCCGGCGCGGTGAACGCCTTCGCGCTGCCGAACGGCCAGCTCTACGTCACGCGCGGCCTGCTTGCGCTCGCCAGCGACACCTCGGAATTGTCCTCCGTGCTCAGCCACGAGATGGCGCATGTGCTGTCCAAGCATGCCGCGATGCGCGAGGACCAGGCGCGCCAGGCCGCGATCGTCACCCGCGTCGTCACCGACATGAGCAACGATCCCGATCTCACCGCACTCGCGCTGGCCAAGACCAAGCTCACCATGGCGAGCTTTTCGCGCAAGCAGGAGCTCGAGGCCGACGGCATCGGCGTCGGCATCTCCGCCAAGGCGCATTTCGATCCTTACGGCGCGGCCCGCTTTCTTTCCACCATGGAGCGCAATGCCGAGCTCAAGGCCGGCAGGAGCTCGCTCGATCCGCGCGCGCAGGATTTCACCTCGTCGCATCCAGCCACCCCGGAGCGCGTGCAGAACGCGCAGAATATCGCGCGCCAATACACGGCGCCTGAAGGCGCCGAGCGCGACCGCGAGAGCTATCTCGCCGCGATCGACAATCTCGTTTACGGCGAGGACCCCAGCGAAGGTTTCGTGCGCGGCCGCCGTTTCCTGCATCCGAAGCTTGGCTTCACCTTCCAGGCGCCGGACAATTTCACGCTCGACAACACCGCCCAGGCGGTGATCGGCGTGCGCGAGGGCGGCGCCCAGGCGATGCGTTTCGACGTGGTGCGCGTCCCGGCCGAGCAGTCGCTCGGCGACTATCTCAATTCCGGCTGGATGGAGGGCGTCGAGAAGGCGTCGACCGAAGACCTCACCATCAACGGCTTCCCGGCCGCGTCCGCCACCGCCAAGGGCGACCAGTGGCAGTTCAAGGTCTATGCGCTGCGCTTCGGCAGCGACGTCTACCGCTTCATCTTCGCGACACGGCAGAAATCGACCGAGAGCGAGCGCAACGCGCGCGAGACCGTGAATTCGTTCCGCCGCCTGACGCTGGACGAGATCCAGGCCGCCCGTCCGCTGCGGATCAAGGTCATCACCGTGCAGCCCGGTGACACCGTGGAGTCGCTGTCCCACCGCATGGCCGGCGTCGATCACCCCGCCGAGCGTTTTCGCGTGCTCAACGGCCTCGATCGCACCGCGCAGGTGAAGGTACGCGATCGCGTGAAGATCGTTGCGGATTGACGTGCGCTAAGCGCACGTCATCCCGGGGGGCGCTTAGCGCGAACCCGGGATCTGGAGCCCACAAACTCCGCCGCCGTAGCGTGTTCACCAACGCCTTATCTTAATCGCTGAGGCATGGTGGGCACGGCGCTATGCGCCTTTGCCCACCCTCTAAAGCTGCGGCTTGAGCTTATGAGCTGGAGCCCGCGTCCATGTCGCCGGCCTCGCGCTGGCCGCTGAGCCAGAGCGCCAGCAGGGTCCAGAACGCGCCCGATAGCAGATACGCACCCGAGGCGATGACGCCGAGATTGGTGGCGAGCAGCAGCGCGACCAGCGGCGCGAAGCCCGCGCCGAACAGCCAGGCCATGTCCGAGGTCAGCGCCGAGGCGGTGTAGCGGTAGGCCTGCCGGAAATTCGAGGCGATCGCGCCGGAGGACTGGCCGAAGGACAGGCCGAGCAGGATGAAGCCGATCACCATGTAGATGGTCTCGCCGAACGCGCCGGCATCGAGCAGCTGCGGGGCAAAGCCGCTATAGATCGCGATCGCGATCGCCGATCCCATCAGCAGCGATTTGCGCCCGACGCGGTCGGCGATGATGCCGGAGACCACGATCGCGCCGACGCCGAACACCGCGGCGACGATCTCGATGATCAGGAAGCGCACCGGGCTTTCGCGGGTGAACAGGAACACCCAGGACAGCGGAAACACCGTGACCATATGGAACAGCGCGAAGCTCGCCAGTGGCGCGAATGCGCCCAGCATGATGTTCTGGCCTTCGCGCGCGACGGTCTCGGAGATGCGCGAGGGCTGCAATTCGCGGGTCTCGAACAGCGAGGCATATTCCTCCGTCGTCACCATGCGCAGGCGCGCGAACAGCGCCACGACGTTGATGGCAAACGCAACGAAGAACGGATAGCGCCAGCCCCAGTCGAAGAAATCATCGGCCGAGAGGTTGCCGGCGAAATAGGCGAACAGCGCGCTCGCCACGATCAGCCCGAGTGGGGCGCCGAGCTGCGGCACCATCGCGTACCAGCCGCGCTTGGACGGCGGCGCGTTCAGCGCCAGCAGCGAAGCCATGCCGTCCCAGGCGCCGCCCCAGGCCAGACCCTGCGCGATGCGCGCCAGCGCCAGCAGCCAGACCGCCGCGACGCCGATCTCGTGATAGCCGGGCAGGAACGCCAGCGCGACGGTGGCGGTGCCGAGCAGGAACAGCGCCGAGACCAGCTTGGCCGCCTTGCCGTATTCCCGGTCGATCGTCATGAAAATGACGGTGCCGAGCGGCCGGGCCATGAAGGCCAGCGCGAAGACCATGAAGGAATAAAGGGTGCCGGTCAACTCGCTCGCGAAGGGAAACACCAGGCGCGGAAACACGATCACAGAGGCGATCGCGAAGACGAAGAAGTCGAAGAATTCCGAGGTGCGGCCGATGATGACGCCGATGGCAATCTCGCCGGGACTGGCCTGGTCGTGGCCGTGCTCGCCCGAGTGGAGGTCTGCCATTGCGGGGGTCTGTGCCGTCGCCATTCGTGCGCCCTTAACGTCCTGAAAACCAAAGCCGACCGCCCGACGGACGCCAGGCAATCTGGGCCTGTCTGACCCAACATCCCGCACTGCAACATTGGACAAATTGTCCAATGTCCGGATTGCTGCGCCGCAGCTACCCGTTGCCCCGCAAAGGAAACTCATTCTCATAAGGCTCGGCCCGTGTCTCGTCTCAAGATCCTGGCGCTACTACCTCTGGCTGCTGCGCTGAGCGGCTGCGACTATGTCGTGCTGGCGCCAGCCGGCGATATCGCAGCGCAACAGCGCGACCTCGTCGTCATCTCCACCGTCCTGATGCTCCTGATTGTCCTCCCCGTGATGGCGCTGACGGTGCTGTTCGCCTGGCGTTACCGCCAGTCCAACACCGCGGCCCGCTATGAGCCGGAATGGGATCACTCGACCAAGCTCGAGCTGGTGATCTGGTCAGCGCCGCTGCTGATCATCGTTTGCCTGGGCGCGCTGACCTGGATGGGCACGCACCTGCTCGACCCCTATCGCACGCTCGGCCGCATCCATGCCGACCGCGCGCTGGATCAGTCCAAGGCTCCGCTCGAGGTCGATGTCGTCGCGCTCGACTGGAAATGGCTCTTCATTTACCCGGACTACGGCATCGCCACCGTCAACGATCTCGCAGCTCCCGTCGACCGCCCGATCAACTTCCGCATCACGGCGTCCTCGGTGATGAACTCGTTCTACATCCCCGCGCTCGCCGGCCAGATCTACGCGATGCCGGGCATGGAGACCAAGCTCCACGCCGTGGTCAACCACGCCGGTACCTACAAGGGTTTTTCGGCGAATTATAGCGGCGCCGGCTTCTCCGGCATGCACTTCAACTTCCAGGGCCTCGACGAGAAAGGCTTTGACGCCTGGATCGCCAGCGCCAAGTCGGCCGGCGGCACGCTCGGCCGCGCCGAATATCTCCAGCTGGAGAAGCCCAGCCAGAACGAGCCGGTGCGGCGCTGGGGCACCATCGATTCCGATCTCTACCGCCTGATCCTCAACATGTGCGTCGAGACCGGCAAGATGTGCCAGAGCGAGATGATGGCGATCGACGCCAAGGGCGGCAACGGCCATCAGGGCCTGAACAACCCCCTGCCGCTGGCCTACGACAAGTACGCCCGCCGCGGCACCGCATTTGGGCCCGAGCCGAGCTTCGTCGCCGGCAACTGCACGCCGGATGCGCCGCAGGGCAGGACCCCCGCCTCGGTCACGGCCCCCGCCGACACCGCGCCGCTGCTCGGCGCCGGCCTGAAGCGGCCGTCGTTCACGCCGCTGAAGTCCTCGTCCTTCTTCCTCGGACAGCGTCCCAAGTCCGATTCCTGAAGTCAGACTCCTAAAGAGAGTTCGCATGTCTCCTGATCTTCTCAAGCTCATCTTCGGCCGGCTCGGCCTCGAATCGCTGCCGCTGCACGAGCCGATCGTCGTCGGCACCTTCGTGGTGGTCGCGCTTGGCGGCGCGGCACTGCTCGGCGGCCTCACCTATTTCCGCCTCTGGGGCTATCTCTGGCGCGAATGGTTCACCACGGTTGACCACAAGCGCATCGGCATCATGTACATGATCCTCGGCATCGTGATGCTGCTGCGCGGCTTTGCCGACGCGCTGATGATGCGCGGCCAGCAGATGCTCGCCTTTGGCGGCTCCGAAGGCTATCTCAACGCCCATCACTACGACCAGGTCTTCACCGCCCACGGCGTGATCATGATCTTCTTCGTGGCGATGCCGCTGGTCACGGGCCTGATGAACTATGTCGTACCGCTGCAGATCGGCGCCCGCGACGTCTCGTTTCCGTTCCTGAACAATTTCAGCTTCTGGATGACGGTCGGCGGCGCGGTGCTGGTGATGGCCTCGCTGTTCATCGGCGAATTCGCCCGCACCGGCTGGCTGGCTTATCCGCCGCTCTCGAACATCGGCTACAGTCCCGATGTCGGTGTCGACTACTACATCTGGGCGCTGCAGGTCGCCGGCGTTGGAACGACCTTGTCCGGCATCAACCTGATCTGCACCATCGTCAAGCTGCGCTGCCCCGGCATGACCATGATGAAGATGCCGGTGTTCACCTGGACCTCGCTCTGCACCAACGTCCTGATCGTCGCCTCCTTCCCGGTTCTGACCGTGGTGCTCGCGCTGCTGTCGCTCGACCGCTACGTCGGCACCAACTTCTTCACGAACGATTTCGGCGGCAGCCCGATGATGTACGTGAACCTGATCTGGATCTGGGGCCACCCCGAGGTCTACATCCTGGTTCTCCCGGCCTTCGGCATCTTCTCCGAGGTTACCTCGACCTTCTCGGGCAAGCGGCTGTTCGGCTACACCTCGATGGTCTACGCCACGGTCGTCATCACCATCCTGTCCTACCTGGTGTGGCTGCACCACTTCTTCACGATGGGCTCGGGCGCCAGCGTCAACTCGTTCTTCGGCATCACCACGATGATCATCTCGATCCCGACGGGCGCGAAGATGTTCAACTGGCTGTTCACGATGTATCGCGGCCGTATCCGCTACGAGCTGCCGATGATGTGGACGATCGCCTTCATGCTGACCTTCGTGATCGGCGGCATGACCGGCGTGCTGCTCGCGGTGCCGCCGGCCGACTTCGTCCTCCACAACAGCCTGTTCCTGATCGCGCACTTCCACAACGTGATCATCGGCGGCGTGGTGTTCGGCGCGTTCGCCGGCATCAACTACTGGTTCCCGAAGGCGTTCGGCTTCAAGCTCGATCCGTTCTGGGGCAAGATGTCGTTCTGGTTCTGGGTCACCGGCTTCTACCTGGCCTTCATGCCGCTCTACGTGCTCGGCCTGATGGGCGTGACCCGGCGCCTGCGGGTGTTCGACGATCCGTCCCTGCAGATCTGGTTCGTCATCGCCGCGATCGGTGCCGTGTTCGTCTTCATCGGCATCCTCTCGATGCTGATGCAGTTCGCGGTCAGCCTGCTCAAGCGCGAGCAGCTCAAGGACGTCACCGGCGATCCCTGGGATGCGCGGACGCTGGAATGGGCGACCTCCTCGCCGCCGCCGGACTACAACTTCGCCTTCACCCCCGTCGTTCACGACAATGACGCGTGGTGGGACATGAAGAAGCGCGGCTACCAGCGTCCTCTCACCGGCTTCAAACCGATCCACATGCCCAGCAGCACCGGCACCGGCATCATCCTTGCCGGCTTCGCCACCGCGATGGGGTTCGGCCTGATCTGGTACATCTGGTGGCTGGCGGCCGTGAGCTTCGTCGCGATGCTCGCCGTCGGCATCGGTCACACCTTCAACTATCACCGCGACTTCGACATCCCGGCTGACGACGTCATCCGGACCGAGGACGCGCGCACCAAACTGCTCGCCGGAGCCAAGTAAATGACTGTTGCCGTCAATCCCGCGCAGACCGGCGAGCCGGTCTTCTATCTCGCCGACGAGCATCCGCATCCGGAAGGCTACAGCACCTCGCTCGGCTTCTGGATCTACCTGATGAGCGACTGTCTCATCTTCGCGATCCTGTTCGCCACCTTCGGCGTGCTCGGCGGCAACTACGCCGCCGGCCCCGCGCCGAAGGACCTGTTCGACCTCGACCTGGTCGCGGTGAACACGTCCATGCTGCTGCTGTCGTCGATCACCTACGGCTTTGCCATGCTGACGATGCAGCAGAACAAGATCGCTCAGACGCAAATCTGGCTGGCGATTACCGGCCTGTTCGGTCTCGCCTTCATCGGCATCGAGCTCACCGAGTTCGCCCACATGATCCACGAGGGCGCCACCCCTCAGCGCAGCGCCTTCCTGTCCGCCTTCTTCACCCTGGTCGGGACCCACGGCCTGCACGTCTCCTGCGGCCTGATCTGGCTGGTGACGCTGATGGTGCAGGTCCAGAGGTTCGGACTGATCGAGGCCAACCGCCGCCGCCTGATGTGCCTGTCGATGTTCTGGCACTTCCTCGACGTGGTCTGGATCGGCGTCTTCACCTTCGTCTATCTCCTGGGAGTTCTGCGATGAGCACCGATACCCATGCCGCCCACGCGGACGACCATCACCATGAAGGCGGCCACGCCCACGGCACGTTCTCGAGTTACATGCTCGGCTTCGTGCTCTCGGTCGTGCTGACCGCGATCCCGTTCTGGCTGGTGATGAGCGGCACGTTGCCGAGCAAGCAGATCACCGCGCTGGTCATCATGGCCTTCGCTGTCGTGCAGATCGTCGTGCACATGATCTACTTCCTGCACATGAACACGACGTCCGAGAACGGCTGGAGCATGATGGCGCTGATCTTCACCATCGTCATGGTGGTGATCGCGCTGTCGGGTTCGCTGTGGGTGATGAACCACCTCAACAGCAACATGATGCCGATGCACCAGATGAGCGGCATGAAGTGAGCGATATCGGGATCGTGACGGGCAAGGACGCAGATGCGCGCAGCAAGGCTGCGCGGTCCCCGTCCTTGTGGCTCACGGTCCTATCGCTCATTGCTTTTGTGCTTCTGATCGCACTGGGTGTCTGGCAGATCGAGCGCCGCGCCTGGAAGCTGGCGCTGATCGACCGCGTCGAGCAGCGCGTCCACGCCGCGGCCCAGCCGATCCCGGTGCCCGCGTCATGGCCCGCGATCAGTGCCGCCAATGACGAATACAGGCATGTCAGCCTCAAGGGCCGCTTCCTGCATGACCGCGAGACGCTGGTCCAGGCCGTCACCGAGGAGGGCCCGGGCTATTGGGTGCTGACGCCGCTTGCGCGCGGTGACGGCACGCTGGTTCTGATCAACCGGGGCTTCGTGCCGTCGGAACGGCGCGACGCTTCGACGCGCCAGAGCGGCAATCCTGACGGTGAGGTCGAGGTCACCGGGCTGCTGCGCATCACGGAGCCGAAGGGCGGATTCCTGCGTAGCAACGTGCCCCAGCACAACCGCTGGTACTCGCGGGATGTCGCCGCGATTGCGGCGGCACGCGGGCTCCACGACATCGCGCCCTTCTTCGTCGATGCCGACGCCGGATCACAAATTGCGGGCGGGCCGATCGCCGGATTGACCGTGATCCGCTTTCCCAATAACCACCTGATCTACGCGCTGACGTGGTTTGCCCTGGCCTTGATGCTGGCCGGCGGGCTTTTCGTCACATTCGGCGGCGGGCTGTTCCGCCGCGGGCGCTTCGTCCATGAACCGGCCGGCGGCCCAGATGCCGCCGCGCGCAGGACGGGATCAGATGCTGGAACGATCGTCGAGCCGACCTGACGAGGGGAAGACGCTTTCCCAGACACTTGCGCATGGCGGACTGACCGCCACGCTGCAATCGCAGGCTGACGCACGCAGTGAGCTGATCGGTACGGCGCCGACCGATGACGAGACCAACCGCAAGAACATGGCGCTGCTGATCCAGCTGCGCTGGACCGCGGTGGTCGGCCAAATCGTGACCATCGGTGCCGTGCATTTCGGCCTTGGCATCCCCCTGCCGCTGGAGCGGATGGGCGCGGTGATCGGCGCGCTGGTGCTGCTCAACGTCTCCAGCCTGGTCTGGGTACGCCATCGCGCCGCGATCAGCAACAACGAGCTGCTGGTCGCCTTGATGCTGGACGTCGCCGCGCTGACCGCGCAGCTCTACCTCTCCGGCGGCGCCACCAATCCCTTCACCTCGCTGTTCCTGCTGCAGGTAACGCTGGGTGCGGTGCTGCTCGATGCCCGCTCGACCTGGTCGCTGGTCGCGCTGACCTGCGCGAGTTTCGTCTGGCTGACCTTGGCGTACCGGCCGCTAGACCTGCCGCCGAACCCGATCAGCGAGACCTACAGTCTCACGGTGGCCGGCATGCTCTTGGGCTTCGTGCTCAACGCCGTCCTGCTGGTCGTGTTCGTCACCCGTATCAACAGGAATCTGCGCGAGCGCGACGCGCATCTGGCGGCGTTGCGCCAGCATGCCGCCGAGCAGGACCACATCGTGCGCATGGGCCTGCTCGCCTCGGGCGCGGCCCATGAGCTCGGTACGCCGCTCGCCTCGCTCTCGGTGATCCTGAGCGATTGGCGCCGCATGCCGGACCTCGCCGCCGATCAGGAGCTCGCCGAGGACCTCGCGGAGATGGAAACCTCGCTGCAACGCTGCAAGTCGATCGTCACGGGCATTCTGGTGTCGGCGGGCGAAGCGCGCGGCGAAGGCTCGTCGCCGACCACGGTGACGGCGTTCGTGACCGCCCTGGTCGACGAATGGCGCGACGCGCGCTCCGCGCGCACGCTCTATTTCGTCAATACGTTCGGTGCGGATGTTGCGATCGTCTCCGACATCGCGCTGAAGCAGGTCATCTTCAACGTGCTCGACAACGCCTATGAGGTCTCGCGCGATTGGGTCGAACTCGTGGCCGAGCGGGAGAGCGACAACCTCGTGCTGTCGATCAGCGACCGCGGACCGGGCTTTGCGCCGGAGATGCTGGCGCAGCTCGGGAAGCCCTATCAATCGAGCAAGGGCCGCGCCGGCGGTGGGCTCGGGTTGTTCCTGGTGGTGAACGTGGTGCGCAAGCTGGGCGGCACCGTCACTGCGGAAAATCACAGGAAGCGCGGCGCCACGGTACGCCTCACGCTGCCGCTCGCAACATTGGCGATCGGAGGGAATTTTGACGCCTGACCGTTCGCTCATCGTCGTCGAGGACGATGCCGGCTTTGCACGCACGCTGAAGCGCTCGTTCGAGCGCCGCGGCTATGATGTCGTGCTGGCCGCCTCGATCGAGGAGGTGCGCAAGGTGCTGGAGGACCGCTCCTTCGGCCATGCGGTCGTCGATCTCAAGCTCGGCGGCGCCTCCGGCCTCGCCTGCGTCGAGCTCTTGCACAGCCACGATCCGGACATGCTGATCGTGGTGCTGACCGGCTTTGCCAGCATCTCGACCGCCGTGGAGGCGATCAAGCTCGGCCCCTGCCACTATCTGGCAAAGCCCTCGAACACCGACGACATCGAAGCCGCCTTCACCAAGGCCGAAGGGAACGCCGAGGTCGCACTCGACGCACGGCCGACCTCAATCAAGACCTTGGAATGGGAGCGCATCCACCAGACCCTGATCGAGACGGAGTTCAACATTTCGGAAGCGGCACGGCGGTTGGGCATGCACCGCCGCACGCTGGCACGGAAGCTCGAGAAACGACCGGTGAAGTGAGCCGTCCGCAACTCTTGCGCCTGTCCTTCCGGGGCGTGCGGAGCACGAGCCCGGAATCCATCCAGCGACAGAGACGGAGGACGAATGGATTCCGGGCTCTCGCTTCGCGAGCCCCGGAATGACGGCGGTGTCATACGGCTGACCCACCCTGCATTCCCCAACAAAAAAGCCCGGCCGAACGGCCGGGCTCTTGATCTGTTGCGATCGGCGCAACGAGACGCTTACGCCGCCTCGTCGGCGACGGTGGTATCGTCGCCATCGGTGTCGTCGGTATCGCCCTCGGCATCGGTCTCGCCCTCGGCGGCTTCCGCCTTGGCATTGCGGCGCGGGCTCTTGGCGAGCTGGGCCTCGATCTCCTTGACCGCTTCGGTCTCGGTCGAGTGCTGCACCACCGCGATCTCGCGGGACAGACGATCGAGCGCCGCTTCATAGAGCTGGCGTTCCGAGTAGGACTGCTCCGGCTGCGATTCCGAGCGATAGAGGTCGCGCACGACTTCCGCGATCGCGACGATGTCGCCCGAGTTGATCTTCGCTTCGTATTCCTGGGCGCGGCGCGACCACATGGTGCGCTTGACGCGGGCGCGGCCCTTCAGGGTCTCCAGCGCCTTCTTCACCAGCGCGGGCTCGGACAGCTTGCGCATGCCGACATTGGCGACCTTGGCGGTCGGCACGCGCAGCGTCATCTTGTCCTTGATGAAGTTGATGACGAATAGCTCGAGCTTCGCACCGGCGATCTCCTGCTCCTCGATGGCCAGGATCTGGCCGACGCCGTGAGCGGGATAGACCACGAACTCGTTGGCCTTGAAGCCCTGACGCTGGGTCACGACCTTCTTTTCCTCGACCTTCGGCGCAGCGGCGGGCTTCGCGGCCGGCTTGGCGGCGACGGGAGCCTTGGCGGGAACAGCAGCAACGGGAGCCTTCGGCGCGGCGGGCTTGGCAGCGGGAGCCTTGGCAGTCACAGGCTTGGCAGCAGGCTTAGCAGCGGTCGCTTTCGCGGCCGGTTTGGCGGTCTTGTTAGGCATTGCGCTTCTTTTGTTCTTCGAGGACTTTGCAGCCGGCGCCTTCGTCGCGGTCCGACCCTTGGATGCGCTACGGCTGGCCGCGGCGACTTTTTTGGCCTCCTTATGGGAAGCCCTCGCTGAAGTACTCTTTTTACGCGTTTTCTGTGACACAGCCTGCGCGCGGAAACTGCCACGCCCCTGTTCGACATTTGGTTTCACGGGAACCCAGAGGGGCCAACGGGGCTGACGGGGTTCGGCTCAATGTGCCCAATATAGCACATTTCCCGCAAAAATCAATGATTTAGGGGTCTTGAGGGCTGGTTTTCAGCGAAAGCGCCGCTATTAGGGTTAAGTTTGAGCCGAATTAGTCACCCGAGCCGGGGGTCGGCGAGAAATATTTCTCGAACTTGCCCTCCATGCCGTCGAATTCCTTGGCGTCGGCGGGGGATTCTTTCTTCTGGGTGATGTTCGGCCAGCTCTTGGCGTATTCGGCGTTGCCCTCGAGCCACTTTTCCAGGCCCGGTTCCGTGTCCGGCTTGATGGCGTCGGCGGGGCATTCCGGCTCGCACACGCCGCAATCGATGCACTCGTCGGGATGGATGACGAGCATGTTGTCACCCTCGTAGAAGCAGTCGACCGGGCAGACCTCGACGCAGTCGGTGTACTTGCACTTGATGCAGTTTTCAGTGACGACGTAAGTCATCCAACGCTCCGAAAAGCTCTTTTAAAAGTCGCGGCTTTCGTAGCGCGGATGGCCCGGCGCCGCAAGGTCGGGAAGCCCCGATCATGACGGCTTTGTGTGATTGATCGACCAAGAAATGAATTTGAAACGCAATTAATTGCGCTTCGCCTCATTCAGCTCCTCGTAGAGCACGCGCGCCGAGGCGGCATCGCCGCGGCGTTCGCTGAAGCCGGTCACCTTCAACACCCTCACGGTGCGGTCGAGCGCGACGGTGATGACGTCGCCGAGCTTGATCGCGTGGCCGGGCGATTTTTCTCGCCCACCGTTGACGCGGACGTGGCCGGTCTCGACGAGCTCGGCCGCGGAGGTGCGCGCCTTCACCACCCGCGCGTGCCACAGCCATTTATCGAGGCGCTGCCGCTCGGTCGTGGGATCACTCCTTCCGCCCTGACAGCTGCTCCTTCAGCGCGGCGAGCTTTGCGAAGGGCGAATTCGGATCAGCGGGACGATCGCGCTCGCGCGGATTGGCGCTCGAAGCGTAGGGACGCAGCGAGGGACCGGACTCGCGGTCGCGACGGTCGCGGCCCTTGTCGCGGTCGCGGCCACGGTTGTCGCGATCGCCGCCGAACTTCTTGTTGTCGCGGTTGCGATCGCGATCCTTGTCGCGGTCCTTGCCCTGTTCTCTGCCTTGGAAGCTGCGATTGCGGTCGTCGCGGCGATCGCCGCCCTCGCTGCCATCACGTCCCTTGCGGAAGTCCTTGCGATGCCCGCCATGGCGATGCCTCTCACCCGGCTTGGCGCCGTCGGCCACATCGCCTTCTGCAGGCGCAGCGCCGGCTTCAGCACCGGCCTGCGGACGGTGGTTGTTGTGACGCTGGTGGCGATGGCGCTCGTGGCGCGGCTTGCGATCCTCGTGACGGCCGCCCGGGCGCCAGACCTCGATCAGCTCGGGCTCGGCGGGGGTGGCTGCAGCCTCAGGCGCGGCGGCGTCGGGTGACGCGGCCGCTTCCGTCGCGGCGGTCTCCGCCGGAGCAGCTTCAATCGGTGCAGCAGCCTCTTCGGCCGGCGGCGCGATGCCGGGAGCATCTTCCGGCGTGACGGGCGCCTCTGCAGACGCTTCGAGCGCCGGTTCCTCGTGGGCGGGCTCGTCATGCGGCTCCATGCCGGGCGCGTCTTCGACGGTGACGGCTTCAGCGGCAGCCTCAGCCGACGCCGCTTGCTCCGGCAGGCCGGCCACGGCCTCCGCCGCGGTCTCGGTCGAGGTGTCCGCGGGGCCCTCGGCGGGCGGCGTCTCGGCCGCGACCGTCTCGGCCGCAGGCGCTGTGGGCTTCACCGGCAGCGGCGGACGCTTCTCCATGCGATAGCCGAGCGCGCGCAGCACGGACGCAAAGTCCTCGCCGGCGGAGCCGGTGAGCGAGGTCATCGCCTGCGTCACGACGAAACTGCGGCCGTCGAAGGCGCCGGCCGGCTTTTCGCCGGACGCGTTCTCGCGCCAAGCCAGCGCCGGGCGGATCAGATCGGCAAGGCGCTCCAGGATGTCGACGCGCACGGCGCGCTCGCCGGCCTGCTTGTAGCCGAGCACGCGATAGGCATCGCGCGGCAGCGCCTTGTCGACCGGGAACGAAGTGCGGCCCGATGAGGCCAGATGCTGCGCGCCCGAGAGCGAGGACAGATCGACATTGTCCTGCTTCAGCGCCCAGAGCAGCGCGGCGAGCGCGCGCGCGGCGGGCTTGAGCAGGCCGGGGAAATAGATGTGATAGGCGCCGAAGCGGACGCCGTATTTGCGCAGGGTCGCGCGGGAGGGCTGGTCGAGATCCTTCAGCTCATTGGCGATCTTGGGACGCTCGAGCACGCCGAGCGCCTCGACCAGCTGATAGGCGATGCCGCGGGCAATGCCGGTGACGTCCTCGGCCTTGGACAGCTCGAACATCGGCCCGAGCAGCTTCTCGATATGGGTCTTGAGCCAGAGCTCGAGCCGGGCCTGCACCTTCTCGCGGGGGCCGCCGGTCAGGCGCTCGTCGGAGATGATGCGGATGCGCGGATGCAGCGCGTCCTCTGCGGCCGACAGCCGCGCCACGGCATCGCCGGTCCAGCGGATGATGCCCTCGGCGGTCAGCACGAACTGATCGTCCGGCGCGTTGCCCAGCTTTTCGGCGCGCGTGTTGATCTCGCCGGCGAGCACCGCTTGCGCTGCAGCCTGCAAGGCTTTCGCATCGGAGCCAGCTTCCGCCGCGTCCGGTGCAAAGGTGAAGCCGTCGAGGCGGCCGATGACATGGCCTTCGACGATGACTTCGCCGGTCTTGCCGATTTCAGTATTCAAGCTCGTGTTCTCCCGCAGGCGGCGCATCAATACACTGGTCCGGCGATCAACGAAACGCTCAGTCAAGCGTTCATGGAGCGCATCCGATAATTTATTTTCGACCTCCCGCGTGACCCCCTGCCAGCGATCGGGGTCTTTCAGCCAGTCCGGGCGGTTGGCGACGAAGGTCCAGGTGCGGATCTGCGCGATCCGGGCCGACAGCGTGTCGATGTCGCCGTCGATACGGTCGGCCTGCTCGACCTGGGCGGCGAACCAGGCGTCGGGAATGCATCCCTTGCGCATCAGGAAGCCGTACAGCGTCGTCACCAGCTCGGCATGGGCGGCCGGCGACAGTTTTCGATAATCCGGGACCTGACAGGCCTCCCACAGCCGTTCCACCGCGGCCTTGCCATGCGCGATATCGCGCACCTCGCCGTCGCGGGCGGCATGATCGAGCACGCGCATGTCCTCGGCAACAGGCGCGCGCGTCAGCGCCTCATGGCCGGGCGCGAGGTTGAGTGACACCTGCAGCGCGCCGAGCGAAGCAAAATCCAGCTTCGAATTGCGCCATTGCAGCATCTTCACGGCATCGAAGGTGTGGTTCTGCAGCGCGTTGACGAGCTCGGGTTCGAATGGCGCGCAGCGGCCCGTGGTGCCGAAGGTGCCGTTGCGCGTGGCGCGGCCGGCGCGGCCTGCGATCTGCGCGAATTCGGACGGCGTCAGGCGGCGGAACTGATAGCCGTCGAACTTGCGGTCGGAGGCGAAGGCGACGTGGTCGACGTCGAGATTGAGGCCCATGCCGACGGCGTCGGTGGCGACGAGATAATCGACATCACCGTTCTGGAACATCGCCACCTGCGCATTGCGCGTGCGGGGCGAGAGCGAGCCCAGCACGACGGCGGCGCCGCCATGCTGGCGGCGGATCAGCTCGGCGATGGCGTAGACTTCATCGGCCGAGAACGCGACGATGGCGGTGCGGCGCGGCTGGCGCGTGATCTTGCGGTCGCCGGCGAATTCAAGCTGCGACAGGCGCGGCCGCGTGATCATGGAGACGCCCGGCAACAGGCGCTCGATGATCGGCCGCATCGTGGCAGCCCCGAGCAGCAACGTCTCGTCGCGGCCGCGGCGGTTGAGAATGCGATCGGTGAAGACGTGGCCGCGTTCGAGATCGCTGGCGATCTGGACCTCGTCGACGGCGAGGAAGGAGAGGTCGAGATCCCTCGGCATCGCCTCGACGGTCGAGACCCAATAGCGCGGGTTTTTCGGCTTGATCTTCTCCTCGCCGGTGACGAGCGCGACCGCCTCGCTGCCGACCCTGGCGGCGATCTTGTTGTAGACCTCGCGCGCGAGCAGGCGCAGCGGCAGCCCGATCATCCCCGATGGATGCGCCAGCATCCGCTCGATGGCGAGATGGGTCTTGCCGGTGTTGGTCGGCCCGAGCACCGCGGTGACGCCCGCGCCAGGCACTCGATCGTGAAGGGCGCGCTCGGAGGCGAAGGGGGAGGAAGAAAAAGCCATGTCTGGGGGATTAGGTAGTGCCGATTTAGGCGAATGTCAGTGCCGGATTGGGGCGGGGGCCTGCTCCTCATCCTGAGGAGCGCGTCAGCGCGTCTCGAAGGATGAAGGCCTGGCTGGCGCCATTGAGCAAGCCAAGCCCCTCGCCCTTCGAGACGGCCGCTTGCGCGGCCTCCTCAGGGTGAGGGGCACACCGGGCGTGCGGACATCCGCTCCCCAAATCCCGCGCAACTGTCTCACTTTGCGACGCTTTTCCCTCTGCCTTTAAGCTTCGGAACGACTCTAGAACGAATCGCGGCCGAATCGCTGACTCGCCGCGGAGTCCTGTTACGTTCACGCAACATCTCGCGGGAGGCTTGTAGGCTACAACTAGATGGAGTTTTCGACCGCCGTACAAGTGACGTTTCGATGGCGGAAAGGCTTAAGTTGGGGACGGCGCGGAGTCGAATCAGAATCGGGGCGGAGTCAAATGGATTCCCGGAACCGGCCGCCCAAGCTCATTTTCGCGAAAACAACCCCCTGCACAGTAGAGATGTGATTGATATTGCTGAGTCTTTTTTACCCTCCCCTGGAGGGGGAGGGTCGGCGGCCATCGCGCGTAAGCGAGATGGACGACGGGGTGGGGTGATCTCTCGCCACGGGCAGTCTTCGTATTGAGAGATCACCCCACCCCGCTCGCGCTGCGCGCGATCGACCCTCCCCCTCCAGGGGAGGGGAAACGCCGACCGCCGCGCCTGTTACTGCGTCTTCGCGACCCGGGGCGGCTGGGCGGTGGTGATGAAGCTGGTGGCTTCCAGCATGGCCGGGCCGAGCGGCGTCGGCACTTTCAGCCAGAACGGGACCAGGATGCGGGTGCCGGCGACGGGCGCGAACGCGATCTCGATGTTGCGCTGGGCGGCGAGGTATTTGATCACGGGGCGGTCGGGGATGTAGCCCGAGACCGGCACGAAATAGAGCGCGCAGACCACGACCGGGCCCTTGTATCCCTTCTCCGCCTTCACGGTCTCCATGCGCTTGAAATCGAGCTTCAGGTCGTAGCGCATGCGGCCGTCGAACACGGGGGCTGCGTTGTGGCAGGCCTCCGGCGAAACCGGATCGCCGGTGCCGGGCACGCGCAGCAGCGAGGCCGTCATGGGGTCCCAGACGCCGCGGCGGTGCGCCTCGGTGACGACGATGCGATCAGGATCGACCGGCGGCTCCGGCAGGATCGCAAAATCCTTCACATTGCCCTTGTCGAGCGTGATGCGGATCTCTTCGGTCTTCTTCGAGGTGGTGGTCGAGGCCTGGTAGCCGGTCGCCACCAGCGCGCCGCCGACGACGCGCCCCTGGCTGGCGCGGGTGCCGGACCCGCCGGTGAACGATTTCAGCAGGCCCGAGGTGCCGCCCGAGGCCGCGGCCGCGAACACGTCGTCCTGGATGTCGATGTTCCAGGCGCCCTTGCCGACCGGAATGCCGGCGAGCGAGGCCTCATATTGCGCCTCGAGCTTGCCCTGCGCCGCCGCCGGCGCCGCGCCGAAGGCGATGCCCAAGGGCAGGATCCCGCCGCAAAACGCCGCCAGCCAGCCGGCAACGCGCGGGCGCGGCGGCCGCCGTTCTGGCGCAAAAGGGGACGTTGTGGGCACGAAACAATCCAATCGGGGCGCGATGGCCGTTACTTAAGACAAAAACCGCGGCAAGCAATGTGCCCCCGGCATCTCTGCCGGGGAACTCCACCGGAGTCTTCGGCGGCGAATGCGCCCTTTATGTGATGGTAAGGCGCGACAATCATTGCCGTTTTGGTGATCGGGAGGGTGCCGCGGGCTCCCTTACCTCTCCCGCTTGCGGGAGAGGTCGCGCCGCAGGCGCGGGTGAGGGCTCTCTCCTCTGGGGGACCCTCGCGTCTGCCCCCCAGAGGAGACCCCCTCTCCCCCACCCTCCCCCGCAAGCGGGGAGGGAGCGCACCACCCGGGCGGCCACGAAACCCGCCCCAAAACCTTGACGTCCCGCCCCTTCCCCCCTATACGTCCGCCCGCTCCCTGCAAGGACAGAGAATTTGCCCCTGTGGCGCCCCGGATGGCGGCCGCAACTCGTTTGGGGCTCGAACTATAAGGATTTGTGACATGTCTCGCCGCTGCGAACTGACGGCCAAGGGCCCCCTCGTCGGCCACAAGGTCAGCCACTCCAACATCAAGACCAAGCGCCGCTTCCTGCCGAACCTGGTCAACGTGACCTTCATCTCGGAAGCCCTGGAGCGCAACGTGCGCCTGCGCGTCTCCACCAACGCGGTGAAGAGCGTCGACCACAATGGCGGCCTCGATGCCTTCCTGCTCAAGGCCAACGCCGACACCCTCTCCCCGCGCGCTCTCGAGCTGAAGCGCGCCATCGTCAAGAAGGTCGGCGACACCGCGCCGGCGAAGAAGGCGAGCTGAGATTTTAGGTTAGGGCGGGGGCTAAGTTGCGTCGCGTCGCGTAAGCTTAGCCAGTAGCGTTTCTTGCGTTTGCGGCCGGATCGAAAGATCCGGCCGTTTTTGTTTGGGGAAGACGGTAGGCCGGTAGCTCACTAACGAAAGTGCACTTGCCCGCAAGGGTAGAACCTAGCATCCTGCGGTTGAGACTTCTCAGGCTGGGGTGGGAGGATGGACGCCGCCACCGAATTCAAGTCGAAGATACTTAGCCGGAGCAAAGAGCCCGAAGAATATCGAATTTACCGAGCAGGTCTCGAATGGGATCTAGCCGATCCAACCGTTATTGAACGAGCGGAAGACTTTAAACCGACGCCGAGCTGGAGCGATCGTCTTACTCCGTACTACCACCAAGTAACCAACCTCATAACATTCTGTCGTCGTCTTCCAGTGACTTTGCTCGCGGACGATGTCGGCCTCGGAAAGACGATCGGCGCAGGCCTGATCATCAGCGAACTCGCGTTCGGTCTCGACTGTCTAAAGTCATAATCGTTTGTCCAAAAATTCTCGCTTAGCGATGGAGGGAGGAGCTAGAGCGAAGTTCAATATTCCTGGAATTTTTACTTTGGGAGAGACCCGCTTAAGGCTGAACCGAAGAAGGTTGGTGCAGTAATCACGACATACGCTGATCGCGATCGCTTTCGCAGATCGAGGGAAGAAGCAATATCCCGCGCTAGGAAAGTGCAAGAATAGTTTCAATGAGAGTTTTATTCGCTCCTGACTATCGAGCTGGCAATCCTTACCAGCAAATGCTCGCGGACGCTCTCCGAGATCATGGCATTCAAACTGAATTCCTTTCTGACTACCGCAGGCTCCTCCCACTGTGGCGTGGCGTCAAAGACTTCGATTGCGACCTGCTGCATCTTCATTGGCCAGAAAAGTACTATCAGCGGCGCGGAGATGGCATCGATCTACTTAGGAGGCTGCGCTATCCGACGGACCTCAGGCTAGCCTTCTCCACACCGAACCGAGGAGTCAACGTTGCTCGCAATTCGATCATTGAGCTCGCCCGCGGCGCATGGATTCAATACTTGGATGCGGATGACTACTTGCTTCCTGAGAAGCTGATGTCTCAGCTGACCGAGCTTAACAGCTCGAAGAAGATTGACGTTATCTACAGTCCTGTATTCCTTGAGTATTGGACTTCTTGCGGAGCCCTACCCTTGGCCAAGTCAGTCATCGATTGCTCAATCGACATCTATGCTCAATGGTTTGGTTGGCAATTGCCTCAAACTGGCGGCTCTCTCTGGAGCAAGAACTTTCTTGAAAAGTTAGGAGGATGGAACCCCGATCGCGATCTTATATGCGATGAACACGAACTCTATATGCGCGCGCTCCAGGCCGAAGGCTCTTTTCAATTCGCTCCCATCGCCAATGCAGTGTACCGTATTTGGTCAGATCAGACCCGAGCGCACCGACAGCCCATTTCTCTTATTTCCAACAAATCTCGCTTGATTCAAGAAATGCGAGCATGGCTAGCTGAGCAAAAGAACTCCCGTTGGTGCTGATTATCGCTGCTAAGAGTCTGTTAAGGGATCTACGCGGCCTCGCTTCTATCGATATCTTCGCTACGCTCGCCCGGTAACATCCCTGGAGGCGCATCGTATGGATTATGCGCACACTGCCGGCGCCTCTCGCCCAAAGACCTCGTCAACTGCTAATGACGGCAACGGCCATCGGTATCGGCCCAAGGCGAACAAAGCGCCTCCGCGGCAGCCACCTCCCCCTACCCCCGAAAATCAATGCTCCGCAGCACAATTCCCGGCGGGGTGCCTTCGAACTCGCAGGCGCGGTATTTGCTGGCGGCGCAGGCTTCGATGCGGTCGCGCAGGCGGGTGAACTGGGCTTCGCGGTGCTCGGGCGCGACCTTGGGGCCGCGTTCGAGATCGTCCATTGCCGAGGTCGAGATCGCGCAGCCGATCTCGCGCGGGCCGTCCTGCATCGAGAACAGCACGATCATCCGGTCGTATTCGAGGCCGATGTAGCGGCCGCTGGTGAGGGTCATGACGGGCTCCTGTGCGTGGGTTGGTTCGCAGCCTCGTGCGCCGTCGCCGCAGCTTCGGCGAGACAAGCCCGCCTTCGCCTAGGCTTCGGCGCGACAAGCCGGGATGAGGTGCCCCCCGCGGCCGGCCGCCCGCGTGCCGTCCGCGACTTGCGCGCGTTTACGGCACGCGAGCGGCCGAGCTCGCCTCAGCTCTCCTCCGACAGCCGGGCGAAATCGTCGAACATCGCGGCCACCAGCGCGCGGTGGCGCGTGTCCTCGACGGGGAGGCTGGCGGCATAGAGGTTGAGCAGATAGCGCGCCTTCACCGCGGCCTCGGCCCAGGAGGCGGCGGGCACCGTCATCAGGTGGTTTTCGAGATCGGCCTCGCGCTCGCGCAGCTGCCGGACATTGTTCTCGACCTCGGCCAGCGCGCGGCGCAAATCGGTCGCCTTCTGCGCAGCCATGCCGCGATGCTTGTCGAGATCGACGGGATGATCAGTCATTGGCGACGCTCGCATCGACGGCGATCGCGGAGGCTAGGTCGGCCGCGCGGATCGAGAGCATCTCGACCGAGCCAAGCACGCCTTCCACGGGCACGATGATCGAGGTGCCGACGCGGCGCCAGGCCGAGACGATGTCGCTGTCGATCCTCTCCTCGTCGGCAATCACCTGATAGGCCCCGGCGGGCAGCACGCGCTCGACGCCGTGAATGCGGAACGGATGCCTAAACGTGACGGTTTCCCGCCGCGAACGGATGGTCATGCACGCCTGCCTTGCTGCGACAGCGGCCCCAAACCGACGCCGGTGATTGCAACCATGCGCCTCCTTTGCAGCAATAGCCAGCATTATCATGGCCAGTTGACGCGAACCGGTCCTCACTTCGCTCGACAATGCTGTGGCTGCGCGCGGCGTTTTAGTCCTCGCTATTGCGAAGCGTCAGGCGTAGGCTCGCATCCATCACCGCATCTCCCGCTACGGCATCGACCGGTGACTGAGGGTCACGTGCGCTCCCGCCGTCACATCAGTCGCCAGGGCACGCGCTCGTCGTGCCGATACAGGAGCATGCGATGCCGCGTTTTCGCGCCTCGGAGTGGATCGTGCCGCCGGTCATCGTTCCGCTGTTCCTGCTTCTCCTGGTCTGCGCGGCGGCCCTGCTCAATGGCTAGAGCCACGCGCGTGCCCTACCTCGTCAGCGGAACGAACGAATATGGCAGCGCCAATCTCGGACGCGGCAGCGCCACTGTCGCGTTGCGGCTGGGGCGCAAGCTGCTGCGCGATGGCTACATGGACGTGCGCGTCTGCACGCCGCGCGGGCGCGTGCTGCAGGCGGACGAACTCGGCGAACTCGAACCACAGGAGAGCGACATGGCCAAGGGACAGCAACGCGGCAATCGCGAAGCCAAGAAACCGAAGAAGGACAAGGCCAAGGTGATCGCGGCCGCCCCGAGCCGCAAGGAGGCGGCCTGGCAGCCGAATTTCGGACCGGCGAAGAAGAAGTAGGGGCTTCTTTCGCCTCTCCCCGCTTGCGGGGAGAGGAATCGCGTGTGGCGCTTTGCGCGAGCTGAGCGCGCGCCTCGTCCTTCGAGACGACCGCTTTCAGCGGTCTCCTCAGGATGAGGCTAAGCAGCATCGGAGTCCGTTGGATCAGCGAAACGCATTCGGTCCTCATCCTGAGGGCCCGCCAAGGGCGGGCGTCTCGAAGGATGGCCGCAGGCGATATCACTCCCATCTGCGATAGCCCCACCCTCCAGGGGAGGGTGAGACAGCATCGTCTCCTCGCCGTCGCGCGATTCGGCTATACTCGCCGGGGTAGCATTCGCCGGAGCGCATCCCATGGATCACGCATCCAAACCCGAGCCGAAAAACCTCGTCATCTGCTGTGACGGCACCGGCAACGAGATCAGCGAGAACATCTCCAACGTCCTGAAGCTCTATCGCTGCCTGCGCAAGACGGAGAAGACACAGCCGCGGCAGATGGTGTTTTACGATCCCGGCGTCGGCACGGTGACGAAGCCGACGACGTGGCACCGCTTGAAGGCCAATATCAACCTGGTGCTGGGGCTCGCCACCGGCTACGGGCTCGATGACAACGTGCTGTCGGCCTATTGCTTCCTGGTCGAGCATTACTCAGCCGGCGACAGGATCTATCTGTTCGGCTTTTCGCGCGGGGCCTACACCGTGCGCGTGCTGGCGGGGCTGATCCACAAGATCGGCCTGATCAGGCCGGAGCAGGCGAACCTCGCAGGCTCCGGCCTCGTCGCCTACAAGCAATATTCCGGCACCGGGCGCGGCAACGACATCGAGGACCTCACCGGCGTTGCCTTCGACGACCAGGGGCCGCTGCCGAAGGACCAATACGACCTCGCCGCCCAGTTCGCGCGCATCACCTCGACGCGCTGGCCGACCATCCACTTCATCGGCGTGTGGGACACGGTGGCGAGCGTGATCGTGCCGCGCGCCGACCGGCTGTTCTGGCCGAGCCTGGAGGAGCTGGCCTTCACGCTGCGCAACCCGAGCGTTCGGATCTTCCGGCAGGCGATCGCGATCGACGAGCGGCGCTGCATGTTCCGCCTGAAGCAGTACCGGGAGCCGCAGGAGTTCTGGAGCAACCGCTACGTGCCGGACGAGAAGAAGGTGCCGCAGGACATCCTGCAGGTGTGGTTCGCCGGCGTGCACAGCGACGTCGGCGGCGGCTATCCGGAAGTCGAGAGCGGGGAGTCGAAATATCCGCTGCTGTGGATGATCGCGGAAGCGGAGAAGGCGGGGCTGAACTTCAACCCCGCGACCGTCAAGCAGCTCGCCTGGGGCATCCAGCGCAAGAACTCGCCGTTCAGCTATGTCGCGCCGGCCACCACCGGCAAGACCGGCGTGCTGCACGATTCGATGACGCCGGGCTGGCGGGTGCTGGAATTCCTGCCCAAACGCGCGAAATACAAGGAGTGGCCCGACCGGACGGTGGTGCTCGGCTTCTACATCCCCGATTGCGAGCCGCGCGTCATCCCCGACGGCGCGCATGTGCATGAGAGCGTGCTGAAGCGGATGGCGGTGGAGCCGGATTACCGGCCGGTCAACCTGCCGAAGGACTATGTGACGGTGCCGATGCCGGTGGAGCCGGGGGTGGATCTGGCAGCGGGAGTGGCGGCGGAGGAGATCGTGACGGGGGGATGGGGGGCGGGCTTTGACCCGTGCTGCCGCAGCTTGCGCGCACGCCTCGTCCTTCGAGACGGCGCTTACGCGCCTCCTCAGGATGAGGCTAATCAGCATCAGCGCCCGTTGAAACTGCCGCCGCGCGCTCCGCCCTCATTCTGAGGAGCCCGCCTAGGGCGGGCGTCTCGAAGGATGGCGGGGAGGAAAGATCACAATGCGATAGTCCTACCCTGGAGAGGACGGTGGCATTCCGCTACCACCGCTTTCTGCCTTCGCCGACACTTTTCATTAAAATTCTCCCGCGCGGTTTAGCCGGATCGAATCTTCTGCGCGTCATCATGGCGGTCCGAACACGCCGCGAAACCTGCGCAGCTGGAGGAGACGTGCCACACTATCCGCGCCGATTTGCCCGCGTGAAGCCTTCGGGCCTGGTGTCGCGCCAGGCCAAGATCATCACCGGCCCGCGCGCGCCGGTCATCAACTGCACGCTGATCGACTATTCGCCCGGCGGGGCCTGCGTCGATCTCGGCGGGCAGGTGAGCATTCCCGATCGCTTCGAGCTGCTGCACGTCAACACCAAGAAGCGCTGCCGCATCGCCTGGAAACGCGGCTCGCGGATCGGCGTGGTGTTTTAGAGCGCGATCTTTTTTCGTAACCGGAAGCCGCCGAGCGCTCCGCTCTGCCCCCTCCCCCCTTGCGGGGGAGGGATGGGGAGAGGGGTGGCCCAGCAAATGGTGGGCCTTGCGTTCGAGGTGACGCAACAGAACCTCGTTCGACTCGCCAGAGCGCGTCGTGTGGCTACCCCTCTCCCTAGCCCTCCCCCGCAAGGGGGGAGGGAACGCAGCGGTGCTGGCGGCACGATTGTTCTCCGACAACAAACCTACTTCCGCATCCTAGCCTTGGCGCCGGCCACGATCTGCATGGCGACGCCGGCGAGCCAGCCGATGAAGACGAGCCAGGTCCAGGCCATGTGCGGATCGAGGCGGAGCACGATGACGGCGACGGAGGCGAAGGCGGTGAGCGTGGCGCACAGCGTGCCGGCAGAGCTGAGGAATTCCGCGGCGTCGATCTCGCTATGCGCCTCGTCGAACGGCATCTGCGGCGTGTCGATGCCGAGATAGAAGCCGATGCAGCCGAGCAGCATCATCAGCAGCAGGAAGCCCTGCGTGGTGAGCTGCGGGATCGCCGATCCCACATAGGCGCCGATGAACAGCCCGCAGGCCGCGCCTGCCATCGCAAGTCCCACACGCTCGAACACATGAGCCGTCTTGCGGACACGAAAATGCATGAGCACGCCCTCCCGGCGGAGCTGGATGAGCGCAAGGTTAGGCCAGTTTTGCGGTGCGTGGAAGCTGAGGAGATTTACGGAGGCAGGGCGGGAGGTGAGAGAGGTGCGGCGCAGGCGTCGCGCCGCACATGCAGCACGCCCTCACCGCGCTCCGAACGTGGTCTTGCCGAACAGCGCCTTCTGCGTCGAGGGCTGCGAGCGCCAATATTGCGGCGGGGCTTCGACCTCGCCGCCGAGCTCGGCGGCGGCGTGCCAGGGCCAGCGCGGGTCGTAGAGCATGCCGCGGGCCAGCGCGACCATGTCGGCCTTGCCGGAGGCGACGATCTCCTCGGCCTGCTTCGGCTCCGTGATCAGGCCGACGGCGATGGTGGGCAGACCGGTCTCGCGGCGGATGGCGTCGGCGAACTGCACCTGATAGCCGGGGCCGAGCGGGATTTTTTGCAGCGGCGAGACGCCGCCGGAGGAGGCATCGATCCAGTCGACGCCGCGCGCCTTCAGCGCTTTCGCGAATGCAATCGTCTGGCCCAAGTCCCAGCCGCCTTCGACCCAGTCGGTCGAGGACACCCGCATGCCGACCGGCTTGTCGTGCGGGAAGACGGCGCGTACCGCATCATAGATCTCGAGCGGGAAGCGCATGCGATTCTCGAGCGAGCCGCCATATTCGTCGGTGCGCTTGTTGGAGACCGGCGAGAGGAATTGATGCAGGAGATAGCCGTGGGCGCCGTGCAGCTCGATGGCATCGATGCCGAGCCGATCGGCGCGCTTTGCGGCGTCGACGAAAGCCTCGCGGATGCGCTTCAGGCCGGCGGCATCGAGCGCGAGCGGCGCGGCCTCGCCCTCCTTGTGCGGCAGCGCCGACGGCGCCACCGTCTGCCAGCCGCCTTCGCTGACCGGAATCAGCTGGCCGCCGTCCCAGGGCCGCGCGCTCGAGGCCTTGCGGCCGGCATGGGCGAGCTGCATCGCGATCGCCGTGGAGGAATGCTTGCGCACCGAGGCGAGGATCTGCTTGAGCGCGGCCTCGCCAGCGTCGCTGTAGAGCCCGAGGCAGCCCGGCGTGATGCGGCCGATCGCCTCGACATGGGTCGCCTCGATGCAGAACATCGCCGCGCCCGACAGGCTGAGATTGTTGATGTGGGTGAAGTGCCAGTCATTGGCGACGCCGTCGTCGGCCGAATATTGGCACATCGGCGACACCACGATGCGGTTCTTCAAGGTCAGGCCGCGCAGCTTGATCGGGGAAAACAGGACGCTCATGCGGGGGAGTTCCGGTGGGATGGGGGCGATGGCTGGAGTGTAATGTGCCCACGGGCGATTGCTAGGCGCGCGGCGGAATGGCCGGTAGCCACGGCGTGCATTTCCGCAATGACGGTTTGACGCGAGATGACGCCACACATTCCGCTGTCGCCCCGGTCAAGCGTCAGCGCTGATCCGGGACGACAGTGGTGGCTACTCCGCCAGCGTGAATTGCAGCAGCAGCGTGCGCTGGAGCATCGAAAAATTGTCGTCGGAGATCAGGGTCAGCACGGTCTCGCCCTCGGGCGTGACGTGGGCATCGATGCCTTCCATGTTGTCGATCTCCTGGCCGAGATCGGCGACGAACAGCGCAGGGCCGTCGACCAGCGCGCCCGGCGCGATCGACTTCAGCTGTAGCGAGCGGATGCGGATGTTGACGCCGGTGAACCAGGAGAATTTGCGCTCCAGGATCAGTATCTCGCCGGAGGGCAGCAGCACGGCGTCGCTGATGTCGTATTTCTCGGTGCGGCGCACGCTGAACTGGCCCGGCGTCGGGCCGCCGATCAGGAAGGCTGTGAGGTTGCCGTCGGCATCCAGCCCGCGCTCGGAGAAGGCGATCAGGGTGCCCGCGAGCGGCTGGCCCTGGCCTTTGGATTGTTCCTTGCCCTTGTCCTTTTCTTTGGGCACGACGACGAGTGCCTCCAACCCCTTGTTGGAGGGCAGCCTGCGCACGCCCGGCGGCACCGGGATCACCTCGCCGCGCGCGTGCGTGCCGCCTTTGGAGAAATCGTAGCGCAGGATCTGGTTGACGCGCTCGAGCCCGACATAGACGACATTGCCGTCGCGCGCGATCGATTCCGAATCCCACCACAGGCGCTTGTCCGTGATCGGCCGCCCCTCGGCACCGAGCAGCGGCGCGGCCTCGACGTCGTCGAGGCCGGCCATCTTGCCGCCGGCATAGCGGATGCGGCCGGTGAACCAGCCGCCCTGGTCGGAGACCGCGAGAAACCCCTCGCCCTTGGCATCGAGCCGGATGCCGGACAAGCCGCCGAAGCCGCGATAGCGCGAGGTCAGCACCAGGCCGCTGCGATACTCCAGCGAACCGAAGCGCGTGCGCGTGCGGTCGCGCGGCTCGAAACTGGGAATGGCGCGCGCATTGACCTCGACCCTGACGGGCTCGGTGACGGCGTTCTCGATCGCAAGCGCGCGCGATGGCGGCTCGGCCGCGCCTTGCGCCAGCGCGTGGCGAGAGAGGGCGAGGGTGGAGAATCCCGCCGCCGCGTGCGTAAGGAAGCTGCGGCGGGATGAAAGCGTGCTCACGAATGCAATTTGCGTCGCGGGCGAGCGGGCGCTTGCGTGGGTGCGGTGTTGGTCTCGCTGAACAGCTCGGCGAGCTTCTCGGTGATGGCGCCGCCAAGCTCCTCGGCATCCACGATCGTCACCGCGCGGCGATAGTAGCGCGTTACGTCATGGCCGATGCCGATCGCGATCAGCTCGACCGGCGAGCGGGTCTCGATCTCCTCGATGATGTGACGCAGATGCCGCTCGAGATAATTGCCGGGATTAACCGACAGCGTGGAATCGTCGACCGGCGCGCCGTCCGAGATCATCATCAGGATCTTGCGCTGCTCGGGCCGGCCGAGCAGGCGCTTGTGCGCCCAGTCCAGCGCCTCGCCGTCGATGTTCTCCTTCAGCAGACCCTCGCGCATCATCAGGCCGAGATTTTTTCGCGCACGACGCCACGGAGCATCCGCCGATTTGTAGATGATGTGGCGGAGATCGTTGAGGCGGCCGGGATTGGCCGGCTTGCCGGCCGCAAGCCAGGCCTCGCGCGATTGCCCGCCCTTCCAGGCGCGCGTGGTGAAGCCGAGAATTTCGACCTTGACGCCGCAACGCTCCAACGTGCGCGCGAGGATGTCGGCGCAGGTGGCGGCGACCGTGATCGGGCGTCCGCGCATCGAGCCGGAATTGTCGAGCAGCAGCGTCACCACGGTGTCGCGGAACGTCGCCTCCTTCTCGTGCATGAAGGACAGCGGGTGATAGGGATCGGTGACGACGCGCGACAGCCGCGCGGGGTCGAGGATGCCCTCTTCGAGGTCGAACTCCCAGGCGCGGTTCTGCTGCGCCATCAGCCGGCGCTGCAGCCGGTTGGCGAGGCGGGCGACGATTCCTTGAAGATGCGCCAGCTGCTTGTCGAGATAGGCGCGCAGGCGCTCCAGCTCGTCATGGTCGCAGAGGTCCTCGGCGGCGATGATCTCGTCGAACTTGGGCGCGAAGGCGTGATATTCCGGCCCGCGCGGCTCGTTCTTGCCGTGCTGGTTCGGGCGCGTCGCCTCGCCCGGCGTCTCGTCGTCGCCGAGCTCGCCGTCGTCGAAGGTGTCGGAGGTCGAGGCCTGCGCGCTTTCCATCGCGCTCTCGCTCATCTCCTCGGATGTCGCCTGCGCCTGGTCGGCGCTCATTTCCTGCGCGGCATCGGAATCGGGCGAGCCTTCGGCGCCTGACTGGTCGTTGTCGCCGTCCTGGTTCTCGTCGTTGTCGTCGTTGTCCTCGCTGTCGGCGTTGCGCTCGTCGCCGAGCTCGAGCGCCGAGAGCAGGTCATGCACGGCATCGCCGAACCGGGTCTGGTCCTCGACCAGGCTGTCGAGCCGGTCGAGCCGCTTGCCGATCTTGTCCTCGAGAATCGGCCGCCAGAGGTCGACCATCTTCTTGGCGGCCGTGGGAGGCGCGAGGCCGGTCAGGCGCTCGCGCACCAGCATCGCCAAAGCATCCGCCAGCGGCGCGTCGGCGCGGTCGGTGATCTCGTCGAACTTGCCGCGGTGGAAGTGGTCGTCGAGCATCGCGGTGAGGTTCTTGGCGACGCCCGCCATGCGGCGCGCGCCGATCGCCTCGACCCGTGCCTGCTCCACCGCCTCGAACACGCCGCGTGCCTGCGGATTGCCCGGCATCAGCTTGCGATGCAGCTTGGCGTCATGACAGGCGATCTTGAGCGCGATGGAATCGGCGTGGCCGCGCACGATCGCGGCATCGCGCTTGGTCATCTTTCGCGCGGGCTCGGGCAGCCGCGCCTTGCCCGGCGCAAGACCGGGCCGCTCGGCCGCGAAGGAGACGTCGAGCTCCGGCGACTTGGCGATCGCCTTCAGGCAGGACGCCACCGAGCGCTTGAACGGCTCGGTCGGCGCTTCCTTGTTGCTGCGGAATTTGGAGTTGGAGGTGGTCATCTGACCCTATCTGTCGTCCCGACGAACGCCGGGACCCATAACCACCGGCCGCTCTGTATCAGGAAACTATCAGCGTCGTTCTATTGAGCATCACGCGGCGTGCCGCCCGGCGTTCGCCGGGACGACATACCGCGAGAAAGATCAGCTGAGCGCCACGTTCACCGCCGATTCCGGCAGCTCGGCGTTGAAGCAGCGCTGATAGAACTCGGCGACCAGGGGGCGCTCGAGCTCGTCGCATTTGTTGAGGAAGGTGACGCGGAAGGCGAAGCCGATATCTCCGAAGATGTCCGAGTTTTCCGCCCAGGTGATCACCGTGCGCGGGCTCATCACCGTCGACAGATCGCCATTTGCGAAGGCGTTGCGGGTGAGATCGGCAAGGCGCACCATCTTGTTGACGATGTCGCGACCTTCCTGGGTGCGATAGTGCTTGGCCTTGGCCAGCACGATCTCCACTTCCTCGTCATGGCTGAGATAGTTCAGCGTGGTGACGATCGACCAGCGGTCCATCTGGCCCTGGTTGATCTGCTGGGTGCCGTGATAGAGGCCCGAGGTGTCGCCGAGGCCGACCGTATTCGCGGTCGCGAAAAGGCGGAACGCCGGGTGCGGCTTGATCACCTTGTTCTGGTCGAGCAGCGTCAAGCGGCCGGAGACTTCGAGCACGCGCTGAATCACGAACATCACGTCCGGGCGGCCGGCGTCGTATTCGTCGAACACCAGCGCGACGTTGTGCTGGAGCGCCCAGGGCAGGATGCCGTCGCGGAATTCGGTGACCTGCTTGCCGTCACGGACCACGATGGAGTCCTTGCCGACGAGGTCGATACGGCTGATGTGGCTGTCGAGGGTGACGCGCACGCAGGGCCAGTTCAGGCGGGCGGCGACCTGCTCGATATGGGTGGATTTGCCGGTGCCGTGATAGCCGGTCACCATCACGCGGCGGTTCTTGGCAAAGCCCGCGAGAATGGCGAGCGTGGTGGCGCGGTCGAAGCGGTAATCGGAATCGACTTCGGGCACGTGAGGATCGACTTCGGAATAGGCCGGGACTTCGAGATCGCTGTCGATCCCGAACACCTGGCGCACCGACACCTTCATGTCGGGCAAACCGGAAACTTCCTCAACTTTGGACATGGCGGCGGTCGTCATCAATCCTCCGAGGTCCCGGGCGGTCCCGAAACCGGTTATTCGCACGTTGGCTGCGGCTGGGTGCTGAAAATCAACCTATCAGAGACAAGGAGCCGGCAGAAGCCCGCCCCCCAATCAAAGTTCCGTTGTCTTTTCATCTAGATAGGCAAGGAACGCAGTTTTTGGAGGGCTGCCTTGCGAATCACGCCCAAATTCAGGCGGGTCACGCCCGTCCCGTGCGAATGGCACTTTGGCCGTATGCAGCTACTTATGTAGGGTCCGAAGCCCCCATGCTCCAGCCCTCCAAGAGACGACGTGACATCCTTTCTCGATCCCCTCATCGCCTTCGTTTCCGCCCATCCGTGGCTGGCCTATCTGACCCTGTTTCTGGCTGCGCTGCTCGAAGCCGTTCCGGTGGTGGGATCGGTGATCCCCGGCTCGACCATCATCCTGGCACTGAGCGCGCTGATTCCGGGCGGCGAGCTGGCGCTGCCATGGGTGCTGCTGGCGGCAGCAAGCGGCGCCGTGCTCGGTGACGGCTCGGCCTATTGGACGGGGCACCGGCGCCAGCGCGAGATCCTTAACACCTGGCCGCTGACCAATTATCCGCGCGTGGTCGCCGAGAGCGAGAGCTTCTTCCACCGCTTCGGCACCTGGGCCGTGTTCTTCGCCCGCTTCGTGCCGCCGATCCGCGCCTTCGTCCCGGTCACGGCCGGCGCGCTCGGCATGACGCCCGCGAAGTTCTACGCGGTGAACATCCCGGCGATCCTGGTCTGGGCCCCCGCCCATGTGCTGCCGGGCGTGCTGGCGGTGTCGGCGCTGCACGAATATGCCGGGCTGCACCACCATGCGCATGTCGGCAAGCACATCTGGATGCTGACCGTGGTGGGCGTGGCGATCGTGGGGGGCCTTGGTGTCTGGTACTACCGTCGCCGCCAGAACGGCATCGTCGCAACGGCAAAGCCGCGGGGTTAGGCTGCCGCCACACCAAAGGTGTCGTCGGGCGCCCCGCTCGCAGAGTTTCTAACCAGCGCCCCCCACCCTTCGCCCCGGCGCGGGTCCCACATATCTTGCCCGCGGCCTGATCAGCTTGCCGAACTGCAATTGCTCGCTGGCATGGGCGATCCAGCCAACGCTGCGGGCCATCGCGAACAAGGCGAGCTCGCTGCCTGCGGGCAGGCGCAGCGCGTGCACGAGCACGGCGAGCGCATAGTCGATGTTGACGAACTCGCCGGTGGCTTCCGCGATCCGCTCAGGCACCTCGCGGGTGAATTTGCGCGGTGCGCCGGCGCGCGAGAGCGCGTTGAGCAGCGACTGCGCGCGGGGATCGCCGCGCTTGTAGACGCCGTGGCCGAAGCCGGCAAAGCGCTCGCCGAGCGCGACGCGCTCGCGCACAACAGGCGCGACGTCGCGATCGATCAGCGTCTTGACGAGTTGCGAAGCCAGGACGCCGGCGCCGCCATGCTTCGGGCCTTTCAGCGCCGCGAGGCCGGCGATGACGGCATCATAGAGGTTGAGGCCGGTGGAAGCGGCGCAGCGCGCGGTGAAGGTCGAGGCGTTGAGCTCGTGATCGGCGAGCAGCACCAGCGCGCGGCGGATCAGATCGGGCGCGTGCTTGTTGTCCGCCGCCCAGGCGGTTGCGATCTGCTGATGCAACGGTGCGGGCGAGGGTTCGGCATTGAGCATGGTCGCAACCAGCAGGCGGACGATGCGGCCGCCGACCATGGCGCGGCCATCGGGCGCGCGGGTGAAGGCGCGGGGATCGACGCTCGCGGCCAGTGCGAGCACGGCGATGGCGCGGTCGATCGGGGCCGCCCGGCGTGCGGCCTCCGCAATCACGCGCATTTCTTCGGAGAGCTCAGGCTGATTATCCGGAGCGAACGGGTCGACATCGGCGACATCCCAGAGCAGCGTCGCGGTGTGCTCCAGCGTGTCGTTCTCGGCGAGATCGACGCAATTGACGCCGCGATAGATCGCGCCTTCCTCGGTGATGGTCGAGATCTCCGTGTCCATGACCGGCAGATCGGCGTCGAAGGAGCGCAATCCCCGTGGCTCTGGCGATGGCACACGGCGCTCCTTCAGCGCCCGGACATCCTCGGCCCGGTAGCGGTTCTTCCTGGAGTCCGGGGTCGGCTCGGAGCGGATCAGGCCGCGGCTGACATAGGCGTAGAGCGTGGCCGGCGAGATCGCGAGCTCCGCGGCGGCCTCCCGGGCGGAGAGGTAGAGCCCCTCGGAATTTTTCATATTGATTCATGTAATCAAGATTGATCAATGTGTCGAGAGGCCTGACCTTGTTCTCCGTGAACAGGAGATTTGGGCCATGAACATCCACCTCACCAAAAGCCAGATCGGGTTGGACGGCATTCCCGCGGCCGAGACCGTGCTGAGCCATGTCGACGGCGAACGCGGCGAGCTGATCATTGCCGGCGAGCATGTCGGACGGCTCGCCGCCATCTCGAGCTTCGAGGGCGTCACCGCCCGGCTCTGGAACGGCGCCAGCAAGACCACCCTCACCGAAGCCAATGTGCGCTCACAGCTGGGCGCGGCGCGCGAGCGCGCTTTCGCGCGGCTGCCGGACCTGCGCCGGTGACGCGCGGCATGGGCATCATCGACGGTTTTCGGGCGGCCGTCGCCGGACTGCGCGCCGAGCACGGGCTGGAGCACGAGGCGACGATCGTCGGCGCTTTCCCGGTGATCGCGGGCGCGCTGGTCCGGCGCGCCAAGGGCCTGGAGCCGGTCGCGCCCGATCCCAATGTGAGCCACGCCGCCGACACGCTGCGCATGCTGCACGGGCGCGCGCCTGAAACGCGCGAGGTCACGGCGCTCGACGCCTATCTCGTCACCGCCAGCGATCACGGCATGAACGCCTCCACCTTCACCGCGCGCGTGGTGGCCTCGACGCAGGCCGATCTGTTCGCGGCCGTCACCGCCGGCTATTGCGCGCTGACCGGTCCGCTGCATGGCGGCGCGCCGGAGCCGGTGCTGGAAATGCTCGATGCGATCGGCTCGCGCGAGCGGATCCAGCCCTGGGGGGATTCGGCGCTGGCCCGCGGCGAGCGCATGATGGGGTTCGGCCACCGCGTCTATCGCGTCCGCGATCCGCGCGCCGACGTGCTCAAGACCGCGGTCGAGGCGCTGGCGGCTGATGGCACCGATCTGCCCTTTGCCGGCGAGGTCGAGGCGTATATCCGCAGCGCGCTGCGCAAGAAGAATCCGGAGCGGCCGCTGGAGACGAATGTCGAGTTCTTCACCGCGATCCTGCTCGATGCGCTGGCGATTCCGCGGCAGGCGTTCACGCCCATCTTCGCGGTCGCGCGCGCCGCAGGCTGGACCGCGCATGCCCGCGAGCAGCAGCGGACGGGGCGGTTGATCCGGCCGAGCTCGTCTTATGTCGGGGCGATGCCGGAGGCGTAGGTGCGCAGCAGGGTTGGGTGAGGCGATGGCGGAGCCAATCCTCCGCTGTCGTCCCTGCGAAGGCAGGGACCCATGCCGCGTGATTTATCGATGAATGAAGGTGTCAGTACCAGCGAAGACTTTTTCACTACGAGTCTTCGCCAAACCGCTCCCTGGGGTTGTGGGTCCCGGATCTGCGCTTCGCTTGTCCGGGACGACAACCGAGGATGTGGCGAGAGGCTCAGGCCTCGCGCACCACCGTCTTCAGATAATTATACGCCTTGATGATCTCGATCAGGCGATCCTCGGTGGAGCGGTCGCCGCCGTTGGCATCGGGGTGGTGCTGCTTCACCAGCGCCTTGTACTTGGTCTTGACGTCGGCGAGCGTGGCGCTGGGGCCGAGGCCCATGACCTGGAGCGCCTTGCGCTCGGCGTTCATCACCTTGCGCGTCTCGGCCTTGGGCTCCGCTTCGGGACCCTTGCGCCAGCTGGCGCGGCCGTTGATCTCGCTGAACATGCTGAAAGGATCGGACGCCATGTCGATCTCTTCCGCACCCTTCTTGCCGCCATTGGCGCCCATCTTCCAGGTCGGGCGATGGCCGGTCAGCGCATCCTTCTGGTAGCGCGCAACGGCTTCGGCATTCATGCCGGAGAAGAAATTGTAGTTCTGGTTGTACTCGCGCACGTGGTCGAGGCAGAAGTGCCAGTACTCGCGCTGGTTCTCACGGCCCTTCGGCGCGCGGTGCGCGCCCTTGTTGGCGCAGCCCGCCCACTCGCAATTGACCGCGGTGTCGCGCGGTTTCACTTCCGGCTGCTTGCCCCGCGGCTTGACGCGGATGGAGTCGAAGAATTTTGATGAATCGATCGGCATGGCTGACTTTGACTACGCAATGCAAAAACCTTCAAGTCTTGACATTGCAATTCGCGGCAAACCCGGCAAATAACGGGGTGCGACCTCTGCACCCGAATGGCACAACATGGTTATGCACGAGACTATCAGCAACAAGTTGCAGGAAGCTTTCACGCCGGAAAGCCTGCAAGTCGTCGACGAGTCACATTTGCATGAGGGCCATGCCGGCCATCGGCCCGGCGGCGAGACGCACTTCCGCGTTTATATTGTATCTGATGCCTTCAAAGGGAAGAGCCGGGTCGAGCGCCATCGCATGATAAATTCAGCGCTGACCGCGGAACTTGCCGGCAGCGTGCACGCGCTGGCGATCCAGGCCAAGGCGCCGGGGGAAGGCGGGAGCTAGCTCCGCCAATTCGCAAGGCAAATCACGCCATTCCCCTCATCCTGAGGAGCGCGCTCTTGGGCGCGTCTTGAAGGGTGCAGGCCGCGATGTCGCAGCCGGGCCTTCATGGTTCGAGACGGCGCTGACGCGCCTCCTCACTATGAGGGTCTAGAACGACGTCCCCGCCCGCCTCGGCTTGGCCTCTTCCAGCTCCGCCTCGCGCGGCACCGGCGAAATACGGAGCGCGGTGATGCGGTTGCGCTCGCGGCGGAGGACGCGGAAGCGGAAGCCGTGGAAGGTGAAACTCTGGCCACGGTCGGGGATGGAGCGCGCCTCGTGAATGACGAGGCCGGCGACCGTGGTTGCCTCTTCATCAGGCAGATGCCAGTCCATGGCGCGGTTGAGGTCGCGGATCGGCACCGAGCCGTCGACCACGACCGAGCCGTCCGGCTGGGCGCGCACACCCGCGACCACGACGTCGTGCTCGTCGGAGATATCGCCGACGATCTCTTCCAGAATGTCTTCCAGCGTCACGAGACCTTCAACTTCGCCGTACTCGTCGACGACCAGCGCGAAATGGGTCTTGCGGCGGCGGAATGCCTTCAGCTGATCGGACACGGGCCGCATCTCCGGCACGAACCAGGGCGGCAGCGCGATGGTGGAGACGTCGATGCGCGAGGTGTCGCCATCCGAGGCACGGATCGCGCGCAAGAGATCCTTGGCGTGGAGCACGCCGATGATGTTCTCCGGCTTCTCGCGCCACAGCGGAATGCGGGTGTACTCGGTCGCCAGCACCTCGCGCACCAGCTCTTCCGGCGGCAGGTCGGCGTTGATCATCATCATCTCGGTGCGATGGATCATGACGTCGGAGACCTGGAGCTCGCGCAAGTCCAGGAGACCGCCGAGCATGTCGCGGTCCTGCTTCTCGAACTTGCCCTCGTGATGCAGCAGGTCGACCGCGCCGCGCAGACGCTCGGTCGGTGACAGGATCGCCTGGTGCTCGCCGGCGAGGCCGAACAGGCGCAGCAAGAGGCGCACGACGACTTCGACGATGCGCAGCAGCGGCCCGAGCACGTACATGGTGAGCCGCATCGGGCGGGCCACCGCGAGCGCGACGCGATCGGGCGCGTTGATGGCGATGGTCTTGGGCAGCACTTCCGCGAAGATCACGACCAGCGCGGTCATCACGCCGGTCGCATAGAGCACGCCGACATCGCCGAACCAGGCCGTGAAGATGGCGGTCGCGATCGCCGAGGAGCCGATATTGGCGATGTTGTTGCCGAGCAGCAGCGCGCCGATCAGGCGCTCGCGCATGTCGAGCAGATCGGAGACGACGTCGGCGTCGCGATTACCCTGCTTGGAGAGCCTCAGCATGCTGGCGCGCGAGGCGCCGGTCAGCGCGGTCTCGCTGGCGGCGAAGAACGCCGAGACCAAGAGGCAGAGGACGACGATGGTGAATCCGAGCCAGTCCATGCATCACTCGACAGAGCCAGTATCACGCCTTGAGGGCGAGCTTGTCCTTCAGGAAGTCGCGCACCGGCGCCGGCTCGACATCCTTTGCGATCACCGCGCGCCCGACGGCTTCCAGCAGGATGAAGGTGAGCTTGCCGCGCTTGACCTTCTTGTCCTGCGCCATCAGGGCCATCAGCGCGTCGGCATCGGCGAGCCCTTCCTGGGCAAAGCCCGCGATGTCCTGCAGGCGCGTCGGCAGGCCGGCCTCGATCAGGTGACGCTCGATGCGTGCGGCATCGGCCGCGCCGATCATCCCGAGCCTTGCCGAGAACTGCGCCGCCAGCGTCATGCCGATCGCGACGCCCTCGCCATGGAACAGGCGGTCGGAGAAACCGGTCGCCGCTTCCAGCGCGTGGCCGAAGGTGTGGCCGAGATTGAGCAGCGCGCGCTCGCCGGTCTCGCGCTCGTCGCGCGACACCACGCCGGCCTTGGCGCGGCAGGAGGTTGCAATCGCGTGCTCGCGCGCCGAACCGCCCTTGAAGATGTCGGAATGGTTCTTCTCCAGCCAGCCGAAGAAGGCTTCATCCCCGAGCACGCCATATTTGGCGACCTCGGCATAGCCGGCGCGGAACTGGCGCGGCGACAGCGTGTCGAGCACGGCGGTGTCGGCGACGACAAGCACCGGCTGGTGGAAGGCCCCCAGCAGGTTCTTGCCCTGCGGCGAGTTGATGCCGGTCTTGCCGCCGACGGATGAATCGACCTGCGCCAGGAGCGAGGTCGGCACCTGCACGAAATCGACGCCGCGACGCAGGATCGCCGCGGCAAAGCCGGCGAGATCGCCGACCACGCCGCCACCGAGCGCGATGACGAGATCGTTGCGCTCGATCTTCGCGGCGATCAGGGCTTCGCTAACCTTCTCCAGGCCAGCATAGGTCTTCGAGATCTCGCCTTCCTCGACCACGATGCGCGAGGTCGGAATGCCGGCCGCGGCGAGCGAGGCCTCGGTCGGTTCGAGCCAGTGCTTTGCCACCGTGCGGTCCGTCACGATCGCGGTGCGCACGCCCGGCCGCAATGCTGCGACCCGCTCGCCGAGCGAGGCCAGCACGCCGCGGCCGATGACGATGTCATAGGCGCGGTTCTCCAGCGCGACCTCGACATTGACGGGATCGGCATGTTTCAACGGAGCAGTCATCTCAACGCACTCGCAACGTCGGCAGGTGGTTCGGCGGCCCGTTCGCCGCACAGATGGGCGCGCAGCGCCTCAATGCATTCCTCGACGATCCTGTCGTGCGGCACGTCGCGCGAGGCGATGGTGAGGTCGGCATGGCCGTAGACCGGCTCCCGCTCGGGGAGCAGGCGCGTCACGGTTCCCTCGGGATCGGCGGTCTGCAGCAGTGGACGATCGGCGCGGCGGCGCACCCGGCGCATGATGACGTCGTGGTCCGCCTTGAGCCAGATCGAAACCGCCTTCGCCGCGATGCGCGCGCGCGTCTCCTCCCGCATGAAGGCGCCGCCGCCGGTCGCCAGCACCACCGGCCCGCCGTCGAGCAGCCGCGCGATCACCCGCGCCTCGCCGTCACGGAAATAGGGCTCGCCGTGGCGCTCGAAGATCTCCGGGATGGTCATCTGGGCCGAGGTCTCGATCTCGGTGTCGGCATCGATGAACGGCAGCTTGAGCCGGGCCGCCATGCGACGGCCGATGGTGGATTTGCCCACCCCCATCATACCGACGAGCACGATCGAGCGCGTTCCCAGCGCCGACAAGATGTCGGCTTCGGGCGAAGCTGGTATCGGCAACGCAGCGTCGGACATGTCTCGCTCGATTGGATCTCGATCTGCCGCCCAAGGCGGCAGGCTTGGGCCACCTATACGACCCCAAGGGGGCCCTCGCCAGAGGACTCTTGCCACGAAACGGCGAACATGTTGGATGATTTCATTGGTTAATTTGCCCGCCAAGGGCCTGACGAAAAGCGCCTGACCGAAAAGTCCCTTTAGCTGAGACCCTGCAACGATGCCCAGCCTGTTCCGCTTCCTGACGGTCGTCGCCGTGATTGCCGGCATCGTCTATGGCGTGGTCTTCGCACTGGCCAACTTCGTCAGCCCCAAGTCGCGGGAAATGACGGTGACGATTCCGCCTGACAAGTTTCTCAAGAAATAGGAGCTAGCCTGAAGGGCATGCGCAACCCGCCCTCAGACGCCAAGCTCACCGGCCTGTTCCTCGACATGCTCGCGGCGGAACAGGGCGCCGGGCCTAACACGCTCGACGCCTATCGCCGCGACCTCACCGATTTTTCGGAATTCTTGGGCCGCGTCGGCCACAGCTTTGCGGACGCCGAGACGCAAACGCTGCGTGACTATCTCGCCGATCTCGACAGCCGCGGCTTCAAATCCACCAGCGTCGCGCGACGGCTGTCGGCGATGCGGCATCTCTATCGCTTCCTGCTGAACGAGCGCATCCGAGCTGAGGATCCCGCCGCGATCCTGTCCGGCCCCAAGCGCGGCCGCGGCCTGCCGAAGGTGCTGTCGATATCAGATGTCGACCGCATGCTCCGCCGCGCCAGGGAATTGAGCGAGGCGGAGGATGCCTCGCCCGCAAAGCGGCTGCGCGCTTTGAGGCTCTACTGCCTGCTCGAGGTGCTCTATGCCACGGGCCTGCGCGTCTCCGAGCTGGTGGCGCTGCCGCGCTCGGCGGCCAAGCGCGACGCCCGCATGATCGTGGTGCGCGGCAAGGGCAACAAGGAACGCCTGGTGCCGCTCAACGAGGCCTCACGGCAGGCGATGGCGGATTATCTTGCGGCGACGGAGGCCGCGAAGACCGAGACAAAGAAGGACAGCCTCGCCGCCTCGAAATGGCTGTTCCCCTCGTTCGGCGAGAGCGGGCATCTGACGCGCCAGCACTTTGCCCGCGACCTCAAGGAGCTCGCGGTCGCCTCGGGCCTGCAGGCCCGGCTGGTCTCCCCGCATGTGCTGCGTCACGCCTTTGCCAGCCACCTCCTGCACAATGGTGCCGATTTGCGCATCGTGCAGACCCTGCTCGGCCACACCGACATCTCCACGACCCAGATCTACACCCATGTGGTCGAGGAGCGGCTGAAGAGCCTGGTGCGCGACCTGCACCCGCTGGCGGAGAAGTAATTGGCTGTCGCCCCTGCGAACGCAGGGGCCCATACCGCGTGATCTGTCTGTGACGGGCAGAGTGAATACCTCGGGAAGACCACTTCACCGCCAGTCTTCGCCAAACTTCTCCCTGTGGTTATGGGTCCCTGCGTTCGCAGGGACGACAGCGGGGGAAGGAAACCGCCTTGACTTCGGCGACATCTCCGCAGAAAGAGCCGGGGCCTTTGGACTGGTTTGGCGCGCCGCCAGCAGCACACAGGCCAAGCCATTGAAGAAGCTACACTTCTTATCCAAACCTAAATCCGCTTCGCTCGCTAGCCCCGTCCTCCCTATATTGAGTTGATGCAAGACCAGATGCGCAGCTATCTCGACTTCGAAAAGCCCGTCGCCGAGCTCGACTCCAAGGTCGACGAATTGCGCGCGCTCGCCGCCTCGGGCACCGACATCACCGATGAGATCGGACGGATCGAGGACAAGGCGGCGCAGGCGCTGGCCGACCTCTATCAAAACCTGACGCCGTGGCAGAAGACGCTGGTGGCGCGGCATCCGCAGCGACCGCATTTCAACGACTTCATCAAGGGCCTGATCACCGAATTCACGCCGCTCGCCGGCGACCGCAAGTTCGGCGAGGACGAGGCACTGGTCGCCGGCTTCGGCCGCTTCCGCGGCGAGCCGATCTGCGTGATGGGCCAGGAAAAGGGCGATTCCACCGAGAGCCGGATCCGGCACAATTTCGGCATGGCGCGGCCCGAAGGCTATCGCAAATGCGTGCGGCTGATGGAGATGGCCGAACGGTTCGGCCTGCCGGTGCTGTCGCTGGCCGATTCCGCCGGCGCCTATCCCGGCATCGGCGCCGAGGAGCGCGGCCAGGCCGAGGCGATCGCGCGCTCGACCGATGCGTGCCTGGCGCTGACCGTACCAAATGTCGCGATCATCACCGGCGAGGGCATGTCCGGCGGCGCCATCGCCATCACCACCGCCAACAAGGTCTTGATGCTGGAGCACGCCATCTACAGCGTGATCTCGCCGGAGGCGGCGTCCTCGATCCTCTGGCGCGACGGCACCAAGGCGCAGGAAGCCGCCAACAACATGAAGATCACCGCCCAGGACATGCTCCGCTTCGGCGTGATCGACGCCATCCTGAAGGAGCCGGTCGGCGGTGCCCCCCGCGCCCCCGCCGCCATGATCGCCACCACGGGGGATGCCATCGCCAAGGCCTTCGACGAGCTGCGCGGCCTGGACGGCGATGCCATCCGCAAGCAGCGGCGGCAGAAATTCCTCGATATCGGCCGGAAACTGGGCTGATTTGCCCTTTTCGGGACGTCATTCCGGGGCGCCCGCAGGGCGAACTCGGAGTCTAGAGATTCCGGCTTCGGTGCTTTGCACCGCCCCGGAATGACGGCTGGCCCACCCGGTACCCCCGTATTAACCCTTTTTTTGCCCAAATCAGCGATCTGAGTCCCGATGGGCTGAAAAAGCCCAAGTACGGCCCAAAAATACGGCCCAAAGTCGCGTCCATTCAGTCTTCGTTGACCATGCCAATGGGCCAACGGGCTCGTGATCCCCGCTCGGGTTGCGACCACATGACCCAGAGGTTAGAATTTTAATCAATGGCTTCAGGGCATAAGCGCTGGGGCGTGAGCTGAAAAAGCCCGTCATGACGGGTCCGGTTCGCCGGTCGGATCATGCTCCAAGACAATCGGGGTTTGCGCTCTCTGCCCGGCACGGTGTGGGGTCCATCTTGATTTCTCGTTCGCTTGCTCGCGCGCTCTTGGCGTCGGTTGCGTTGATGACGGCCAGCGTTCTGCTCGCCGGCTGCGACACCGACCAGGTCTCGCTCGCGACCAATGCCAAGGCCAATCAGCCGGTTCCGCCGAAGCTGATCGCCGCGATGGCTGAGAAGGACATGGATCTGCAATCGCCGATCCTGGTCCGCCTGTTCAAGCAGGAGGCCGAGCTCGAGGTCTGGAAGCAGACCCGCTCGGGCCAGTTCGCGCTGCTCAAGACCTACCCGATCTGCCGCTGGTCGGGCGACCTCGGCCCCAAGGTGCGCGAAGGCGACCGCCAGGCGCCGGAAGGATTCTACTCGATCAACCCGAGCCAGATGAATCCGCAATCGGCCTATTACCTGTCGTTCAACACCGGCTATCCGAACGCGTTCGACAAGGCGCTGGGCCGCACCGGCTCGCAGCTGATGGTGCATGGCGACTGTTCTTCGCGCGGCTGCTACGCGATGACGGACGAGCAGATCGCGGAGATCTATTCGCTCGGGCGCGAATCCTTCTTCGGCGGCCAGAAGGCGTTCCAGCTGCAGGCCTATCCGTTCAAGATGACGCCGGTGAACATGGCCAAGCACCGGAACAATCCGAACATGCCGTTCTGGAAGATGATCAAGGAAGGCTATGATCATTTCGAGGTGACGCGGCAGGAGCCGAAGGTCGATTTCTGCGAGAAGAAGTACGTCTTCGATGCCGCCAAACCGGCCGATGCCAAGCGCGATCCGGTGTTCGACGCCTCAGCCAAGTGCCCGGCCTATGTGGTCCCCGAGGAGATCGCGAGCGCCGTCCGCGAGAAGCAGCAGCAGGACGAGACCGCGGTCGCCAGGCTCGTCGCCAAGGGTACGCCGGTGGCGCGCATGAACACCGGCATCGACGGCGGCATGAACAAGGTGTTCGCCGCCAAGATTCCGGAAGGCTCGACCGGCCTGTCCGAGGGCGCCGAAGGCACCACGCTGCAGATGCTGGCGATGGCCAAGGCACCGGGCACGATTCCCGGCCACGTCAATCCGCCCAAGCCCAATCTCGATGCAGTGGCGTCCGCGCCTGCGCCGCAGGAAGAGCCTGTGGTTGCCGTGCCCGCCACCAGCACCCGCGTCGCCTCGGCCCAGCCTGCCGAGAAGTCCCAGGACAAATCCGGCGAGAAATCCGGAGGCTTCTTCTCCAACCTCGGCCGCAAGATGGGCCTCGGCACCGCCGATACCACGGCGACAACCACGCCGCCTCAGGCCACCGCCTCCGTGGCCCCGGCCGCCGCGACGCCGACGCCGACAACCGCGGCGTCCCGACTGAAAGCCGCGGTGACCCGGTTCGTGCCGGGGCACGACAAGCCTAAGGATGCCGCGAAGGACGCGCCCAAGCCGGCAGTTGCGGCGGCCAAGCCCGCCGAGCCGGCAAAGCCCGATACGCGGCTGGCCCAGACGCGTCCGGCGCTGAAGCCGTCGCTAAGCGATGGCGCGGCTGAGAGCGGCCAGATGGCCGGCGCCGCACCGGTGGTGTCGTCGAACTCGTTCGACAGCCGCTTCGGGGCGATGAAGTAGGGACGATGCCGCGCCTTCCGGCATAAGCCAAGCACGACGTCGGGTTGGTTCCCTCCATAAATCCGGAACGCCTCTGGATGTGCCGGATTGCGTCGCCCGGTCACCCGGCTATAGTTGCGGCGTTTGCTCCTACGCGCTGCGCATGAGTGGATTTGGGCATCTCGATCACCTGATCGACCGCATTTACGAGGCCGGGCTGATACCGTCATTGTGGCCCGAGGTCCTCAATGAGATCGGTAACGCCATTGGCGGCAATGGCGGACTGCTTTTCGCGGTACGCGACGGCTATGTCAGCGGGATCAATTCCGTCAATCACGACCAGACCATGCATCTTTTTCTGGAAGATGGATGGAGCGAGCGCGATCCGCTGCTGCCGCGTGCCGCCGCCCTCAACTACGCCGGCTTCCTCAACGATGGAGACCTTGTATCGGAAGAGGAGATCGCGACCAATGACGTGTACTGCAATTTCTACCGCAGGCACGGAATCGGCTACAGAGCCGGGACCATCATTCCGATACCGAGCGGCGATTCCATTGCGATCGTCATGCCGCGACACCAAGACAACGGGCCGGTGCCGCGCGAGATCGTCTCCTTCCTCGATGGCCTGAGGCCTCATCTGGCGCGGGCGTCTCTGACTGCAAACCGGCTTGGCTTCGAGCGCGCACGCGCGAAAGCCGATGCATTGCAGGCCATCGGGCTGCCCGGAGCAATCTTGCGCGAACGGGGCAAATTACTCGCGGCGAACGGGCTGTTCGAAGCGCTGATGCCGTCGCTATTCCAAGACCGCGCAGAGCGGCTGACTCTGACCGATGTCACTGCGGACGGATTGTTCTCGGCGGCGCTGGGGAGCTCGTTCGTCGGCAACAGCCGGGGCGTCAAGTCCCTCGCCATCGCAGCGGCCATGGGTCGCGTACCAATGGTCGTGCATGTCGTCCCGGTGCGCGGATCGGCGCGCGATATCTTCACGCAAGCCACCTTCATGCTCATCGTGACACCCGTCGATCGCGGCGCGGTCCCGAGCGCGGAAGTCCTGCAAGGGCTGTTCGACCTGACGCCGGCAGAGGCCCAGGTCGCACGTGGCGTTGCGCAGGCCGGATCGGTTGATGCCCTCGCGGCAAGAATCGGCGTGACGCGAGAGACGGTGCGCACGCAGCTCAAAGCCGTGCTGTCGAAGACCGGCCTTTCCCGTCAGCAGGAGCTTGTCAGCTTACTCGCTGGCAAGGCGTTGCGCGGCGGCTGACTGCCTATACCTCCCCAAATACATCCCTCATCCCCCTTGCGCCCGACGGTCCAGATCGGACTTGCCTTGGCATCTGCAAACTCCTCTTTCACCCAAATGGGTGAAGACATGGGTCGGCCCTCCGGGTTCAAGTTTGTCCGGCTGGATGCATGGCGAGAAGCGGCGACAATGGTCAGACCGGAGTTTCCGACATTCGAAATGACTTTGGTGCAGCGCAGGCGAAAAAGATGGGCCTGGAACGTCTGCACCCGCGAAGGAGCGGTCATGGCGCAGGGGCGGGAATCAAGTCGATCTGCCGCAAGGTACCAGGCCGAAAGAGCACTTTTCATGCTGCTTCTGACAGCGCCCTATCGGTCGCGGCTGCCCGCGTAGCCAGGCTCTCATTAAGATCGCATCTGGTTTGGCCCGAGCCAGGGCACCATGCGTGACCGCCGGAACGCCCGAGGGGGCTTCTGAGGAGACCGCGAAGCGATCGTCTCGAAGGACGAGGCGCGTGCTCAGCTCGCGCAAAGGGCCATATCCCTACGGCGCCAGATAGCGCATCAACTCCGGATTGCCCCTCCCCTCGCCCGCCTCGCCCTGCAGCGCGACGCGGCCGCGGTCGAGCACGTAGGCGTAGTCGGCGACTCGCAAAGCCAGATCGAGGTGCTGCTCGACGATGATGACGGCGATGGTCTTGGCGAGCTCGATCAGGCGCTCGGTGATCTCCTCGATGACGCCGATCCAGACCCCTTCGGTGGGCTCGTCCAGCAGCAGCAGCTTTGGATCGCCCAGCATGGCGCGGCCGATCGCGAGCATCTTGCGCTCGCCGCCGGACAGCGTGCCGGCGGGCTGGTCGAGACGCTGGCCGAGCTTCGGGAAGATGGCCAGCACGCGGTCGACCGCCGAGGAATCCTTGTTCGCCAGCGAGCCGACCGCGAGATTGTCGCGCACCGACAGGCGTGCGAACACCGAATGCTCCTGCGGCACATAGCCGATGCCGGCGCGGACGCGCTCCTGGGTGGCGCGGCGGCTGATGTCGCGGCCGTCGAAGGCGAGCTCGCCCTTCCACGCCGGCAGCTCGCCGACGATGGTCTTCATCAGCGTGGTCTTGCCGGCGCCGTTGCGGCCGAGCACGGCGACACCGCCGCGCCAGGGAATGCCGAGCGTGACGTCGAACAGGACCTGGCTGCGGCCATAGCCGGCGTCGAGATGCTTGATGTCCAAAAATTCAGGCACGGCGCAGATAGATCTCCTGGACGGATGTGTTGGCCTGGATCTCCGACACCGTGCCTGACGCCAGCACCCTGCCCTGGTCGAGCACGGTAAGGCGATCGCAGATGTCGCGAATGAAATCGAGGTCGTGCTCGACGATGACCAGCGAGCAATGCTGCTTGATCGGCTGGAGCAGCTCGCCGGGGACGCGGCGCTCCTCCAGGCTCATGCCGCCGGTCGGCTCGTCGAGCAGCAGCAATTTCGGCTTGCCCGCGAGCGCCATCGCGATCTCCAGCCATTGCTGCTGGCCGTGCGACAGGGCCGCGGCGGCATCGAAAGCACGATCAGCGAGGCGGAACTGCCTCAGCATGGTCATGACCTGATCGTGCAGCGCGCCTCTGGTGCGCGAGAACACGAGGTCGACCAGCGAGCAATGGGCCTGTAGCGCGAGCAGGATGTTGTCGTAGAGCGTCAGCGAGGGCAGCACGGATGTGATCTGGAATTTCAGGCTCATGCCGGCCCGCGCGCGTTCGGTCGGCGTGAACGCGGTGATGTCGGTGTTGACGAACGACACCTTGCCCTGCGTCGGCACCTCGGCGCCGGCGATGCACTTCATCAGCGTGCTCTTGCCCGAGCCGTTCGGACCGATCAGGCCGTGGAACTCGTTCTCGCCGACGGTGAGCGCCGCGCCGTCGAGCGCGGTGAGCTTGCCGAAGACTTTCTTGATGCCCGCGGCTTCAAGGAGCATTGCGCTTCTCCTTGAAGTTTTCCTTGACCTTGGCGCCGAAGCTGCCGACCCGCTCGCGCTCGCCGAGGACAAAGCTGATCAGGCCGAGCGGCCGGAACAGGATCACCAGCAGCAGCAATAGGCCCAGGATGATCGGCCAGATGTCGCGGTAGTTGTCCGACAGCCAGAAGCTGACGCCCTCGACGATCACCGCGCCGATGACGGCGCCGATCAGCGTGCCCGAGCCGCCGAACAGCACGTAGAGCACCACCTGCGTCGAGACCACGACGCCGACCATGTTGGGCCAGACGAAACCTTCGTGGAAGGCATAGAGGCTGCCGGCGAGGCCTGCGATGGCGCCGCCGATGGTGAAGATGATCGCTTTCAGGTGCTGCGCCTTGTAGCCGAAGAAGGCGATGCGCTGCTCGTTCTCGCGGAGCCCCGCGAGCGCGAGGCCGAACTGCGAGCGCACCAGGAAGCGGCAGAGCAGGTAGACCGCGACGAGGATGCCGAGCACGAGATAATAGAACGCGGGACCTTCCGTGAATTCGTAAGTACCGAGCGACATCGGCGCGATCGATGGGATGCCGTTCTGGCCGCCGAGATAATACCAGCCGCGCGCCAGGCGATCGGCGGCGTAGGAGCCGGTCAGCGTGCCCAGCGAGACGAAGATCACGCTGGAGGGATGCCGCCCCAGCAGCAGGAAGCCGCCGAGCAGCAGCGCGAAGGTGAGGCCGATCAACGTGCCGGCCGGCAGCACCAGGAAGATATTGGTGATGTCGAGGTCGCGCGCGAGCAGCGCCACGCCATAGCCGGCCGAGCCGAAGAACAGGGCCTGGCCGAAGCTCATGATGCCGGCATAACCCCAGACCAGGTCGAACGACAGCGCGAACAGCGCCAGGATGATCACGCGCGTCGCGAACACCGTGAGATAGTCCTGCAGCACCAGCGGCGCGAGCAGCGCCGCGAGGAGCACGGCCCCCTCGACGATGGGCAGGATGTTTCGTCCTGCCTTGACGCGGTCATTGGCCTGTTCCGCCACTGCGCCATCAGCCATCGCACCGCCCGCTTCATCGTCCGCGTCGGCGACGATGGCCTGTCTTACCACACTCATCGGCTTCAGCATTCCACCTCAGCATTCCTTGGGATCGACGAGGCCGTTGCTGCGCGCGACGATCTCGTAGTTTCCACCCTTGGCGACCGCGGTGTACATCTTCATCTTGCAATGCCGCTTGCCGGGGACCATCTCCGCAGGTCCGCCCGGACCTTCGGCGATCTTGGCGTGGTCGAGCGCGGCGGCAACCGAGTCGCGGTCGATCTTGCCGGCTTGCTTCACGGCGGCTTCCCACAGCTTGAGGCCGCGATAGGTGCCGGTGGCAGCACTGCCGGCGGCGAACAGGAAGTTGCCGGGGAAATCCTTCTCATAGGCTGCCTGGATCTTTGCGTCGAACGGGTTCTCCTTGGTCAGCACCTTGAAATAATCCAGGCAGCTGGCGAGGCCCTCGATCTCGGCGGCCTGATTGATGTTGAGCGTGTTCTCGTCATAGTAGACGCAGGCGAGCCGCCCGCCGTTCTTGAGGAAACCAGCTTCATAGAGCTGCTTGAAGAACGGCCCGACGCCCGGCGGGATGACGGTGTTGAAGACGACGTCGACCTTGTTGGAGATGATGCGGTTGACGGTTGCGGAGAAGTCGACCTGGTCGAGCGGATAATATTCCTCGAACACCACCTCGCCGCCGTTGGATTCGATCACCTTGCGGGCATAGACATTGAGCGTGTGCGGCCAGACATAGTTGGCGCTCGGCAGCGCGAACTTCTTGCCGCCGTTCTTGATCAGCCAGGGGATGAATTCGTCGCATTGCTGCGCCGGCGTCGGGCCGGTGCAGAACAGATAGGGCGTGCACTCCTTGCCCTCGTAGAGCTGCGGATAGATGTAGAGCGTCTTGCCGCGCGCCACGATCGGATCCTTGATCGCGTTGCGCATCGACGAGGTGATGCCGCCGAGCACCATATCGACCTTGTCGCGCTGGATCAGCTTGCGGACGTTGCCGACGGCGACGGATTCGTTGGAGGCGGTATCCTCGATGTAGAGCTCGAGCGGACGGCCGAGCAGGCCGCCGGCCGCGTTGATCTCCTTGATCACCATCTTCGCGACATTGGCGTCGGCATTGCCGGCATAGGCGATCGGGCCGGTGAGGTCGGTGGCGATGCCGACCTTGATCGGGGCTTCGGCCGCATTGGCCCAGGGTGCCGGGATCACCCAGCTGCCGACCCCGGTCGCGACCGCGCCGGAGGCAAAGGCGAAATTGGAGAGAAAGCGGCGGCGTGAAAGCTGCGTGCGATCGAACATGACTAAACCCCTTTTCCAGCGATGAGGCCCTGCGGGCGGAATTTGATGAAGACAATGGCGAGCACGAAGACGAGCACGTCGGCGACGACGGGCGCCATCACCCAGGGCAGCGCCGCGCTGAGCGTGCCGATGACCCCGGCGCCCGCGACCGGCCCGATGAAGGAGCCGACACCGCCGACCATCACCGCGACGAAGCCTTGGATCAGGAAACGCAGGCCGAGATCGGCGAACAGGCTGAACACCGGCACGATCAGCGCGCCGGCAAGGCCGGCCAGCGCCGCACCGAAGGCGAAGGTCGCGCCGTAGATCAGCGGCGTCGAAATGCCGGAGGCACGTGCCAGCGACGGGTTCTCCAGCGTGGCGCGCACGCGCAGCCCGAAGCTGGTGCGCGACAGCAGCAGATAGCAGAGGCCCATCACCAGCAGCGTGATCACGATGATGGTGAAGCGCCAGGCCGAGATGTGCATGGCGCCGATGTCGATCGAGCCGCCGATCGGCTCGGGCACGGGGAGGTAGAAGCCGCCGATCAGGCCGCGCACGGATTCGCGGATGATCAGACCGAGCGCATAGGTGCCGAGCATCGCCACGATCGGCGCCGCGTAGAAGCGGCGGATGATCAGCGCCTCCAGCACGAAGCCGAGCCCGCCGACCACGAAGGGCGCCGCGACCATGCCGGCCCAGATCGGCAGGCCCTTGGCGTAAGCGAGATAGGTGATGTAGGCCCCGAGCAGGACGAACTCGCCCTGCGCGAAGTTGAAGATGCCCATCATGCTGGCGATGATCCCGAGTCCCAGCACGATCAGGACGATGATCGCGCCAAAGCTCAGGATCTCGAACGCCGCGACGAACGCGTTAGCCATAGGTTGGTTTTCCGTCCGTCTGCATCAACTTCTCTCTCACATCTTCTTCCAGTCGCCGATCTGCTCGAAGGCATGGGCGGCACGGTAGATGGTGGATTCCTCGAACATGCGACCGACCAGCATCAGGCCGACCGGCAAGCCGTCGACCATGCCACAAGGCAACGACATCGCGGGATGATGGGTGATGTCGAACGGCGCGGTGTTGGAGATCATCTCGAGCGCGCGGGCGACATAGTCCTCGCGGCTGGCGTTGGGCTCCGGCAGCTTGGTCGCCTTCATCGGCGTGGTCGGCATCAGCAGCAGATCATAGTCGGCGAACGCCTTGTCGTAGGCCGCGGTCAGCCGGCGGGAGATGTTGAGCGCCTTGCCGTAGAAGCGTGGGCCGAAATTGTTGTTGATGTAGGTGCCGAGCATCATGAACAGCTTCGTCGTCTCGGACAGCGAGTCCGCCTGCCGGCGCCAGCCGCGATGGAAATCCATCAGCGAGGTCGAATAAAGATCGCCGCGGCTGAGGCCGTAGCCGTCGCCGAACATCATGGTCTGGGTCAGGCCTTCAGTGCCGATCGGGGTCCAGATCGCGCCGCCGAGCAGATGCATCGGGATCGAGACGGTCTCCACAGTAGCGCCGAGATCTTTGAAGCGCTTTGCGGCCTCGCGCACGCTTTCATTCACCGCGGCCTCGGCGACCGGCTGCTCGAAGCCTTCCTTGAGGATGCCGATCTTCATGCCCTTGACGCCCTGGCCGAGGGCCTTGGTGTATTCCTCGACCTTCGGCGCCTTGATGCGCGAATCGTAGCCGTCGTCGCCGGCGAGCACTTCGAGCAGCAGCGCGTTGTCGGCGACCGTCGCCGTCATCGGACCGGTATGGTCGACATAGATCTCGATCGGCATGATTCCGGTGTAGGGCACGAGGCCCCAGGTCGGTTTCATGCCGTAGATGCCGCAGAACGAGGACGGCATGCGGATCGAGCCGCCCTGGTCGCCGCCGATCGCCATGTCGACCTCACCGAGCGCAACCACCACGCCCGAGCCCGACGACGACCCGCCGGCCGAGTAACCCATCTTGTGCGGATTGTGCACCGGCCCGTAGGAGCCGGTGTGGCTGCCGCCGGACAGGCAGAAGTGCTCGCAATGGGTCTTGCCGGCGATCTCGGCGCCGGCATCCAGCATGCGCGTGACGATGGTGGCATCGAAATCGGGCACATAGCCTTCCAGCGTCGACGAGCCGTTGGTCATGGGCACGCCGGCCAGCATGATGTTGTCCTTCAGCGCGACGGTCTTGCCCTTGAGCTTGCCGCTGGCAGCGCCTTTCACGGTCGATTTGCGATACCAGGCATTGCGCGGGTTCTCTTCGGCCGAGGGCCGGTGGCCAGGCGTGCGCGGGTATTTCACCTCGGGCAGCTCGTCCGGCATCGCGGCGACGAGATTGTAGGCCTCGATCGAGCCCTGCATCAGGCCGCGGAACGAGGCGACGTCCTCGTCGGTGAGCGAAAGGCCGCATTGCTCGGCAACACTGCGAAGCTGGGCTGGCGTGGGAAGGACAACTGTCACGGCGCTCTCCTGAAGTTTCTTGAAACGATCCCTTGAACGATCCTTGGAACGGTCCTTGGAACGAACCTTGGGCGTGGCCGCCCAGGTGCGACGCACGTACCACCGGCCTCGCCAAAACATTCAAAACGGAAATATTTTCCTTTTCAAGTATTATTTTGGAATGGCGCCAGCGCTGATCGCCGCGTCGTGTCAGATCGGCTTGATCAGCTTGAAGTCGAGACCGTCGGCCTCGGCAAGATGCATCGGCATTCGCGCGTGTCCGTTGCGAACGGCGACCGGACCGCGCGCGCCGCTGTAGACGATGTTGCGGCCGGCCGCGAGCATCGGCACCCTCGCCAACGAGCCGGCCTTGTTCGCGACCGCTTCGAGAAAACGCAGCCCTTCGTAGCTGGACTGTCCGACCGAGCCGATCGGCGGTGCATTCGGTCCGAACATCGCGTGATAGCGGCTCTGGAAGTCGTCATTGGCGCGCGCGCCGGTGCCGGTGAAATAGCCCGAGGCGCAGAACATGTTCTCGCTGTTGTCGGCGCCGATGCCGAGCAGCACGGTCTCGTCCATCGCCCCCGCCAGGCGCAGCGTCGTGGCGCCGAGACCGCATTCGCCGAAGGCACGATTGAAGGTAATGCTGTCGGTTCCGATCAGCGAGATCAGCACGACGTCGGGCTTGGCGGCGCGGATGCGCGCCAGATGCGGCTCGTGATCGTCCTCGCCGAGCGGAACGAACTCTTCGCCGACGACGTGGCCTCCGGTTTCCCTGATGTAATTCTTCACCGCCCGGTGCGATTGCCAGGGCCAGACATAGTCGCTGCCGATCAAGTACCAGCGCGTCGCCTTCTTGACGTCGGGGAGCCAGTGGATCGAGGGCCGGCTCTGCCAGCGCGGCGTCTCGCCGATCGCCATCACGCCGGGCGTGCGCTCGCCGCCCTCGTAGACCGGCGTGTAAATATAGGGGACTCGATGACGCGTGGTGACGTCGCGCAAGGCCACGCGGACCGCGCTGGTGTGCAGGCCCACGATCAGATCGACCTCGTCGAACGCGATTGCCTGCTGGGCGCGGCTCAGGACCTCATCGAGCGGCCCGCCGGCATCGTAGATCGAAAGCTCGATCTCGCGGCCGAGGATGCCGCCGCGCTTGTTGATCTCGGCGACGGCGAGCCTTGCGCTGTTGGTGGCGCAGGGGCCCCAGACGCCGGGCGAGCCGGTGCAGCAGATGAAGCCGCCGACGCGGAGCTTATTGGTGCCGCGCCGCTTGAACAAGGCATGATCGTACGGCGACAACGCGCCGTCAGCTGCCGGTGACGACAGATTCCTGAACAGCAAGGACGGCGGCAACGCCGGACCGCCGTGAGCCGGGAAGTTTACCGTCGCGCGCACGCCAACTCCTGTCTGGGACCAGACCTGAAAGCACATTCTTCGGGCGGCCGCGGCTTTCGCCCTTTTGTTGGGCAATGATCCTATTTTGAAAATATTGAATATTCAACAATTGAAGTGCATATAGATGCAGCATTGATTGCAAGACATTCACTCATTTGGGTCAAGACGAAGTCTTAGCCGTGGCAAAATCGAACGCTCCCATCACCGAACACCTCGCTTATCTGCTCGCGCAAGCCAACCGGGAGATCAACCGGCAGCTCGAACTGCGGTTGAGCAAGGAAGGTGTTCCCGTCGAGCAGTGGCGCATCTTGAAGGTGCTGTCGGACGGCGACGGCCATTCGATGGGCGAGCTCGCCGACGCCGTGCTGCTCAACCATCCGACGCTGACCAAGATGATCGACCGGATGGTCTCCGACACACTGGTCTATCGCGTGCAGGATCCGAACGACCGCCGCAAGGTGCTGATGTTCATCTCCGAGCGCGGCAAGGTGCTGAGCAAGAAGCTCAACTCGCTCGCGGTCGACCAGGAGGAGCACATCCTGGAGAGCTACGGCGACAAGTCGACGAGCGAGCTCAAGCGGCTGCTGGAGAGCTTGATCGACAGCTCGAATTGAGAGGGACGCACTCTCTCAACCCGTCGTCCCGGACAAGCGAAGCGCCGATCTACCGTCTTGCGTGTCAAGGTGTCGATCTCGTGCGCAAGTGCGCACCGGAACTTTGTTAAATTCCCCCGACTGTTCCTACACCGGGAACGTCTGCTCGCATCGTGATCACATTCGATGTGACCTCAAACCAGGACATCGGGGGTTCTCTTGATGCCTTCACTCGCATTTATGACTTGGCTCGGCCTGATAATTCGACGCCCTGTTACGTCTGGCGTGAGACGGAATACAGAATGTTCGGCGAGAACAGAAACCTAAGCAACAAGCTCAAAGCGAAGGCCCTTGGCCCAAGCACGATGAGGGCAACGCTACACTGCGACCCTCGGAGAATGCAGAGGTCGACCAATTAGCTCTACAGACCAAGCGTTGAAGAACTGAACGTCAACGGGAGATCGCTCAACCGCTCCTACCAGCAATGGTGATTCAAATTGGTGTATGTGACGGGGCGGCCGGCACGGGCTCAAGACCCTTTCTCGGTCAATAAAGGAAATTCCAAAATAGCGCACTACCGGCGCCTCGTTCCCGGCCGCTCCGCCTGGTCGAAGAAATGTGCGTGCGTGCAGTACCGCAAGCCATTGCGGAAGATCGGAGAACCTCATCAAATTGAACGTTTCGCGTGAATTGGCGACGTATCAACTGGCAGGTCTTGACAGCGTTTTCCGATGCCATCTCCTTCTTCGAGGGAATGCAGATGTCAGCAAATTACACGGTGAAGCCTGGTGACAATTTGACAAAGATTGCTTTGAGCCATGGATTCAAGAGCTACCGGGACATCTACGACCATCCGCTGAACGCTGCTTTCAAGGCGAAAAGACCGAATCCAAACCTTATCTTTGCTGGCGACGTCATTGTCATACCTGACCGGGGTGGGCCCGGACCGTTACCCCCTCCCTCACCCGTCCCCCCCACACCGCCGACGCCGCCGACGCCGCCGGCCGCAAAGAATCCCAGGGAGGAGGCGCTCGATCAGAGGCCTCTTGCTATATTCTGGGTAGATCGAGCGATTTTCTCGCTCGAGGCATTGAAGATGTTCATTCCTCTTGGTGTTCCAGATGCTCTCAATGTGCACGCACCAACACGAGAGGCGCTTAGAGTCCATTTCCACATGAACAAAGCGGACGATAATCCGGTCGAACTCAATTTCATCTTGGGTCGCTTCAAGGATATTCGGATACTTCTCAACTCCGAGGCTGAAGCCCAATTTCATACAGCCACGCCCGAGCAGGAGGCCACCCTCAAACGGCAATTCAAGGGAGGCCTACCTATGGCGTTCACCGACAACCGATTTCTTGGGAAAGGAGGCATAACATTTACCCAATCCTATTTGGGCAAATCGGATAATTGTAAAAAGCTCATACTGATCCATGAAGGACTACACTTCGTGGATCCCAAACCGCTTGGTCCGAACATCGTCGATATTGGAGAAGGTGATCCCAGATACGACGATCCGAATGTCCTGCCTTTGGAGAAGGCGATCCACAATCCGTCCAGCTACGCAGCGAGCGCCTGGCAGCTCGCCAACGGATCGGATGGAGCACGACACTTCTGCAGTTAGAAGGGAGAGAGTAGTTACCCGGCTTATTCATCGGCGTGAAAGTTGAAGGCGGGCGTAGCAGGTGCCGTTGCGCCGAAAAATCGTGAGCCGCCGTCCTCAAGATAGCGAGCGCAGTCCATTCGTGGTGCCGCTGAAATTCGGCAAGCACCACCAGGATCATAATGCTTTCAACGGTTAGACAAAAACGACCGAGTTTTGAACAGTCATATTATCTAACCAATTGAAATCACGGACTAAGCATACCGCCCGTGGCAGTGCTTGTACTTCTTGCCCGAGCCGCAGGGGCAGTCCTCGTTGCGGCCGACCTTGCCCCAGCTCGCCGGGTTCTTGGGATCGCGCAGAGCTGCGTCGGTGGCCTGCGCGCCGAGGGTGACGCTCGCAAGCGCCATCTCGTCCTCGCCGGTGTTAGGATCGAACTTGTGCGCTTCCATCGCCGGCAGCACCGGGGCTTCCTGCTCCGGCGGGACGATCTCGACACGCATCAGCTGCGCCGTGACGGCCTCGCGCAGATGGGCGCTCATCTCCTGGAAGAGATTGAAGGCCTCGGTCTTGTACTCCTGCAACGGATCGCGCTGGCCGTAGCCGCGCAGGCCGATGACCTGACGCAGATGGTCCAGCATGATCAGATGCTCGCGCCAGAGATGGTCGAGCGTCTGCAGCAGGATGGTCTTCTCGACGTAGCGCATCACGTCGGGACCCCATTGCGCGACCTTGGCCGCCATGTGCTCGTCGGCCTTGGTCTCGATGCGCGTGAGCAGTTCCTCGTCAGCGATGCCCTCTTCCTTGGCCCAGTCGTCGACCGGCAGGTCGAGGTCGAGCACGCGCTTCAGTTCGTCCTTCAGGCCGGCGACGTCCCACTGCTCGGCATAGGCATGCTCGGGCACGTGCTTGGCGACGAGGTCGTCGATGAAGGCGTGGCGCATGTCGGTGACGGTCTCGGCGACGCTTTCGTCCTTCATCAGGTCGACACGCTGGTCGAAGATCACCTTGCGCTGGTCGTTCTGGACGTTGTCGAACTTGAGCAGGTTCTTGCGGATGTCGAAGTTGCGCGCCTCGACCTTCTGCTGCGCCTTCTCGAGCGCCTTGTTGATCCAGGGATGGATGATGGCCTCGCCCTCTTGCAGGCCGAGACGCTGCAGCATGCTGTCGAGGCGGTCCGAGCCGAAGATGCGCATCAGATCGTCTTCCAGCGATAGGAAGAATTTCGAGCGGCCGGGGTCGCCCTGACGGCCGGAACGGCCGCGCAGCTGGTTGTCGATGCGGCGGGATTCGTGGCGCTCGGAGCCGATGATGTAGAGGCCGCCGGGCTTCTTCACGGTCTTGGCGGGCTTACTGCCCTTCGCCGGCTCGACCTCGACGGTCTCCTCGGCCTTCAGCACGATGTCGCGGAAGCGCTCGATATCGGCCTTGATCTGCTCGATCTTCCTGGCCTTCTCGGCTTCGTCGGTGATCCCGACCGTTTCCTGCTGGATGCGCATCTCCAGCGAGCCGCCGAGCTTGATGTCGGTGCCACGGCCGGCCATGTTGGTCGCGATCGTGATCGCGCCGGGCACGCCCGCCTCCGCGACGATATAGGCTTCCTGCTCGTGGAAGCGCGCGTTCAGCACCGCGAACAGCTTTGCCGGCTTGCCGGCGCGGGCCGCGGCATAGAGCTTGTCGAGCGCACCCTCCTTGCCGAAGTCGATCTGCTTGTAGCCGTTCGTCTTGAGGAATTCGGCGAGCACTTCCGACTTCTCGATCGAGGCGGTACCGACCAGCACCGGCTGCAGCCGCGCATTGGCGCGCTCGATCTCGGCGAGGATGGCCTGATATTTTTCCTTCTGGGTGCGATAGACCTCGTCGTCCTCGTCGAGGCGCGCGATCGACAGATTGGTCGGGATCTCGACGACCTCGAGCTTGTAGATGTCGAACAATTCGTCCGCTTCGGTCGCGGCGGTGCCGGTCATGCCCGCGAGCTTCTCGTACATGCGGAAGTAGTTCTGGAAGGTGATCGAGGCCAGCGTCTGGTTCTCGGGCTGGACCTGGACGTGCTCCTTGGCCTCCAGCGCTTGGTGCAGGCCTTCCGAATACCGGCGGCCCGGCATCATGCGCCCGGTGAACTCGTCGATGATGACGACTTCGTTGTCGCGGACGATGTAGTCCTTGTCGCGGGTGAACAGCGTGTGGGCGCGCAGCGCCTGGTTGATGTGGTGCACGACGGAGACGTTCTCGACGTCGTAGAGCGACTCGCCCTTGAGCTGGCCTGCATCGCGCAGCAGCGTCTCGATCTTCTCCATGCCGCCTTCGGTGAGCGTCACCGTGCGCTGCTTCTCGTCGACCTCGTAGTCGGACTTGTCGAGCTTGGGCAGGAAGCCGTCGATGGTGTTGTAGAAGTCGGAGCGGTCGTCGAGCGGACCCGAGATGATCAGCGGCGTGCGCGCCTCGTCGATCAGGATCGAGTCGACCTCGTCGACGATGGCGAAGAAGTGCGGCCGCTGGACCATGTCCTGGAGCCGGTACTTCATGTTGTCGCGCAGGTAGTCGAAGCCGTATTCGTTGTTGGTGCCGTAGGTGATGTCGCAGGCATAGGCCGCCTTGCGCTCGGCATCGTCGAGACCGTGCACGATCACGCCGGTGGTCATGCCGAGGAAGCCGTAGATCTGGCCCATCCAGCCGGAGTCGCGGCGGGCGAGATAGTCGTTGACGGTGACGACGTGGACGCCCTTGCCGGCGAGCGCGTTGAGGTAGACCGCGAGGGTGGCGACCAGCGTCTTGCCTTCGCCGGTCTTCATCTCGGCGATGTCGCCCTCGTGCAGCACCATGCCGCCGATCAGCTGGACGTCGAAATGGCGCTGGCCGAGCGTACGCTTGGCGGCCTCGCGTACGGTGGCGAAGGCGGGCACCAGGAGATCGTCGAGGGTCTTGCCCTCGGCGAGTTGCTTCTTGAATTCCGCGGTGCGGGCCTTGAGCGCCTCGTCGGAGAGCTTCGAAACCTCGGGCTCAAGCGCGTTGATCGCGTTGACGCGGGACTGATATCCCTTCCCCCGCCGGTCGTTGGCGGAGCCGAAAAACTTGCGGGCGAGCGCGCCGATCATGCCTGGTTCCTGTGTTCGCGATTCAACCGCGTTGGCCTAAGAAGTTGTCACCCGCCTGCCTATCAACTCACCGTGACGCCTCGCGGCGTCAGAGCCCGGACTGCGGGGGGTCATCCGCCATATGGGTGGGAATTGGGCAAGTCTGGGTTCAACGGCCAAAAACGCAGCAAAATAAACGCCATCGCCATGGTCGCGACCGGGCAGAGATATGGCCCGGTCAGGGCCTTGTCAACGGCGGGTGCATTGCGGCTAATTCATCATTTTGACAGACTTTTCGCGTTGCCAAGCCCCCCTGATTGGGCGAGTGTCCGCCCCGCTTCGAGCAGCCCCCTGCTTCAACATAAGGATTTTCCATGACCACCTCGTTCCCGGTAACCACCGGCCAGCGCTTCCGCCATGCCTCCGCCTTGGCTGGCAGCCTCGCGCTGGCGCTGTCCCTGGCGTTCGCGGGCCCGCTCCGGGCTGCCGACGATCCGGTGCTGGCGAAGGTCAATGGCGCGGAAATCAAGAAGAGCGACGTCGCCATGGCCGAGGAGGAGCTCGGGCCGAGCCTCGCCCAGATGGACCCGGCAACCAAGGACGAGAACGTCCTGTCGTTCCTGATCGATATGAAAATCGTCAGCAAGGCTGCCGAGGACAAGAAGGTCGCCGATAGCGAGGAGTTCAAGAAGCGTCTGGCGTTCGCCCGCAACCGCCTGCTGATGGACAGCCTGCTGGCGGGCGAGGGCAAGGCCGCCACCACCCCGGACGCCATGAAGAAGGTCTATGAGGAGGCCTCCAAGCAGATCACCGGCGAGCAGGAGGTGCGCGCCCGCCACATCCTGGTCGAGACCGAGGACGAGGCCAAGGCGGTGAAGGCCGAGCTCGACAAGGGCGCTGATTTCGGCGAGCTGGCCAAGAAGAAGTCCAAGGATCCCGGCTCGGCCGACGGCGGCGACCTCGGCTTCTTCACCAAGGAGCAGATGGTGCCGGAATTCTCGGCCGTGGCCTTCTCGCTGGAGCCCGGCAAGATCTCCGACCCCGTGAAGTCACAGTTCGGCTGGCACATCATCAAGGTCGAGGAAAAGCGCAGCCGCAAGGCGCCGGACTTCGAGCAGGTCAAGGCCCAGATCGAGCAGTACGTGACCCGCAAGGCCCAGGCCGACTATGTCGCCAAGCTGCGCACCGAAGCCAAGGTCGAGCGGCTGGACCAGCCGGCGGCGGATGCGTCGAAGGACGCCAAGCCGTCCGACAGCAAGATGGCGCCGCCGGCGAAGAAGTAAGAATTCGCTGTCACTTCGCGGACGCCAAGAGTATCTAACGTCGCGATGGCCGGGGCTCCCCCGGCCATCTGCATGTCCAGACCCTATCAAGGCGCCTCGCGATGTCCTCCTCCGTCTCTCCCCTCGCCCCCAAAACCGTCCCCGACATGCCTGTGATCGCGGGCATCCGCCTCGCGACGGCCGAAGCTGGCATCCGCTACAAGAACCGCACCGACGTGCTGCTGGCGGTGATGAACAAGGGCACTGCGGTCGCCGGCGTCTTCACCAAGTCGAAATGCCCCTCCGCACCGGTGGAATGGTGCCGGGCCAAGCTGAAGGGCGGCAAGGCGCGCGCACTGGTGGTCAATTCCGGCAACGCCAATGCGTTCACCGGCAAGACCGGCCGCGCCTCCACCGCGCTGACCGCCAAGATCGCGGCCAAGGCAGTCGGATGCAGCGAAAGCGAGATCTTCCTGGCGTCGACCGGCGTGATCGGCGAGCCGCTGGATGCGACCAAGTTCGACGGCGTGCTGGGCCGCCTGGCTGAAGCCGCCGTACCCGGCGACTACCTCGCCGCGGCCAAAGCGATCATGACCACCGACACCTTCCCGAAGGTCGCGACCGCGACCGTCAAGCTCGGCAAGGCCAAGGTCACTATCAACGGCATGGCCAAGGGCGCCGGCATGATCGCCCCCGACATGGCGACCATGCTGTCCTTCATCTTCACCGACGCGCCGATCGCGCCCGCCGCGCTGCAGGCGCTGCTCAAGAGCGGGGTCGAGGACACCTTCAACGCGGTCACGATCGACGGCGACACCTCGACCTCGGACACGCTGCTGGCCTTCGCCACCGGCGCCGCCGCCGAGCACGGCGCGCCGAAAATCAGCCGCGCCAGCGATCCGCGCCTGAAGGCGTTCGTGAAAGCCTTCAACCAAGTGCTCGCCAATCTTTCCGAGCAGGTTGCCCGCGACGGCGAAGGCGCGCGCAAGCTGGTCGAGATCACGGTCGAGGGCGCCAAGACCAAGGCCTCGGCGCGCAAGATCGCAATGTCGATCGCCAACTCGCCGCTGGTGAAGACCGCGATCGCCGGCGAGGACGCCAATTGGGGCCGCGTGGTGATGGCTGTCGGCAAGGCCGGCGAGCCGGCGGATCGCGACAAGCTCTCGATCTCCTTCAACGGCATCCGCGTCGCCAGGAACGGCGCACGCGATCCATCCTATGACGAGGCCCAGGTGTCGGAGGCGATGAAGGCGCCGGAGATCGCGATTCTGGTCTCGCTCGGCCTCGGCAAGGGCCGCGACCGCGTCATGACCTGCGACCTCACCAAGGAATATGTAGCGATCAACGGGGACTACAGGTCGTAGCTGAATGGCCGATCTCAAGCTGACATTGGTGGTAGCCTGCGCGCTTGTGGACGCCGACAAGCGCGTCCTGATCGCGCAGCGCCCCGAGGGCAAGGCGCTGGCCGGTCTCTGGGAATTTCCCGGCGGCAAGCTGGAACCGGGCGAGCGGCCGGAGCAGAGCCTGATCCGCGAGCTTCATGAGGAGCTCGGCATCCCCGTTGCCGAGCCGTGTCTCGCCCCGCTGACCTTCGCAAGCTACGGCTATGAGAGCTTCCACCTGCTGATGCCGCTCTACATCTGCCGGCGCTGGGAAGGACAGGTGACGTCACGTGAAGGCCAGGCCCTGGCCTGGGTCCGCGCCAACAAGCTGCGCGACTATCCGATGCCGCCGGCGGATATTCCGCTGATCCCGCATTTGATTGATCTGCTGATGTGACGATGCCCTTGCATCGTCATTCCGGGGCGCGCGAGAGCGCGAACTATGAAGCGCAATTGCGCTCCTGAGAATCTCGAGATTCCGGGTTCGATGCTACGCATCGCCCCGGAATGACCAACTAACTCTTCCCCGCCTTCTTCACTGCCTCTGCCAGGCTCGCCTTGGCCGATCCCGGCTTGAGCGGCTGCTGCTGGCTCGCATGCGGGGCCCAGCCGGAGAGCCAGATGATGTCGAACGTCGCACGGATGCGGCCGTCGGCATCGGCGAAGCGGTCGGCATAGATCTCGGCCATGCGCAGCAGCGTCGCGCGGCGCGACGGCGTACGCCGCCGCTCGATCAGCACGTTGGCCGCACCCATGCGGCGGAGATCCTGCATCAAGGCGAACGCATTGCCATAGCGCACCACGACGCGGTCGACATCGGTCACCGGTAGCGCAAAGCCCGCCCGCTGCAACAGCGCGCCGATGTCGCGCAGGTCCGCGAACGGCGCCACGCGCGGCGACACGCCGCCCTCGCATTCGGCCTCCGCCGCGGCAAAGGCCTGCCTCAGCTCGGTCAGGCTGTCGCCGCCGATCATCGCGGCCAGCAGCAGCCCATCCGGCTTCAGCGCGCGCCGAACCTGCGCGAGCACGCCCGGCAAGTCGTTGACGAATTGCAGCGCCAGCGCCGAGACGACGAGATCGAGACTTTCCGGAGAAACAGGCAGCTTCTCCACGCCAGCCGCGTCGAGCGCAATGTGCTCGATGGAAGACAGCCGGGCGCGCAGCCCCGCCAGCCCCTCACCGGGCGTCCAAAGATCGACTGGCGCATGAAACTCCCGCATCACCGCCGCCAACCGGTCGGACATGTCCTCGGCGACCCGGTCAAGCAGGAAACTCGCGGCACCTTGCGCCTGCGCGCGACGCTGCCGCGCGTGCAGCAAGGCACGATCGAACAGGGCCGGAGGGATCTGCGGGGGCTGAGCCATGCCGCTGGTTACGCCGATCGCCACCGTTCTGGCAACGCTCTCGTGTCCGGGGCACGCGAGCGTGGCTTGAGCCAACAGAAGCGGAACGCTAGCCTCTCCGCATGGACGCCGACGCCACCCCACCCCGTTCCATCGCCGCACCACTGCGTGCTGCGTGGGCGGCCGGCCGCCACGTGCTGTCGCGCGCGGCGCGGCTCGCGCTCGACATCGCGCTGCCGACACTGTGCGTGTCCTGCCGCGAGCCGGTCGACGGCGAGGGCGTTTGCGCTTCGTGCTGGGCGCGGCTGTCGTTCATCGAGCGACCCTACTGCCCGCGGCTCGGCATTCCCTTTGTCTACGACCCCGGCCCCGACATGCTGTCGATGGAGGCGATCGCGAGCCCGCCGGCTTACATGCGGGCCCGCGCGGCGGTGCGCTATGACGACGTCGCGCGCACGCTGGTGCATGCACTGAAATACCAGGACCGCACCGATCTGGCGCCCGCCATGGGGCGCTGGATGGCACGGGCGGGCGGCGAATTGCTGGCCGGCGCCGACATGCTGGTGCCCGTTCCCCTGCACTGGCGGCGGGCCTGGCGCCGCCGCTACAACCAGTCCGGGGCGCTGGCGCGCGTGATCGAGCGGCAGAACGGCGTCGGGGTCCGGGGCGACGTTCTGCGGCGGGTGCGCGCGACCGAGCAGCAGATCGGCCTGTCGCGGGCCCAGCGCGCGAGCAATGTGCAGGGCGCGTTCCAGGTATCTCCCGACCGCCAGGCTGACGTCCAGGGGCGCCGCATTGTCCTGATCGACGACGTCCTGACCTCAGGTGCCACATTGGATGCCTGCGCGCGTGCCCTGCTTCGCGCCAAGGCAGCCCAGGTCGACGTGCTGGTGTTCGCCCGGGTTGTGGAGGTCAGGTAAAGTCCCATATAATTCAACGAATTCATGACATGAGAGCGCCAGACAAGATGACTGCTGCTGTCGAGATCTACACCAGGCCGGGCTGCGGCTATTGTTCCGCCGCCAAGTCGCTGCTGAGCCGCAAGAAGGCTGCCTTCACGGAATTCGATGTCGCCAAGAATTCGTCCTGGCGGGCCGAGATGTACGACCGCGCCGGCGAGGGCTCGACCTTCCCGCAGATCTGGATCGGCGGAACCCATGTCGGTGGCTGCGACGACCTCTACGCGCTCGACCGCGAGGGCAAGCTCGACGGCATGCTCGAAAGTGTGAAGGCGGTGTCATGAGCGAGAACCGCACGTTCACGGCCGCCATGGTGCAGATGCGCACCGGCCTGATGCCGGAGCCAAGCCTCGAACAGGCCACGACGCTGATCCGGCAGGCTGCGGCCAATGGCGCCGATTACGTGCAGACGCCCGAAGTCAGCAACATGATGCAGCTGAACCGCAAGGCGCTGTTCGAGCATCTGCAGAGGGAGGAGGACGACGCCTCGCTGAAGGCCTACCGCGCGCTGGCGGCGGAGCTGAAGATCCATCTCCATGTCGGCTCGCTGGCGCTGCGCTTCTCGCCGGAGAAGGCGGTCAACCGCTCCTTCCTGATCGGGCCCGAGGGCAACGTGCTCGCGAGCTACGATAAGATCCACATGTTCGACATCGAGCTGCCGGACGGCGAGAGCTATCGCGAATCCGCCAATTACCAGCCGGGCGAGACCGCGGTGATCTCCGATCTGCCCTGGGGCCGTGTGGGCTTGACGATCTGCTACGACGTGCGCTTTCCCGCGCTTTACCGCGCGCTGGCCGAAAGCGGCGCCTATTTCATCACCGTGCCCTCGGCCTTCACCCGCAAGACTGGTGAAGCGCATTGGCACGTGCTGCTGCGCGCCCGCGCGATCGAGACCGGCTGCTTCATTTTTGCCGCGGCGCAGGCGGGCCTGCACGAGAACAAGCGCGAGACCTATGGTCACTCGCTGATCATCGACCCCTGGGGCGAGATCCTGGCCGAGGGCGACGTCGAGCCCGGCATCGTCATGGCCAAGATCGATCCGGCCAAGGTCGAGACCGCGCGCCGCGCCATCCCCTCGCTCCAGCACGGCCGCCGCTTCGGCGTCTCCGATCCCAAGGCGGGACCGGACCATCTGCACCTCGTGCGGGGATCGGCATGATCCGCTACGCGCTTCACTGCGACCGGGACCACGATTTCGAAAGCTGGTTCCAGAGCTCGTCGGCCTATGAGTCGCAGGTCAAGCGCAAGCTCGTGACCTGCCCGATCTGCGGCTCGGCCAAGGTCGAGAAGGCGATCATGGCCCCGCGCATCGTCGGCAAGAAGGGCCGCGGGCCCGCGGCGCCGCCGCCCGAGCCCACTGCAGCGACCACGCCCGAGGCTGCACCATCAGGACCGACTTCGCTGCTGATGGCGCAGGAGCGCGAGCTGCGCGCCAAGCTGAAAGAGCTGCGCGATCACATCGTCAAGAACGCCGACAATGTCGGCGAGCGCTTCGCCAACGAAGCCCGCGCCATGCATTACGGCGACAAGGAGCATCGCCCGATCTACGGCGAGGCCTCGCCGGAAGAGGCCAAGTCGCTGATCGACGAAGGCATCGAGGTGTCGCCGCTGCCGACGCTGCCGGAAGACCGGAACTGAGGCGCTCTCCTCTTCGTCACGGCCGGGCTTGACCCGGCCATCCACGTCTCCTTTCCGACGGCACAAAGAACGTGGATGCCCGGGACAAGCCCGCATGACGGCGGTTGTAAGAATCAAACTCCCACCAGCACCGCAACGCCGATCACGATCAGCGCGATGCCAAGAATCTCGCGCGGCGCAATCGGCTGCTTGAACGAGTAGTACGCGACGCCTTGCGCGAACAGCACCTCGATCAACGCGAGGGTGCGGACATTGGCCGCCGCCGTCAGCGCGAACGCCAGGAACCAGAACTGCGAGGCGAACGCGCCGGTGAACCCCGCCAGCATCGACGGCCGCCATAGTCCGAGGATGCCGCGCAGCACGTCCGGCGCGCGCCAGAGCAGGTAGATCGTCAGCACCAGCGTCTGCACGAACAGGCCGAGCACCAGCGTGAACGACGAGGCCGTCACGAACGACACGTTCGGCACCGTGATGATCGCGCCGCGAAAACCGACCGCGGAGAGCGCGAAGGCCGCCGCGGCGACGAGGCCGGTGATGGTCGGCTTCAGCTCGGCGAAGCTCTTCTCGCCGCCGGGCCGCAGCGCGGTGATGACGACACCGACGGTCGCGATCACGATCGCCAGCACCTTGAGCCAGGTCAGGTGATCGCCGAGGAAGACGAAGCCGAAGATCGCGGTCTGGATCGCCTCGGTCTTGAGGTAGGCCGTCGTCACCACGAAGGAGCGATCGTTCATCGCGAGCAGCATCAGGCCGGTCGCGACGATCTGGCTGAGTGCCCCGAGCAGCAGCCACGGCCAGAACGCGGCCGGCGGCAGGCCGATATGATCGCCGGTCGCGACCAGCACCAGGCCGAGGAACAGCAGCGAGAACGGGAAGCCGAACAGGAAGCGGATATTGGTCGCGCCCCAGGTCCCCAGCGGCTTCGTCAACGACCGCTGCATCGCATTGCGCGCGACCTGGCCGAGCGCAGCGATGATCGTGAAGGGAATCCAGAGGCTGGTGACGGTGAGCATGGGGGGGGGGGGGCAGCTACGAGAGGAATGGCGATCAGCGTGGCGGGAACAGACTGGCTGGTCAACCGCATGGGCGTCATGGGTGCGATGCTCTCGCAACAAATGCAGCTGTCGTCCCTGCGAAACAGCTTGCCTCCAACGCCCGCCCTCACACCATCGTTTCGGCCACCACCATGTAGTTCACGTCCATGTCCGACGAGAGGCTCCATTTGTCGGCGAAGGGCGAGTAAACCACGCCGGTCTGCTCAGTGATGACGAGACGGTTGTCGAGCAGATATTTCGTCAGCTCGTCGGGCGTGACGAACTTGTTCCACTCGTGCGTGCCGCGCGGCAGCCAGCGCAGGACGTATTCAGCGCCGACGATGGCGAGCGCGAAGCTCTTCCAGTTACGGTTCAGCGTCGAGACCACCATGAGGCCGTTCGGCTTCAGCATCGCGGCGCAACGCTTCAGGAAGACGCCGACGTCGACGACATGCTCGACCACTTCCATCGCCAGCACGATGTCGAAGCGCTCGCGCGGGTCGATCTCCTCGACGGTAGTGCAGCGGTAGTCGATCGCAAGATGGCCCTTGTCGGCATGCAGCTTCGCCGCGGCGATGTTGCTCTGCGAGGGATCGACGCCGATGACCTGCGCGCCGAGGCGCGACAGCGGCTCCCACAACAGGCCGGCACCGCAGCCGATGTCGAGTACGCGCAAGGACCCAAGGCAGTTGAGGCTGCGCACATTGCGCTCGAACTTGCGGCAGGCGGCGTCACGGATATAGCCGAGCCGCAGGGGATTGATCCGGTGCAGCGGCGCCATCTTGCCGTTGGGGTCCCACCACTCTGCCGAGAGCTTTGAGAATTTGGCGATCTCGGCGGCATCGACGGTCGAACCCTGCTGCGGGTTCGCGGAGAGGGAAGTATTTTGCTGCATGCTCATGGTCAGGCGCGGTCCTACCGCGTGGTGATCGAACTACGGAAGGCGAGCGGCGAGGCGATCGTCTTGATCGTCTCGATCCCTTCGCCGACGCCGCGAATCGTTACGTCGCCGTAGTTGAGAATACGTCCAAGAATGGTCTGGTCGACGTCGACACTCTCGACCTTGTCCAGCGCCATCTCGAAAGTGCGGCGCTTGATGAACCCGGTCTTGTGCACGACCCGGAGGTTGGTGACATCTGTCTCGGTGGTGAAGCGATGGAACCAGCCCTTGATGGTCCAGTACAAGGCCGCCAGCGCCGCTAGGCCCGCCGCTCCCAGGCACAGCAAAACGAGCCAATCGACGGTCGCCTGCCGCGACAGGATCAGCAGGGCCAGCGCCACGATCCAGGCCAGAATCGCCGGAAAATAGAAGATCCAGTGCGCATTGGTCGAATACAGCACCCGCTCGCCCGGCTGCAGGATTTCGTCGATATAGCGCGCCATAACCTCGATCGACCCATTGCCCGGATTGGCCGGAGCAGGAACCCGCTTGCCCCCGGCCCCGCCCCTCTGTATACGCGCGGTCGGGTGCCGGCGGCATTGCCTCGCGCGGGTCACCATACTGATCCTTATGAAGGAATGCACGCGTCGTCATGAGCCGCCTCGTGATGAAATTCGGCGGCACATCCGTCGCCAACATCGAACGTATCCGCAACGTCGCACGCCATGTGAAGCGTGAGGTCGACGCCGGCCACGAAGTGGCCGTCGTCGTCTCGGCGATGTCCGGCAAGACCAACGAGCTGGTGGCCTGGTGCACCGAGGCCTCGCCGATGCACGACGCGCGCGAATACGACGCCGTCGTCGCCTCGGGCGAGCAGGTGACGTCCGGCCTGCTTGCCATCGTGCTTCAGGGCATGGGCATTCAGGCCCGCTCCTGGCAGGGCTGGCAGATCCCGATCAAGACCAGCGACGCTCATGCCTCGGCCCGGATCGAGGACATCGACGGCAGCGAGATCATCAAGCGCTTCAAGGAGCGCAAGGAGGTCGCGGTCATCGCCGGCTTCCAGGGCATCGAGCCCAAGACCAATCGCATCACCACACTTGGCCGCGGCGGCTCGGACACCTCGGCCGTGGCGGTTGCCGCAGCCGTCAAGGCGGACCGCTGCGACATCTACACCGACGTCGACGGCGTCTACACCACCGACCCGCGAATCGTGCCGAAGGCCAAGCGGCTCGACAAGATCGCGTTCGAGGACATGCTGGAACTGGCCTCCCAGGGCGCCAAGGTGCTCCAGGTCCGCTCGGTGGAACTCGGCATGGTCCACAACATGCCGATCTTCGTCCGCTCGAGCTTCGACAAGCCCGAGGATATCGACCCGCATGCCAACCAGCCGCCCGGCACGCTGATCTGCAGCGAGGAGGAGATCATGGAAAGCCACGTCGTCACCGGTATCGCCTTCTCCAAGGACGAGGCCCAGATCTCGGTGCGCCAGATCGAGGACAAGCCGGGCGTTGCCGCGTCGATCTTCGGCCCGCTGGCCGATGCCAACATCAACGTCGACATGATCGTTCAGAACGTTTCTGAAGACGGCAAGACCACCGACCTCACCTTCACGGTGCCGGCCGCCGACTACACCCGCGCCAAGGATACGATTACCGCCGCCAAGGCCAAGATCGGCTATGCCCGGCTCGATACCGCGACCGACGTCGCCAAGATCTCGGTGATCGGCAGCGGCATGCGCAGCCATGCCGGCGTCGCCGCCCAGGCGTTCTCGGCCCTCGCGGGACGGAATATCAACATCCGGGCCATTACAACCTCCGAGATCAAATTCTCGGTTTTGATCGACACCGCCTATACCGAGCTTGCGGTGCGCACCCTGCACACGCTCTACGGTCTCGATCAGGGCTAGACTAATTTTCTCTTAGCGGCCGCAGCAAACGCTGAGGTCTCCACACATTCGCGTTTGGCAGGCGTTTTGCTTGGCAAAACAAGCCCTAATTCGCTATACGGCGAACAGGGTGGGCTGCCGCAGACTGTGTCCCAGTTCAGGCCGCTGATTCGGTGCGAGCACTAAATTTCAAGAAGATTTGGGTTTGCGCCTGCGCCGGACAAACAATTTGGTTGTTTTTCTGGAATTTTAGGCCAGCCGCCGGCCGATACCGCCGGGCCCGGCAGACGGAGGAGATTGACGGTTCATGCGGAGCGCGTCGGGAGGTCCCCGCGTCTTGTTGAGACGGCTCCGCGAAACCATGGCGGAGCAGGTCTCGGCCCAGGAGCGGCTGGGCAAGATCGTGGTGCTGATCGCCGCCAACATGGTGGCCGAGGTGTGCTCGGTCTATGTGCTGCGCATCGACAACACGCTGGAGCTCTACGCCACCGAGGGTCTCAATCGCGAGGCGGTGCACCACACCGTCCTGAGCGCGCATGAGGGCCTGGTCGGCCTCGTCGCCAGCGAGGCGACGCCGCTCAACTTAAGCGATGCGCAGAGCCACCCGGCCTTCTCGTTCCGCCCCGAGACCGGCGAAGAAATCTACCACTCCTTCCTCGGCGTGCCGATCCTGCGGGCCGGCAACACGCTCGGCGTGCTGGTGGTGCAGAACCGCGCCAAGCGCAACTATGTCGAGGAGGAGCTCGAGGCGCTGCAGACCACCGCGATGGTGCTGGCGGAGCTGATTGCCTCCGGCGAGCTCTCGGCACTGGCGCAGCCGGGCCAGGAGCCGGCCGCGCGGCATTCCGCGCAGAAGGTCGGCGCCATCCTGTCGGAGGGCATCGCGCTCGGCCATGTCGTGCTGCACGAGCCGCGCGTCGTCATCAAGGACTACATCGCCGAGGACCTGCCGAAGGAAATCAAGCGGCTGGACACCGCGCTCGCCAAGCTGCGCGCCGATCTCGACCGCATGCTGGAACGCGGCGACGTCGCCGAAGGCGGCGAGCATCGCGAGGTGCTGGAAGCCTACCGCATGTTCGCCAACGACCAGGGCTGGTCGCACAAGCTGCACGAGGCGGTCGCCACCGGCCTCACCGCGGAAGCCGCGGTCGAGCGCGTCCAGTCCGACACCCGCGCGCGCATGCTGCGCTCGACCGATCCTTACTTGCGCGACCGGCTGCACGATCTCGAGGACCTCGGCTACCGCCTGATGCGGCAGCTGGTCGGCCAGGACCACGCGCCCTCACGCGAGCAATTGCCCGACAACGCGATCGTCATCGCGCGCGCGATGGGCCCGGCGGCGCTGCTCGACTACGACCGCAAGCGCCTGCGCGGCATCGTGCTGGAAGAAGGCACCGCCAACTCCCACGTCTCGATCGTGGCGCGCGCGCTCGGCATTCCCGCGGTCGGCGAGGTGCCGAACGCGCCCGGCATCGCCGATCCGGGCGACGCCATCATCGTCGACGGCACCTCGGGCGCGATCTATGTGCGGCCCTCGCAGGAGATCGAGGCCGCCTTCGCCGAACGCGTGCGCTTCCGCGCCCGCCGCCAGGCGCAATATCTGGCGCTGCGCGACCGGCCCTGCGTCACCAAGGACGGCCAGAAGGTCGAGCTGATGATCAACGCAGGCCTCGCCATCGACCTGCCGCACATCGAGGACACCGGCAGCGCCGGCATCGGCCTGTTCCGCACCGAGCTGCAATTCATGGTGGGCCAGAGCCTGCCCCGCACCAGCGACCAGCTCGCGCTCTATCGCACCGTGCTGGATGCCGCCGGCGCCAAGCCCGTCACCTTCCGCACCCTCGACATCGGCGGCGACAAGGCGCTGCCCTACATGGAAGCGGTAATCGAGGAAAATCCCGCGCTCGGCTGGCGCGCGATCCGGCTCGGGCTCGATCGTCCCGGCCTGTTGCGCGGCCAGATTCGCGCACTGCTGCGCGCCGGCGGCGGCCGCGCGCTGCGCATCATGTTCCCGATGATCTCCGAGGTCGCCGAATTCGATGCCGCCAAGGCGCTGGTCGAGCGCGAGCTCACCTATTTGCGCCAGCACGGCCACACGCTGCCTGAACGAATCGACATCGGCACCATGGTCGAGGTGCCCGCTTTGCTCTACCAGCTCGACGAGCTCCTGAAGAAGGTCGACTTCATCTCGGTCGGCTCCAACGACCTGTTCCAGTTCCTGTTCGCGGTCGACCGCGGCAATGCCAAGGTCTCCGAGCGCTTCGACACCATGTCGGCGCCGATCCTGCGTGCACTGCGCGAGATCTCGCGCAAGTGCCATGCGGCGAAGAAGTCGCTCTCGCTCTGCGGCGAGATGGCATCCAAGCCGATCGGTGCGCTGGCGCTGATTGCGCTGGGCTACCGCTCGCTGTCGCTTTCGGCGACCGCCCTCGGCCCGGTCAAGGCCATGGTGCTCGACCTCGACGCCAAGAAGGCCGAGGCGATGCTCGATCCGCTGCTGGACGCGCCCGCCGGCAGCGTCTCGATCCGGCAGAAGCTGACGGAATTTGCCGAGGCCGAAGGCCTGGCGTTGTAGCGGGCCTCGCGCCCCCTGCCTGTCCCCCTCGCCGTCATCCGCCCATCCGAGACTGAACCGATGTCGTCACTCCCCGAAGCCAAACTGGATGTGCTCCTTGCACATCATGCCTCTCTCGAGGCCGAATCGCTGGGGCAGCTCGCCTCCGAACGCTATGTCCAGATCACACGCGAGCTCGCCGAGATCACGCCGCTGATCGAAGCGGTGAAAGCTTATCGCTCTGCCGTGAAGGAGCTTGCCGACACCGAGGCGCTGATCGCCGATCCCGCAACCGATGCCGACATGCGCGGCATGGCGGAGGCCGAGCGCGACGAACTGACGCCGAAGATCGAGGAACTGGTCCAGAAGATCCGCGTCGCACTCCTGCCCAAGGACGCCATGGACGATCGCAACGTCGTGCTGGAAATCCGCGCCGGCACCGGCGGCGACGAGGCCTCGCTGTTCGCCGGAGACCTGTTCCGGATGTACGAGCGCTTCGCTGCCTTGCAGGGCTGGAAGGTCGAGGTGATCTCGGCGAGCGAAGGCACAGTCGGCGGCTACAAGGAAATCATCGCGGAGGTGCATGGCCGCGGCGCGTTCTCCAAGCTGAAGTTCGAATCCGGCGTGCACCGGGTGCAGCGCGTGCCCGACACCGAGACGCAAGGGCGCATCCACACCTCGGCGGCGACGGTCGCCGTACTGCCGGAGGTCGAGGACGTCGACGTCGACATCAAGAACGAGGATCTGCGCATCGAAACCATGCGCGCGCAAGGCGCCGGCGGCCAGCACGTCAACAAGACCGAATCGGCGATCCGCATCACCCACATCCCGACCGGCATCGTGGTGATGATGCAGGACAGCCGCTCGCAGCACAAGAACCGCGCGTCCGCCATGAACATCCTGCGCTCGCGCATCTACGACGCCGAGCGGCAGCGCGTCGATGCCGCGCGCTCGGCCGAGCGCAAGGAGAAGGTCGGCTCCGGCGACCGCTCCGAGCGCATCCGCACCTACAACTTCCCCCAAGGGCGCGTCACCGACCACCGCATCAACCTGACGCTCTACAAGCTGCCGCAGGTGATCGCGGGCGAAGCGCTCGGCGAATTGATCGACGCGCTGACCACCGAGCATCAGGCCGCACAGCTCGCCGCACAGGGCGGGGCGGCGTGACGCGCCGCGTGGGCAATGCCTTCACAGGACAATCGATCGAGACCGCACGCCGCGCGCTGGCGGCGCAGCTGCGATCCGCGCAGCTCAACGAAGCCGAGCTCGACGCCCGCATCCTGATCAGTGCCGTGCTCGGCCTCGATCTCACCGGTCTCATTGCACAGGCCGCCCGCCCCCTCACGAACGCCGAGGCGTCGCAGCTCGCGCAATATGCAGAGCGCCGGATCGCGGGCGAGCCGGTGGCGCGCATTCTCGGCACGCGCGAATTCTGGGGCCTGCCGTTTCGCCTTTCGGAGGCGACCCTGGTCCCGCGCCCCGACACCGAAACGGTGGTCGAGCGTGCGCTCGAGCTTTTTCGCGAGCAGAAGATCGTTCGCCCCCGCATCGCTGACATCGGCACCGGCTCGGGCGCGATCCTGCTCGCGCTGTTGCATGAAATTCCCGATGCGTTCGGCGTCGGCACGGATGTCAGCCTGACGGCACTCGGCACCGCACGCGACAATGCCGCCGCGCTCGGCCTCGCCGGCCGCGCCGCTTTCGTCGCTTGCTCCTATGCGTCGGCGCTCGGCGGCCCGTTCGACCTCGTCGTGTCGAACCCGCCCTATATCCCCTCGGCCGAAATTCCGACATTGAGCATCGAGGTGCGCGAGCACGATCCGCATCTGGCGCTGGACGGCGGCAATGACGGATATGACGCCTACCGCGCCCTGATCCCGCAGGCGAGCGAGTGCCTTGCCCCCGGCGGGGCGCTGATCGTCGAAGCCGGACAGGGCCAGGCGAGAAATATTGAAACCCTCATGGTGGCTGCGGGGTTAACGGTGGACAGGCCACCCAAGGCCGACCTGGCGGGCATTCCGCGGGCCGTTTCGGCCCGAAAAATGCCCCCATAAAAGCCGGATTGGCCTGCAAAAAGCTCTTGGAATATCGCTTGGGAACGACTACGTTCCGGTCAACACATCGGTGCCGGCCCCGTAGACCTACGGGTGAAAGCCGGGCTCTCGGGCGAGAGCTTTACTGATTATAGGTTCCAAGCCGCAGGTCCTGTTGAGCGCGATGGCCAGTGGAGCTGCGCTGCTCTCCGACCGCAACGTGAACGAAAGCCTGATATTGCGCTTGAAGACTTACGCAAGAAAGCTGGGCTTGTTTCGGCAAGCGAAATGAATGGGTTCGCTCGCAATCAATGCTGGCGAGTGGGGAACGCGTCTTTGTTGAGCGCGACGGTCGACGAACATTGGCAGGGATCAATCCGCTCTTGCGCGCGGTGCGCATGAGCAATGTGAGCTGCTGTCACCAGGTCACTCCTAGCAATCAGTAATGCGTGCAACCTTTAGGGCTGGAATTAAAGGCAGGACATGAGAAACGGTCAGAACAAGCAGCGGATGCGCAACCGCAACAACAATAACAACAACAACCGGCGCAGCCAGAACCCGATGACCCGGGTCTACGAGTCCAACGGACCCGATATCAAGATCCGCGGCACCGCCTCGCACATCGCCGAAAAGTATCTCCAGCTCGCGCGCGACGCGCGCTCCTCCGGCGACCCTGTTGCGGCCGAGAACTACTACCAGCATGCCGAGCATTATTTCCGCCTGATCGCGGCGGCCCAGGAGCAGTTCCGCCAGAACCAGCAGCCGCGCGGTGACGAGCCCATCAGCAGCCATGGCGACGACGGCGAGGACGACGGCGAAAATTTCTCGGCTTTCGGCCAGGAGCCTGGCTTCGTCCCGCAGCCGCCGCCGCAGCAACCCTTCACGCGCGACCGCGACGGCCAGCGCGATCACCACCAGCGTGACCATCAGCCGCGCGAGGGCCAGCCCTATCAGCGCGATCAGCAGCAGCCGCGCGAGCACCGTCCGCAGCCGCAATATCAGCCGCAGCCTGCGAACCAGCCGCAGCCGGTCATCGCCGATGCCGGCGGCGTCGACCGCCTGCCCTCCTTCATCACCGGCGCGCAGCCGCAAGTAAATGGCGGTCAGACCGGTTTCGAGGGTGGCGGCGGTGGCGAGCGCTATCCGCGCCGTCGGCGTCGGCCGCATGGCCCCCGCCCCGATCGTGAAGCGGCGCCCGCCGCGTCCAGCGACGAGGTCGCCTCCGGCGAGTAAGTCTCTTCTGATTTTCTGACGACAATCGTCCCGGCTCGCCGGGACGATTTTTTTTGACGATGATTGATGGCCACCGGCACGGAACCTCTCCCCGCCGGGAGAGGTGAAGCTAACTGCGCGTCACGGTGGTCGAGGACGGCACCAGCACGGGCTTCGCCAGCGAAGGAATCAGCCGCGCCCGCTCCCGCTTGGCGGGGATCGCGCGGTAGACCTGCTTGGTGGCCTCCACAATGTGCACGCCGGCGAAGGGCAGCGACAGCGCCGCGCCGGCACGCTCCCACATCTGCGCCGATTTCAGCACCCAGCCGCCGGCATAAGGCGGCATGAACAGGGCCTCGCCCCAGGCGGTCGGCGTGAACCAGGTCTGGCGTAACAGCTCGGTGATCTGCGAGCGCGAATAGGGCCGGCCGTGTCCGAACGGCGTGCTGTCGGTGCGGGTCCACACCCCGCGCCGGTTCGGGATCACCGCGATCACCCGCCCGGACGGCGACAGCACCCGCCATACCTCGCGCAGCAGCGCGGCCGGATCGTCCGACATCTCCAGCGCGTGGACCATCAGGATCCGGTCGACCGCGGCGTCCGGTAGCGGCAGCGAGAATTCGTCGACCAGCGAGGCCAGCGCCGGCCGCCCCGTCGGCCATTTCAGCACGCCCTGGGCCGCCGGCATGAAGGCGATGCAGCGCTCGGCATCTTCGCGGAACAACCCAAGATAAGGCGTGGGATAGCCGAGGCCGAGCACGCGCTGGCCTTCGGCGCTTGGCCAGCGTTCCCTGATGCCGCGATTGATCATTTGTCGCGCCACAATTCCGAGGCGGCGGGAATAGAACTCGCGGAGATCGACGACATCGATGGTCATGACCGCAATGTAACATGCGCCGGGCTGCGCCCGCGCGCGGAATATTGCATTGCCTGCGCAACGTTAACGCCATATTTGTCTGGCGGGGCTGAGCGCGATGGAGATGACATGGCCGCCGAAATTCGTACTTTCACCTGTTTAAACGACAATTTCGGTTATCTGATCCACGATGTCGAAACCAAAGCGACGGCGTCGATCGACGCGCCCGAAGCCGGCCCCATCGTCAAAGCGCTGGAGCGCGAGGGCTGGCAGCTCACCGATATCCTGATCACCCATCATCATGGCGATCATGTCGGTGGGGTCGCCGAACTCAAGCGGAAATACAATTGCCGCGTCGTCGCGCCGCACGACAAGACCACCAAGATCTCGAACGTCGATCTGCGTGTCGCCAATGCCGACGTGGTCAAGATCGGCAATCTGCTGGCACGCGTCATCGAGACGCCGGGCCACACGCTGGACCACATCTCCTACGTGTTCGACACCGAGAAGACGGTGTTCGCAGCCGACACGCTGTTCTCGATCGGCTGCGGGCGCGTGTTCGAGGGCACCTACCCGATGATGTGGGATTCGCTTCTGAAGCTGCGCGCCCTGCCCGACGACTTCAAGCTCTATTGCGGCCACGAATATACGGCCTCCAACGTCAAGTTCGCGATGACCGTCGATCCCGACAACGCAGCGCTGCAGGCGCGCGCGGCGGAGGTGGCGAAGCTGCGGGCCGAGAACAAGCCGACCATTCCCACACTGCTTGGCGAGGAGAAGCGGGCCAACGTGTTCCTGCGCGCCGACGAGCCGCAGATCGCAGCAAGGCTGCACATGAAGGGCGCGGATGCCGCGGCGGTGTTCGGCGAGCTGCGCGAACGCAAGAACAAGTCCTGACCAACAAATCCCGACGAGGATCGATGCCGACCGCAGCCGAGATCATCGCGCGCCTTGAACTGCGGCCGCATCCCGAGGGCGGCCATTATCGCGAGACGTTTCGCGATCAGACCACCGACGCCAACGGGCGCTCGCGCTCGACCCTGATCTATTTCCTGCTGGCACGCGGCGAGCGCTCGCACTGGCATCGCGTCGACGCGGTCGAGACCTGGCATTATTATGCCGGCAGCCCCTTGACGCTGCGCATCGCCCATGACGGCTGCTCGCAGCACCTCGTGCGCCTCGGCACCGATCTTGCGAACGGCGAACGGCCGCAGGCGATCGTGCCGGCGCAGGCCTGGCAATCCGCGGAGACGACGGGCGAATGGACGCTGGTCGGCTGTACGGTCGCGCCGGCATTCGAGTTCGCAGGCTTCGAGCTCGCGCCGCAGGGCTGGGAGCCGTAGCCTCCCCCCGGCACGACGGTCATCGCTTCCGCAGCACCATGTCCTTGGCCGCGATCAGGCCGCCGCCGGCAATCAGGATTGCGGCGATGGCGATGTTGGCGCTGGCCTTGGCAAAACCGGCGGCGATGAGGAAGCCGGTCGAGAGCAGCGGCGTCGCGTAGGAGGCAGCGCCGAGCACACGGATGTCGCCGCGCTTCATGCCGACGTCCCAGGCGTAGAATGCAGCGCCGACGGGACCGATGCCGAGCGCGATCACCGAGAGCCATTGCAACGTAGTCTCCGGCCAGACCGTGGTTTCGAGCAGGCCATGCATCAGTGCGGCGAGCACGGCCGTTGCAAGGCAGAAGCCTGCGACCGCGTCGGTCGGCACCGCCTTCAACCGGCGTGACAGCACCGAATAGGTTGCCCAGACGAAGGCCGCGATGAAGGCCGCGATCAATCCCGGCACCGCTCCCGGTGCGAAGCCGGAGGTGTTGCCGGCAAACAGCAACACGGTGCCGACCAGGCCGAGTACCGCGCCGACGATGTGATGCAGGGCGAGCCGCTCGCCGGGCAGGAACGACGAGAACAGCACGATCAGCAGTGGCCACATGTAATTCAGCAGGCCAGCTTCGGCCGGCGGCGCGAAGCGCAGCGCGAGGAAATACAGCGCGTGATAGCCGAACAGGCCGCCGACGCCCACCACCCAGACGACCAGCGGCTGACGCAGGCTTTTGGCCGCGTCGCCGCGGCCGATCCAGGTGAGCAGGCCAACGATGCCGCCGATCGCAAACGTCATCGCAGCAAGCTGGAACGCCGGGATCTTTCCAGTCGCCACCGTCGTTACCGACAGCAGCGACCACATCAGGATCGCGGTCAATCCGATTAGTGTGGCGGTGCGGGGAGTCATCGATCAAGGCTCTGAGGACGCTTATGCCCGGCACGAGGCCGGGCATTTTCGTCTTCACTATCGCCTTGTCCCGCCTGACGCTACAGGCTTTTGGCTCGAAGGCCTTGCGGTGAGGTCAGACCTGATATTGGCCGCCATTGATGGTCATCGTCGAGCCCGTGATGAAACCGGCCTCGTCGGCCGCGAGGAACACGACGGCGCGCGCGATCTCCTCGGGCTCGCCGAGCCGGCTGACCGGGATCTGCGGAATCACGTTCTTCTCCAGAACATCCTTCGGCACCGCCTGCACCATTTCGGTGTTGATGTAGCCGGGGCAGATCGCGTTCACGGTGATGCCGCCCTTGGCATTCTCCAGCGCCAGCGCCTTGGTGAAGCCGATGTCGCCGGCCTTCGCCGCGGAATAATTGACCTGGCCGAATTGCCCCTTCTGTCCGTTGATCGACGAGATCGAGATGATGCGGCCGAACTTGCGCGCGCGCATGCCCTCGATCACCTGGCGCGTCATGTTGAACAGCGAGCCGAGATTGGTGTTGATGACGGCATTCCACTGCTCGAGCGTCATCTTGTGGAAGGCGGTGTCGCGGGTGATGCCGGCATTGTTGACGAGCACCTCGATCGGCCCGAGATCGGCCTCGACCTTCTTCACGCCCCCGGCGCACGCATCGAAGCTGCTGACGTCCCATTTGTAGACGGCAATGCCGGTCTCGGCCTTGAACTTCTCCGCCGCCGCATCGTTGCCGGCGTAGCTCGCCGCAACCTTGTATCCGGCCGCCTTCAGCGCCTTGCTGATCGCAGCACCGATGCCCCGCGTACCACCCGTGACCAATGCAACACGTGCCATGTCGGATTCCTTCCCTTGGACTCTTCGGACGTTTCTGGAGTGATCGTTTTTAGCGTTGGATTATGCGGTTGGTTTGACGGACATCAAGAACAAAACGCCCGGCATCGAGCCGGGCGTTTGTATTTAGTCGAGGCCTGCGCGGTTGCGAAGAATATTTGATTTGCAACCGCTGCCTTTTTAGTCGCGTGCAACGCACTCACTGAGGTGTGCAGCGCACGCGCAAACTGCGCGTAAACTATCGTCAGTCACGTGCCAGACACATCGCGATACCCATGCCGCCGCCGATGCACAGCGTGGCGAGGCCCTTCTTGGAATCGCGCTTCTGCATTTCGTGCAGCAGCGTCACCAGCACGCGTGCGCCGGAGGCACCGACCGGATGGCCGATCGCGATCGCGCCGCCGTTGACGTTGACCTTGGCTGTGTCCCAGCCGAGGTCCTTGTTGACGGCACAGGCCTGGGCCGCAAAGGCCTCATTGGCCTCGATCAGGTCGAGATCGCCGACGCTCCAGCCGGCCTTCTTCAGCGCGGCGCGCGAGGCCGGGATCGGGCCCGAGCCCATGATCTTCGGATCGACGCCGGCCTGCGCCCAGGAGACGATTCGCGCCAGCGGCTTCTTGCCCTCCTTGGCCGCCTGCTTGGCGGTCATCAGCACCACGGCGGCAGCGCCGTCATTGATGCCGGAGGCCGAGCCCGCGGTGACCGTGCCGTCCTTCTCGAAGGCAGGCTTGAGCTTGGCCATCGCGTCGAGCGTTGCGCCATGCCGCGGATATTCGTCGGCGCTGACGACCACGTCGCCCTTGCGGGTCTTGATGGTGACGGGGACGATCTCGTCGTTGAACTTGCCGGCCTTCTGCGCGGCCTCGGCCTTCTGCTGCGAGGCGACCGCGAACTCGTCCTGCTGGGCGCGGGTGATCTGCCACTGCCGCGCGACGTTCTCGGCGGTGTTGCCCATGTGGTAGCCGTTGAAGGCATCCCAGAGGCCGTCCTTGATCATGGTGTCGACGAATTCGACCGGACCCATCTTGACGCCGCCACGCAGATACTGGGCGTGCGGAGCCATGCTCATGGATTCCTGGCCGCCGGCAACCACGATCTCCGAATCGCCGTTGAGCAGCGCCTGGTAGCCGAGTGCGACGGTGCGCAGGCCCGAGCCGCAAAGCTGGTTGACGCCCCAGGCCGGGCTCTCCACCGGGATACCGGCGCCAATCGAGGCCTGACGGGCCGGGTTCTGGCCCTGGGCGGCGGTCAGAATCTGCCCCATGATGACTTCCGAGACCCGGCCGGGCTCGATGCCACCACGCTCCAGCGCGGCCTTGATGGCGATGGCGCCGAGATCATGGGCGGGAAGGGTCGCGAACGCTCCGTTGAAGCTTCCGACGGGGGTGCGGGCGGCGCTGACGATGACGACATCGTCTGACATGGGCATCTCCTGAGGCTTGGGGTTTCTTAAAAGGGGCAGGCGGGGGCTTGGGAAAACGGCTCGCCAGTCTCGTGAGCCATCCTCTTAACGTCGTTGAGGCATGTCAATTGGCCGACGACCGAATTCATGCCGCGGCGCATTCAAAATAGCGTTCTTGGCGCTTTCGCAAGCAAGATTTTGCTCTGCGATTAACCGTGCCGCACAAAACGGTAGCGTAAGCCCTTTGAAAATGTTTATTTTGTTGCGTTGCGTACTCTTCCCGCCCTGCGGCATTGCCCGCCGGGTTCCCGTTCTCCGCGTTTGCAAGTGAGAGCCCATGGCGAAATCAGACCAACCCACGACCATCAAGAAATACGCGAACCGCCGGCTCTACAACACCGGAACGAGCACCTATGTGACGCTGGAAGACCTCGCCGCGATGGTCAAGGATGGCGAGGATTTCCTGGTCTATGACGCCAAGACCGGCGACGACATCACCCGCTCCGTGCTCGCCCAGATCATCTTCGAGCAGGAGAACAAGGCCGGCCAGAATCTGCTGCCGACAACCTTCCTGCGCCAGCTGATCCGCTTCTACGGCGACAGCATGCAGATGGTGGTGCCGAAATATCTGGAGCAGTCGATCGCGACCCTGACGCAGGAGCAAGAGAAGTTCCGCAAGCAGATCGCCAACACCCTGTCCGGCACTCCCTTTGCCCCCCTGGAGGAGCAAGTTCGCCGTAACATGGAGCTGTTTCAGCAGACCTTCTCAATGTTCAAGCCCTTCGCCGCGCCCCGCCCGGCCACCACGGCCGAGCCGGAGCCCGATGCCAATGCGGAGGCCCCGAAGGACAGCAACATCGACGATTTGCGCCAGCAGATGAAGGAAATGCAGGAACGCCTGGAGCGGATGTCGAAGAAGGACGAGTAGGTCCTTCATTCGCGCCGGCCGAGGCCAGAGTCGCCATGTCCGACCGCACCACGCACTGGCAGAACGTCTACGCCACCAAGGGCGAAGCCGAGGTCAGCTGGTATCAGGATAACCCGGCGATCTCCCTCGAGATGATCCGCGCAGCCCGTCCGGATCGCGGCGCGGCCATCATCGATATCGGCGGCGGCGCTTCGCACCTGGTCGATGCGCTGCTGCACGACGGATATCGCGACATCGCGGTGCTGGATCTCTCTGCCAATGCACTTGACGCTGCAAAGAAGCGCATCGGCACGGTCGCTTCGATGGTCGATTGGATCATTGCCGACGCCACGACATGGCGGCCGGGAAAGACCTACGATGTCTGGCACGATCGCGCGGCGTTTCACTTCCTGACCAACCCTTGCGACCGGGCGGCTTACGTCGAACGGCTGCGATCTGCGCTCGCCCCTGACGGCCACGTCATCATTGCCACGTTTGCTCCCGATGGTCCGGAGAAATGCAGCGGCCTGCCGGTGCAGCGCCATGATAGTGCCAGCCTCGCAAAGGAGCTCGGGGCGGACTTCAAGCTGGTCGAGACGCGCAGCGAGACGCATCAAACGCCGTGGGGTTCGACGCAGGCGTTTCAGTTCAGCCGGTTTCGGCGACAGAAGTAGCTCTCGTCATGGCCGGGCTTGTCCCGGCCATCCACGCATCACGACACGCGAGGAAGAACGTGGATGCCCGGGCCTTCGTCGCGCCGAAACGGCTTCGGCCGCGCAGGCGGGACAATTCCGGACATGACGGCGGAAAGTCCGGATCACGCCGCCAGCTTCACCGCATGCGCAAAGTCCCAATAGAGCTTTCGCGCTTTGGCGTAGAGCGGACCCGGCCTCAGCTCGCGCGCGTCGATGCGGATCACCGGGGCGACCTTGGCGAAATTGCCGGTGGAGAAGATCTCGTCGGCGACCAGAAAGTCGGCATAGCGTAGCGCCTTCTCGACCACGGTGACGCCGTCGCCGCGAAGCAGGTCAATGACGCGCCGGCGCGTGATGCCGTTGAGGAAGGTGCCGTTGGGAACCGGCGTGTAGACCACGCCGTCCTTGGCCATGAACACGTTGGAATTGCCGAATTCGGCGACGTTGCCGAGCATGTCGAGCATCAGCGCGTTCTGGAAGCCGCGCGAAGCGGCTTCCGCCAGCGCCCGCGAATTGTTCGGATAAAGGCAGGCCGCTTTCGCCTCGACCGGCGCGCATTCGGCGGTGGGCCGGCGGAACGGCGACAGGGTGATGGCGTTGCCGACGGGCTTTGGCATCGGCGCCTCGTAGATGCACAGGCACCAATTGGTGGTCTCGGGATCGAACAGCACGCCGCCGCCCGAGCCGTTCTGCGCCCAATACATCGGACGGATGTAGAGCTCGGCATTGGCCGCGAAGCGCGCGATGCCTTCGGTTGCCAGCGTGAGCCAGGTGTCAGTATCGACCACCGCCTTCAGGCCAAAATTGATCGCGGATTGATTGGCGCGCGCGACGTGACGGTCGAGGTCGGGCGCGACGCCCTCGAACGCGCGCGCACCGTCGAACCCCACCGAGCCGAGCCAGGCCGCATGCGTGCGCGGACCCATGATCGGCACATTGCCGTCGTGCCATTTGCCCTCGAAGAAGGTCCAGCTCGGCGAATATTCGATCGGCTTCCTGATCTCGGCCATATCAGGCCTCCCCTTGGAACTATCCCGGCACTATTGTCCCCAATTTCTAAACGATTTGCTGCGGGGATTGGCCGCCTCCCCTGGAGGGGAGGGTCAAGCGTGACAAACCGGCTATAATGCCGCCCACGATACGGAGTGCCCCATGCCGCTCGATCCGCTCGCAAAGCGCTTGTTGACCATGATGGCTGCGGCTGCGCCGCAGGCGCGAGGCCGGCCGAGCGTGGAGGCGCGGCGGCAATCGCTGGCAAAGCTGATGCAGCTCGCGCGCGCCGATGCGCCGGATGTGACGACACGCGACGGCGTGCTGCCCGGCCGCGCCGGCGAACTGGCTTATCGCCTCTACACGCCAGCAAATGCCGACGAGCTTGCGCCGGGCTTCGTGTTCTTTCATGGCGGCGGCCTCGTCGCCGGCGGCATTGCCACGCATGACCGCATCGCGGCGGCGCTGGCGCATGCCACCGGCTGCCGCCTCGTCTCGGTCGACTACCGGCTCGCGCCGGAGCACAGATTTCCGGCCGCCGTCGAGGACGCGATCGCCGCCACCGAATGGGTTGCGCGCGAGGCCGCATCGCTCGGCATCGATGCGGATCGCCTCGTGGTCGGCGGCGATTCCGCCGGTGCAACGCTCGCTGCGATCGTATGCCAGGAGGCGGCGCAAACCGCCGGCCTCGCCATCGCCGCGCAATGCCTGATCTGCCCGGTGCTGGACTTCGAGGAAACCTCGCCTTCACGCGAGGCCTTTGCCGAGGGCCATCTGATTGATCGCGTCACCATCGAGGCCGATCTTTCCGACTATCTGCCAGACGGCATCGATGCTGCCGACCCTCGCGTGTCTCCCTTGCGCGCCACACGGTTCACAGGCCTGCCGACCGCGATCATCCACACGGCCGAGTACGACCCGATGCGCGATGAGGGCAATGCCTATGCCCGCAAGCTGCTCGCCGCAGGTGTCACCGTCGAGCATGTCTGCCACGACGGCATGGTTCACAATTTCCACGCCATGAGTGCGATCCTGCCGCAGGCGCAGCTCGTGCTGTCGCAGATCGGCGAGCAGGTGCGGCGAGCGGTGGAGAGGTAGTGCAAGTCACGCACGCGCGTCGAGCACGGCCCTGGCTGCCATGACATAGTCGGGCCAATGCGCGTCCGCGTAGCGCTCCGCCCGGCGGGCGCAGGTGACGTCTGGCGCATGCGCGGCGGCAATCATGCGGGCAAAGCGTTCCTCGGCAACCGTGGTGTCATCGGGCATGGGCGCAGGTGCGGCCGCGACCACGGTCGGAGCGACGGCGAGCCCCGCCATTCCAGCGAGCAGGATGCGGCGTGACGTGGTCATGGCTGTCGTCCTCCATTGTCCGGCCGACTGCGGCCCGCGAGCGAGTCGGTGCAACCATGGCAAGGTAGCTGCGCCTATCGATGCCGTCCATGGCTTGCGGATAGCGCTTGACCGCGGCAACGATCACGTTCCATCTAGCGCACAATTCCACCAACACGGCCCACGCGTCGGATTGTCACGTGTTCCCTCGCCGCCCATCGCATCGTCCGGCCTTGCGCGCTGTCGCGATGGGACTGGCCTGCCTGACGATTTCGGCCAGCGCCGCCTACTCCGTCGAAGCTGACGACGAGGAGGACGCACCGGCGAAACCTGCGGTCCCGAACATCTATCTCGATCTGCGCACGACCTATGCCTCGATTCCGGCGGGGACGCTCGGGCTCGGCTTCGGCACCACGTCACTGTCGGCAGCGCTCGAAGCCCTGGCGGTGCGCAGAGGCGCGACGCTGCCGAACGGCCTGCCGGCGGCGAAATCGATTGCTGTCGACCTGCCGCTGACCGTCGACGTCAACGACCGCGTCTCGCTCTATGGCGGCGTGTCGGGCTCGACGACCGATATTGGCGGCGGCTGGGCGACCTTCGACATCACGAGCTGGAACATCGGCGTGCAGGCCGATCTCTACCAGCAGAACGGCGGGACGATCCCGACCATCCGGCTGCAATCGACACTGACGCAATCGGTGCCGAACGATCCGGGCATGACGAATTCGTTCAACAACATCCTGGAATTCGACTACGCGCTCGACGAGGACGAGACGCGGGGCTGGCTTGCCGGCATGCAATACACCTACGCCACCATCGCCAGCCCGTTCTCCAGCATCCGGCCGAACACGATCCTCTATGCTGGCGGCTATTACCAATGGCCGAGCAACTGGAAATTCACCGGACGCCTCGGCGTGCAATCGTTTGGCGGCGCGCAACTCGCGGGCCGGACGCTGGCAGAGTCTTTCACGCAACCGATCCTGCGGCTCGACCTCGATCGCATGGACGACAACGACAACCGCCTGTTCGGCGTCACCGCGCAGATCGCGTGGATGCCCAAGCCGTCCTACCAGGTGACGTTGCGAACGCCACTCTACGCCGTGCGCAATTAGAGCGTTTTCGAGCGAAGTGGACACCGGTTCGCGCGAAGAAAACGCGTCAAACAAGAATCTAGAGCTTCGGTTCTGATTCAATCAGAACCGAAAATGCTCTAATCCGGGACCGGCACGTCAAAGGTGTTGAGCGTGACCGAGACCATGCAATAGACGCCGACGAGATAGGACAGCTCGGCCGCGCCGTGCTCGCCGAACTCCTTCACTGCCGCGCGCCAGGTCAATTCCGGCAGCACGCCGCCGCTGACCAGGGCGGATGCCATATCGTAGGCGACGGCCTCCTGCCTGGTGAGATCGACCGGCCGCTGGCCGGCGACGATGGTCGCGAGCTTCTGGTCGGACAGACCACGCTGCTCGGCGACCAGCACATGGGCATAGAGCTCGTAGCCGGAGCGGAAATGCGAGCCGGTGACGAGGATGGCGACCTCGCGCACCGGAGCCGGCAGCAGCGGGTTCGACGCGATTGCCTTGACCAGATCCCACACCGGCCCTCCGAAGCGCGGCTCGCGGATCCAGGGATTCCAGGGCCCGAGCAGCGCGCCGTCGTCGCGCATGTTCACGAAGCCCTTAAAATGGTCCTTGATGCCCGCTTGCATGTCGTCATAGAGCGGCTTCTGTTCGTCGGTCAGATCCTTGGGATCGAGAATGGGAAGGCGCACGGCGGAGGTCTCCTCGTTGAGACGACGAGGCTTGCCCGCATATACGCGCAACGCAAGTGAAGTTGCCGTGACATCGCACGCCCGGCGGGCGTTCTGACAAATTCGATCATGTCGCCTCGGCGCTCCGTGGGCTCTGAGGATTTGCGACGTCATCGACGGCAAGTGTCAGCGGCTCGCCTGTCGCGAGGGACGACGACAAGACGGCCTCGAACGGCGCCGGATCGAGACCGCGTGCGGCGAGCCAAGCGGGCTCGTAGTAGGTCTGCCGATAGCGCTCGCCGGAATCGCAGATCAGCGTCACCAGCGATCCCGTGACGTTCGCCTGGCGCATCTCCGCGGCGAGCCGGCACAGCGCCAGGAAATTGGTGCCGGTAGATCCGCCCACCGGGCGGCGCAGCCGGCGCGACAAGACGTTCATCGCCGCGATCGTTGCCGCATCCGGGATCTTCATCATGCGGTCGACCACGCCCGGCACGAAGGAGGGCTCGCAGCGGGGACGACCGACGCCCTCGATCAGCGACGGGCGATCGCAGACATGGGAGCGGTCCTGCGAGCGGAAGCAATCGAAAAAAGCGGAATGCTCGACATCGGCGACGCACAGCCGGGTCGGATACTGGCGGTAGCGCAAATAGCGCCCGATGGTGGCCGAGGTGCCGCCGGTGCCGGCGCCCATCACGATCCAGTCCGGCAGCGGCCGCGGCTCGCCGGCCAATTGCGTGAAGATCGATTCGGCGATGTTGTTGTTGCCGCGCCAGTCGGTGGCGCGCTCGGCGAAGGTGAACTGATCCATGTAATGGCCGTTCAGGCGGGCGGCGAGCGCGGCGGCTTCCGCATAGAGCGCGCGGCCATCATCGATCAGATGACAATTGCCGCCGTAATGCTCGATCGCGGCGATCTTCTCCGCCGAGGTCGTGCGCGGCATCACGGCGTAGAAGGGCACGCCGATCATCTCTGCGAAATAGGCTTCCGACACCGCGGTCGATCCCGACGATGCCTCGACCACGGGCGTGCCTTCGCGGATGTGGCCGTTGCAGAGCGCGTAGAGGAACAGCGAGCGCGCGAGGCGATGCTTCAGGCTGCCGGTCGGATGCGTGGATTCATCCTTGAGATAGATGTCGATGCCCGGTAGCGCCGGCACGATCAGCCGGATCAGATGCGTGTCGGCGGTGCGGCACTGGTCGGCCTCGATCGCCGCCACGGCCTCGTCGACCCAGCCGCGCCGATAGGCCGGCCCGGCCGGATGGTGGTGGCGGAACGGAAGCGGCTCCATCGGCATGACCATGCGATTCCTTGAAAACTGATGCCCATCTAGCACGAGGGGCATCGTGTCTCCCGCTCAAAATTCCAGCGGCGCGTTGTCGACGACCTCCTTCATCACGAAGAAGGTGCGGGTCTGGCGCACGCCGGGCAGCGCGATGAGCTGCTCGCCGTGGATGCGGTTGAAATCCTCCATGTCGCCGACGCGGATCTTCAGGAAATAGTCGAAGTCGCCGGCAACGAGATGGCAGTCGAGCACGAATTTCAATTTTGCGATGGCCTGCTCGAAGATGGCAAAGCTCTCCGGCGTCGAGCGGTCGAGCACGACGCCGACCATCACCAGCGTGCCCTTGGCCACCTTCTTCGGGGCCACCATGGCGCGGACAGTGGCGATGAAGCCATTCTCGAACAGTCGCTGGGTGCGGCGGTGGCAGGTAGCGGGGCTGATCGCGACCGTTTCGGCCAGTTCGGCGTTACTGAGCCGACCGTTATTCTGCAGCAATCTCAGGATCTTAAGGTCGGTGCGGTCTAGCCGGGCGGCCATGAAAGAAGCTTCCAGAGACAGGGGTGATTGTGGAAGAATTATTATCTAATGGCGCCAATTCCGCAAGAAGAGGCGCAATATTGGCACAATATTCGAGAGCACATTTTTCTGGCGCGATGCTAGGCAGCTGGCAACACCAACGCCAATCGGGATGACCCATGAAGCTGGACAAATTTCCGCGCTATCCTTTGACCTTCGGCCCGACGCCGATCGAGAAGCTGGAGCGGCTGTCGAAACATCTCGGCGGCAATGTCGAGATCTATGCCAAACGCGAGGACTGCAACTCCGGCCTCGCCTATGGCGGCAACAAGCTGCGCAAGCTCGAATACATCGTTCCCGACGCGATCGCCTCCAACGCCGACACGCTGGTCTCGATCGGCGGTGTGCAATCGAACCACACTCGCATGATCGCCGCGGTCGCGGCCAAGATCGGCATGAAGTGCCGCCTGGTGCAGGAAGCCTGGGTGCCGCACGAGGACGCGGTCTATGACCGCGTCGGCAACATCATGCTCTCGCGCATCATGGGTGCCGATGTGCGGCTGGTCGACGACGGCTTCGACATCGGCATCCGCAAGAGCTGGGAGCAGGCGATCGAGGAAGTGAAGGCTGCCGGCGGCAAGCCTTACGCCATTCCCGCCGGCGCCTCCGTGCACAAATATGGCGGGCTCGGCTATGTCGGCTTTGCCGAGGAGGTGCGCAAGCAGGAGGCCGAGCTCGGCTTCAAGTTCGACTACATCATCGTCTGCACGGTCACCGGCTCCACCCACGCCGGCATGCTGGTCGGCTTCGCCGCCGATGGCCGCGCCCGCAAGGTGATCGGCATCGATGCTTCGTTCACGCCGGCACAGACCAAGGCGCAGGTGCTCGAGATCGCGCAGAACACGGCCAAGCTCGTCGAGCTCGGCAAGGACATCGTTGCCGATGACGTCGTGCTGATCGAGGACTACGCCTATCCCGCCTATGGCGTGCCGTCGGAAGAGACCAAGGAGGCGATCCGCCTCACCGCACGGTTAGAGGCGATGATCACCGACCCTGTCTACGAGGGCAAATCGATGCAGGGCCTGATCGACCTGACCAAGAAGGGTCATTTCGAGAAGGGCGCCAAGATCCTCTACGCCCATCTCGGGGGGGCGCCGGCGCTGAACGGCTACGGCTACGCATTCCGGAACGGATGAGGGCTCAGCTCGCGCCTCATACACAACTGTCGTCCCGGACAAGCGTCAGCGCAGATCCGGGATGACGTGGGAGGGAGTTGAATGCGACAACAAACGCTGCGTTGCGCTACCGCGTCCTGACGATCCTCAGCAGCTCCTCGCCGTAATGCTCAAGCTTCTTGTCGCCGATGCCGGGGATGTTGCGGAGCTCGTCGAGTGTCGTCGGCCAGGCCCGGACGATGCCGTCGATGGTGGCATCGTGCAGCACGACATAGGCCGGCACGCCGCGCTCGCGCGCCACGTCGGAACGCCATGAGCGCAGCCGTGCGCGCAGCTCGGGATCGACATCGCCTTGCGGCGTGCTGGCGGGGCTCGCCAGATCGCCGCGGCGGGACTTGGCACGACTGGCGCGAACGCGCGTGCCGGGCGCCTGCTCGCGCAGCCAAACCTCGGTCTCGCCGCGCAGCACGCCGCGCGCGGTCTCCGTCAGCTTCAGCGCGCCATAGGCCTCGCTGTCGCTCTGCAGATGCCCCATCGCAACCAATTGCCGGAGCACGGTGCGCCACTGCTTTTCGTTGAGCTCGCGTCCGATGCCGAACACAGACAGTTTGTCGTGGCCGAACTGCGTCACCTTCTCGGTCAGGCGTCCGACCAGCACGTCGATCAGGTGCATGGCGCCGAAACGCTGCCCGGTGCGATAGACGCAGGACAACAGCTTCTGCGCCAGCACCTTGCCGTCGCGCATCTTCGGCGGCGTCAGGCAATTGTCGCAATTGCCGCAGCTCTCGCCCATCACGATCTCGCCGAAATAGGCGAGCAGCCGGCGGCGCCGACAATGCGGCGTCTCGGCAAGCCCGACCAGCGCATCGAGCTTGCCGATCGAGACCCGCTTGAATTCGTCGGAAGCGGAGGACTCGTCGATCATCCGGCGCTGCTGCACGATGTCCGAGAGGCCGTAGGCCATCCAGGCCGCCGACGGCTTGCCGTCACGGCCGGCACGCCCCGTCTCCTGATAGTAGGCCTCGATGCTCTTGGGCAGATCGAGATGGGCGACGAAGCGCACGTCCGGCTTGTCGATGCCCATGCCGAACGCAACGGTCGCGACGATGACGATGCCGTCCCCGTTGAGAAAGCGGTCCTGGTTGCGCGAGCGCACCTGGCCATCGAGCCCGGCGTGGTAGGGCAGCGCCGGGATGCCGGCGTCCTGAAGCGCGGCAGCGACCTCCTCGACGCGGTTGCGGGACAGGCAATAGACCACGCCAGCATCGCCCGCGTGCCGCTCCCGGATGAACTCCTTCAGCTGCGACACCGCGTTGCGCTTGTCGACGATCTCGTAGCGGATGTTGGGCCGGTCGAAGCTGGACACGAATTGCGGCGCGTCCGCGAGCTGAAGCCGCGCCACGATCTCCTTGCGCGTCAGCTCGTCGGCGGTCGCGGTCAGCGCGATGCGCGGCACGTCGGGAAAGCGCTCGGCGATGATGGAGAGGCCGACATATTCGGGGCGGAAGTCATGCCCCCATTGTGAGACGCAATGCGCCTCGTCGATCGCAAACAGCGCCACCTTCGCCTGCGCCAGCAGCGACAGGCAGCGCGGCGTGACCAGGCGTTCCGGCGCGACATAGAGCAGATCGAGATCGCCCGCGAGCAGGCGCCGCTCGATGTCGGATGCCTCCTGCGGCGTCAGCGACGAGTTCAGCGCGGCGGCATTGACGCCCGCCTCGATCAACCCGGCGACCTGGTCGCGCATCAAGGCGATCAACGGCGACACCACGACGCCGCAGCCTTCGCGCAGCAGGGAGGGAAGCTGATAGCACAGCGACTTGCCGCCGCCGGTCGGCATCAGCACCAGGCAGTTGCCGCCGTCGGTGACGTGCCTGACGATCTGCCCCTGCGCGCCGCGAAAGCCGGGCAGACCGAACACCGAATGCAGCACCGACAGCGCGTCGCGGCCGTTGGCCGGCGCAGGCAGCGGGGCGGTGGAGGGAACGGACATGGGCGTTTCGGGAACAAGGCCGTGAGATTCGTCACAACGCCAGTCGCATGCTGGCGAGGGCGTGGCAAGGCCATCTTCTCCCTCTCCCTCAAGTGATAGCGGAATCGGATATGAGGGTGGGGCCGGGGTAGCGACAGTCCCCACAGCCTCTGTGGAATGTTCGAAAGCGATTTTCCCTGCCGCAAGCAGGAGAATTGAATGGCTACGCCCCGATTCGCCGGAGCGCTTCCGCAACCGTCACGATCGGCATGTTGCGCAGGCCGGCGGCCTCCAGCGCATGACGCATCAAATCCGGCCTGCAGCCGTAGGGGCTCGGCCTGTCGGTGACGTCATGGCCGTAGAAGATCAGCCATCCGCCGCTCGCGAGGGCCTCGTCGAAATAGCGGTCGACGCCCGCTCTGTCGATCTCGCAATCGATCAAGGGCGAAGCCCGCAGGAACTGGAGATCGATGACGTCGCGATTGACGCCGGGAAGGATGCCACGCGCCGAACGGAACGCCTTGGCGAGCTGCGGCTTGCGCCAGACCGAGGCGATGCCAAACGGATAGGCGAAGTTCTCCAGCGCGATCGAGGAGTCGATAGCGCGAAAATGGGAGCGATTGCGCTCGATCTCGCGCGCCATCGCGGCCTCGTCGAGATTGGCCGAGCTCCGGTGCGAGAAGGTGTGGCAGGCAATCTCGTGCCCGGCACGGTGAAGCCGGACGATCGCGTCATCCGACAAGCCGTGCCAGTAGTCCGACGGCCGATCGATCAGGCTCCCAGCAAGATAGAACGTGCCCCGGCCACCATGTTGCTCGAGAAGCGCAGCGCCGTCGCCTGCGGCGCTGTCGGGCGCATCGTCGAAGGTGAAGCTCACCATCGGCGCATGCGCGGGCAGCCGGTGCGGCGCGGCGCGGAAATGCCGGGCCAGCCGATTGCTCACGCGTCCCTGGAGTGCCGACCACACGACCACATTTCCCGTGATTTCCGTATTCCTGTACTGAAACATTCGAGCGCTCGTTGAGGCAAGCTCAACGCTTGTGTAATCCTAACGCGGAGCCAATATCCTTGCCCTGGCGCGCAGGGACCGACGCGTCGACCTCCGCGCTGAGATATTGCAACCAATTGCGAAAAAGCACCGCTGCCGCGCAGCCGGCGCCGATATCGGCACGCAAATTCAGCCCAGGCAGCTCGTTGGTGAGCGCGGGATGGCGCTCGTGCGCCGCCTTCTTCTCGAAGCGGAGCAATTTCTCTTCCGTCGCTGCGTCAAAATAGCTCACGGGCAGGTGCGGGTACGTCTCGCGCTCACGCGCAAGATAGCGGCCGATGTCGCGCAGATATTCGCGCTGGAGCGACAGCGCGTCGTATTCGGGGTGGCCCTGGAAGAACACGAAACGGCTGGCATATTGGCGAACGAAAACGTCGACGCCGGCCTTCTCCGAGCGTGTCAGCACCTGGTAACCGGCCTGCACCAGGTCGCTCTCCGCGATTTCGTTCAGGCGCGAATGCGAAACCTTCAGCGGCGCCGGCGCAGCGTGCGTCAGCGGATCGCTCGTCACGGCATCGCAATCGAAGACGCCGTGGCATTTGGCCGGCAGCCGTCGCCGTTCGATATTGTCGAGGTGCAGCACCGCCGCGTGCGCGGCAAGGCACGACCAGATTGTCGAGCGCGTGTTGGACTTGGCCCAGTCGATCAGCTCGGTGAGGTCGCGCCAATATGGTTCCTGGTCGAGCTCGGGCGCGACCGGCTCCGCGCCTGTCACGATCAGCCCGTCGAATTTCTGGCGCTTGAGGTTGGAAAGGTCGGAATATTCGCTCTCGACATGCCACCTCGCTTCCGGCGAGCGCTGCACGCTGGGAAGCGAGAAGCAGTGGAAACGGATGCGGCGCGGGCCGGTTGCGGCCTGGAGCAGCTTCATGAACTGCCGCTCGGTCGCCTTCAGCGCCGGATCCGGCATGTTGTTGACGAGCCCGATCGTGAGTTCGACGCCGTGGTCGCGCGCGAGATCGCGCTCGGTCGGCGCCAATGCCGGGCTCGAGATGGCTTGATCCCTGTCGATCAAGATCGTCATCGGCGCAGCCGCCTACTCCGCGGCTTCGAGGCGCGTCGACCGGCAGGCCTTCTCCAGCGCCTGGTCGATGTCCTCGATGATGTCGGAGACGTGCTCGATACCGATCGAGAGGCGAATGGTTTCCGGCAGCACACCGGCAACCCGCTGCTGCTCGGCCGACATCTGTCGGTGGGTGGTCGAAGCCGGATGGCAGGCCAGCGACTTGGCATCGCCGATATTGACGAGACGCGTGATCAGCTTCAGTGCGTCATAGAAGGTCTTGCCAGCCTCCATGCCGCCCTTGATTCCGAAGGTGAACAGCGAGGAGGCGTTGCCGTCGAGATATTTCTGCACCAGCGGGTGATAGGGACTGTCGGGAAAGCCCGAATAGTTGACCCAGGCGACCCGCGCATCCTCACGGAGGAATTCGGCGACCTTGCGGGCGTTCTCGACGTGGCGCTCCATGCGCAGCGCCACGGTCTCGATGCCCTGGAGCAGCAGGAAGGCGTTGAACGGCGACAGCACCGAGCCCATGGTGCGCTGGTAGACGCTGCGCGCGCGCTCGATATAGGCGGTGCGGCCGAAGCGCTCGGCATAGACGAGGCCGTGATAAGAGGCGTCCGGCTTGTTGTAGGCCGGGAAACGGTTGGCGTATTTGGCCCAGGGGAAGTTGCCGGAATCGACGATGGCACCGCCGAGCGTGGTGCCGTGGCCGCCCAGGAACTTGGTCAGCGAATGCACGGCGATGTCGGCGCCGTAATCGAACGGCTTGAGCAGGATCGGGGTTGCGACCGTATTGTCGACGATCAGCGGCACACCATGCGCATGCGCGATTCTGGCCAGCGCCTCGATATCGCAGACATTGCCGGCGGGATTGCCAATGGTTTCGGCGAACACCGCACGGGTGTTCTGGTCGATCAGCTTCTCGATCGCCTCGGGCTTGTCGCTCTCGGCGAAACGGCCGGTGATGCCCTGCCGCGGCAGGATGTGCGAGAGCAGCGTGTGCGTGGTGCCGTAGAGCTGCGGCACGGAAACGATGTTGCCGCCGTGATCGGCGACGTTGACGAAGGCGAAATGCAGCGCCGCCTGGCCGGTCGCCACCGCGAGCGCGCCGACGCCGCCTTCGAGCTGGGCGATCCGCTTCTCGAGCACCGCGCTCGTCGGATTGGCGATGCGGCTGTAGCGAAAGCCCTCTGCCTCGAGGTTGAAAAGCGCCGCGCCGTGATCGGCGCTGTCGAAGGCGTAGGCCGCCGTCTGGTAGATCGGCACAGCGACCGCGTGCGTGGTCGCTTCGGGCTCGTAGCCGGCGTGAATAGCGATCGTCTCGTTGCGCATCGTGCCACCTCCGCGTGGGGCGGGCCGCACTTATTGGCCTGGAATGAGGCATGTGCGTTATCCGCCACGCCCGTGTTAGAGGCGGGGGGTAAAGCGGACAATAATTCGCATAGAGATCGAGGAAGTAACCCTAATGCTTGTCGGGGAATTTCCCAGGATTCGGGTTAAAGCGGATTAACGAATTGCTGATTTGATGCGCCGCGCGGAGGTCTCGCCGCTGCGCGGCGAGCCACCCTCTCCCCAAAGGGAAGAGGGTGCATCTTCATTGCGTCAACAGATTGCTTAGCCTCACGTCATCCCCGCCCAGAGCTGGCGCGTGAGCACGCCGGCGCGCTTCTCGATCGCAGCTGCCGCATCGAGCGCGAGATCCTCGCGATAGCGCCCGGCAATGAGCTGCACGCCGATCGGCTTGCCGTCGTGGAGAGCCACCGGCACTACCGCGCCGGGCAGGCCCAGCACGTTGATCGCGGAGATGAAGCGGATCTCGCCCCAGAAGATCTCGCGCACGCGCTCGGCGCTGACGGTATCCTCGCGCGGGCCGGGCGTCGGCTTCACGGTGGTCGGCGCCAGCACGACCGGATACTCCTCGAAGAACAATTGCCAGGCGCGGATATGGCCGCTGCGCGCGGCGGTCGCCTGCATCCAGGCCTTGAGATCGAGCACGTTGGCCTTGGCCTTCATGCCGCCCCAGGCCTTGTGGAAATCCTCGGAGGTGACCTTCAGCATGCCGGCTTCCTGCATCACCACAGTCTCGTTGGTGATGATATCGCACCAGGTCTGCCAGACGCCGTTGATATCGGGCACCTCGACCTCGGTGACGCGATAGCCGGAACGCTCGAGATGGTCCGCGGCCTGGCGCAGCGCCGCTGCGACGGACGGATCGACGTCCATGTCCTCAGGGATCTTGGCCAGCGCGACCTTGATCGGCCCTTTCGGCTTCTCGCCGACCAGCGGCGCCGGCACCCACCAGGGATCACGCGGATCGCGCTGGCTCATCACCTCAAGCGCAAGGCGGACGTCCGCGACGTGGCGCGCAAGCGGCCCCTGCGCCGACATCAGATGCGCCAGCATCGGCCGCTCCGCCGTTGCGCTCCCGTTGAATGCGGGGATGCGTCCCTGCGTCGGCTTGATGGTGGCAACGCCGTTGCAGTGCGCGGGCCAGCGCAGCGAGCCGCCGATGTCGTTGCCGTGGGCGATGGTGCCGATGCCGGCGGCGACCGCCGAACCCGCACCGCCCGATGAGCCGCCGCAGGTGATATCGGGGTCCCAGGGATTGAGCGTCAACCCATGCAGGGGATTGTCGGTGAAGCCGCGAAAGGAGAATTCGGGCGTGTTGGTGAGCCCGATGACGATCGCGCCGGCCTTTTTCAGGTTGCGCACCACGGGCGCATCCGACGGCGCGATCAGGCCCTTGTTGGCGGGCACGCCGTTGAAATTCGGCCGGCCTTCGTAATCGACGTTTTCCTTGATCGTGATCGGCACGCCGTGCAGAAGCCCGAGCGCGCCGCCCTTGGCGCGCTGCTTGTCGGCCGCATGGGCGGCGGCAAGCGCCTCTTCCGAGAGATCGACGACGACGGCGTTCAGCTTCGGATTGACGGCGCGCATCCGTTCGAGATGGGCTTCGACCGTCTCGACTGCGGAGATCGCGCCGGAGCGGATTGCGGCTGCGGTTTCCACCGCCGACCATTGCCAGGCTGGCCCCTTCGGACGCTGTGGTGCGGCGGACGTCCCTCGTACCGCCTTCCTGGCCGGCTTCGCGACCACGCTCTTGCGGTTGGGGCTCGCCTTGCCCGGAGTCTTCACCGCTTTCTTCAAGACACTTTTCTTCTTGGTCGCCGTCTGCTTCGCCACGCCAGCATCTCCTTCAATTGCGCGGCGGAGGTTACGGACGACGCCCGGCCCTGTATAGGTGCGTTTCTGCATGGCGCGTTGGCGTGAGGACCGATGCAACCAATTGTCGGCGGTCCCCACACCTTCGCTCTACTCGGCCGGACACGCTGCGGCGACGGCCGGCGCACGGTCGAGCCGCAGGCTCCACAGCGCCAGCAAAAGACCAATGGCCGTGATCCCGGCTGCGACCAGAGGCAGCGCGGACAGACCAAGCCCGCGATCGATGGTGGCGCCCCCGGCCCAGGCGCCGAGCGCGTTGCCGAGATTGAACGCGGCGATGTTGAGGCTGGAAGCAAGCGTGCGACCGCTCGGGCCGGCGGCCTCCAGCACGCGAAGCTGGAGCGGGGCGACGGTTGCGAAGGCGGCGATGCCAAGCAGCAAGATCAGCGCGATGGAAAGAATCTTCATCGATAGCACGGCGGCCAGGCCAAGCAGCACGATCGCAAGCGCGCCAAGCGTGCCGGTCAGGGCCCGTGCGAGGCCGCGGTCCGCAAGCCTGCCACCGGCGACGTTGCCGATCGCAAGGCCGGCGCCGAACACCAGCAGGATCGGCGAGACGGCAGCCTCCGAGAATCCGGTGAAGCGCGTCAGGATCGGCTGGATATAGGTGAAGACGACGAACAGTCCGGCAAAACCGAACACGGTCATGGCAAGGCCGAGCAGCACCTGCGGACGGCCGAGCACGGCCATTTCTTCGGCGAGCGAGATCGGCTTTTCGCCATTGCCGACATGGCCAGGTACGAGCACCGCCACGACCACAAAGGCAACCATCCCGATGACCGTCACCGCCCAGAACGCCGCGCGCCAGCCGAGCATAAGGCCGAACCAGGCGCCGAAGGGCACGCCCAGCAGCGTCGCGACCGTCAGGCCGATGAACATGGTGGCGATCGCAGACGCACGCTTGTCGTCGGGGACGAGGCTGGTGGCGACCACCGAGCCGACACCGAAGAACGTGCCGTGGGCGAGCGAGGTCAGCACGCGTGCGGCCATCAGCAACTCGTAGTTCGGCGCCAGCGCACAAGCTGCATTGCCCAGCGTGAAGATCGCCATCAGTGCCAGCAGCACTGTTTTCCGCGGCATCCGCCGCGTCGCCAACGTCAGCACCGGCGCGCCGACGAACACGCCGAGCGCATAGCCTGATATCAGCAGGCCCGCGACTGGCACCGAGACATGCATGTCGGCGGCGACCTGCAGCAGCAGGCCCATGATGATGAATTCGGTGGTGCCGATGCCGAAGGCACCGGCGGTAAGCGCGAGGACGGCGGGAGGCATGCGTTGCTCCAATGGATAAGACGAGCCACGGAGATAGCGGCACCGTCGCGAAACCATTAGAATGTCCGCAATCCAATCATTTGTGACGTGAATTCAACATGGCTCGTTTCGACACCAACCGCTCGGCCGAGATGGAGGTCTTCGTCCGGGTCGTCGACCTCGGCGGCTTCACCCAGGCCGCGCGAAGGCTGCGCCTGACGCCGTCGGGCGTCAGCAAGCTGATCTCGCGTCTGGAGTCGCGCCTTGGCGCGCGGCTCCTCAACCGAACCACGCGCAAGCTAACGCTGACGGAGGAAGGCCAGGCCTTCTACGAGCGCGCGTTGCGTATCCTGGCCGAAATGGAGGAGGCCGAGCGCGAGGCGGCCTCAGGCGCGTCGCCGCGCGGCCGCCTCACCGTCAATTGCAACATTCCCTTCGGCATGCTGCATCTGATGCCGCTGATCCCACGCTTTCTGAAGCAGCATCCCGACGTCACGCTCGATCTCGTGCTGACCGACACGGTGATCGATCTGATGCAGGAGCGCGCCGACGTCGCCATTCGCGTCGGCCCGTTGCGGGCCTCACGTCTGGTCGCGCGAAAGCTCGGCACCAGCCGCATGGTCGTGGTCGGCGCGCCGGACTATCTCGCCCGCTGCGGCACGCCGAGGACACCGGCCGATCTCGCCGATCACCGGGGCATCGGCTGGACCTTTCCGCGCAGCATCCGCGGCTGGCCGTTCAAGCGTGGCGACCACACCGAGGAGGCCCTGCCCCCGCCCGTCGCGCGCGCCAGCGATGGCGAAGCCGCCCGCCGCCTCTGCCTCGGCGGCGTAGGTCTCGCCCGCCTCGCCCTCTTCCACATCGGCCCCGACATCGAGGCCCGACGCCTCGTCCCGGTGCTGCAAGGCTACAATCCCGGTGACCGCGAAGACATCCATGCCGTCTATGTCGGCCACACCGCCCCGCTCCCGGCGCGCGTGCGCGCGCTCATCGATTTCCTGGCCGAGCATGTGCGGGTGAGCGATCCAGCGCTGAAACGAGCCGGAGATGGGAGGTGGAAATTGGTGGGGTGAGGCCCATGGCGGAGGGAGAGAATCTCGAAAGAAAGTTGCTCGACTGCTGCGGCTTAGGTTCTCTCGCTTGGGGGACCGCCCCGCAAAAACTCCTCCCGCAGCTTGACATACCGGTACTGTAGCACCTCTCCCGACGCTGTCCCGGGCCCTCGCGCTGTCCAACGGCATCTGACTTCCAAGAGACTTAAGGTGACGATCGTCGCCTCTGCACTGTTCTCGCGGATCGCGTGATCATCGAGTGCGTCTTGACCGATGGCTCTTGCAGACGAATAGTTGCATAGGCAAAATTGCCCAACTTGGACCTTCTGTTGTGCGCAAGGCGACAGCGGATGATAGGTGATGAGCCTAGACTGGCGAATACTTTCCAGGATCGCTCCGTTCAGCGCCTGGATTTTGTTTGCAATATTGTGACCGCAGCCAAAGCTCTCTTCCCGCAAATCGAAATACGATTGCTCGAAAGCATCCCCGTTGTAAACGCGCAAGCTTCAGCCGTGGGCAAACGTCGGACCGTTGATTTGTTTGGAGGTTTGATATTTCACCCCGCGCTGGGGCCCGACGCGCTGACCTTTTCATTGGCGCATGAGCTCGGTCATCACATTGCAGCCGGGCCACGCCAATATTGTGGGAGCATCCTTGCCTGCGACTGTGCCGCCGATGCTTGGGCCACAGGAGTAGGCTTTGACCTGCTCTCAGCTGGCCGCACTCAACCAACCATTCGTCGTGCTGTTGAGGAACTAGGACCCGTAGTCAGCGACCCAAATCGAAAGCAAGTCTCGCCTCCACGAAGTTCCTTCAAATGCTGGGCGTTGGATTGGAAACGACGGGCCAGCGTACTGAAGACAGGCAATGTCGGCACGATCAAGACGTGCGGTATTTTCGAGATTATTCAGAGGAGAAATTGACATGGGAGCATTGATACCAAGTCCGAATGACCTTGAACTCATTGATGCCTTAAATACCAGCTTCAGCGGCAACAAACTCAAAACGCTTCGTAAGCACATCAAAGATAAGAATGACGACTTCTTCGAGCCTACAAGAAAGCTGCGCCGAATCGCATGGCGATTGAAAATCTTCCCCGTATCGGGCGGCAATCGACCGAAAGGGAGATGGCTGAAATTTCTGAAGGACATACTGACTTCGTCTGTTCACGATAAGATACTTGCCGAACTCCGTTCTGCAGTGGGAGTTCCGGGCGCGATCAATGATAAATGCGTGGGGGTGCGTTTCTGGGCAGTATACGAGTCAGCTCTTGGCACGCCTTACGACGTTGAGATCTACGACGACCCTGATCCCAACGGTCTCTTCTGGAAGACGATAATCTTGAAATGCAAGACTGAGATTGACGCAAATGAGCCCGGAGACGCCAGCGATCCGCCAAAAGACAATGGCGAACAGACTCCTCCGCAACCTTCACTGCTAACCACAAGGCGTCAGAGGAGACAGCCTGCAAGTGGCCGCAGCTCGAAGAAAGTTGTCACGCGAAGGGGTAAGGCAAAAAAAGGCAAGAAAACTAGAAAGCGCTAGTCTGTCGCCCTCCCGGCGCGCATCAAAACCGCCTGACGCGGCGAAACAGCCGACCCGGCATCAAGCGACGAAATATTCGCCACAGCGCGTTCGAATATTCGAGCGCCTGTTTCCTCTATCAACTCGCCTACTCGAGCGAGCTCCCGCTCCCCGTCCACGCGTCTGTCGGTCTCGCCCGTTATCAGCAACGCACGTGCGAGAACTATGCGCGCTAGGCACTCCGCAACACGAGTATGGCGCGAGGTCGCGACCTGTACTGCTTCTTCAGCGGTTGACAGCGCTAGGCCTACGTCTCCTTGCATCAAATAGGCGCTTGCCAGATCGGCCAGCATTCGAGCTTCGTTCTCCAGTCCAGCTTTCCGTGTTCTCGCGAACGCAAGCGCCTTTGAAAGATCACTGACAGCCAAATCGGCATGACTGGCTATCAAGTGGGACAATCCTCTGCACGCCTGCGCATAAACGCGGAGGTACGGACTTCCGCTTTTGACAGATAGCGAAAAGGCACGATCAGCATGTTCTTGAGCTAGGACGACATTGCCCTCTGCCCAAGCTAGATCTGCATACGCTAGGCTTGGTATCACAAAATGTATTGCATCCAACTTGGCACCGTCCGAGTAGAGAATCCGGTCGAGTATAGGCCGCGCTTCGTCTCCCCGTCCAAGCATGACGAGGGTTTGCCCGCGCATCGCTGCAAGCCAGACATCAATGTCAAATCCAAGCGTCTGACGATCAAACTTCTCGATCTCTTGGGAGCGCTCCATAGCTTCCGTGTTGGCTAGAAGCGCCTCAGTCATCCGACCGGAGAGGCGCAATGCGTGGCATAAGACCGCCTTCAGAGTGATCTGAACACTAACGTCTTGTCGCTGATCGGCGATCACGATCGCTTCTCTTATCCGATCAACATATTCATCAGCGGAGCCTCCATTGGCGAGAACGCGTCCGTAGGCGGCATTGATGAGTGCATTCGCCCTGATGTCTCCCAGCGAGACCGCTATCTCTTTGGCTTCTTCATAGAAAAGCTTTGCATCCTCCGCCGGAATCCCCTCGCGCCAGCCAAAATTCACGATCTGACCGCTGGCCATCATTCGGAGATAGCTAGTCGTCTGCGTTGCAGGTTGGTCAAGCAGAAGCTCGCGCACCTTTTTCCAACTGCGAAGAGCCTGCGCAGGATCGTTTGTGCCGACCCACATCGCAGCCTGCACGTTCTGCTGTGCCGCCAAGAGCTTTTCTCCGGCGTGTTCCAAATGGTACGCCACCAGCCCCGCATATTCAGCTGCACGCGCCTTGTAGAAGGATTGCATAGCCTTCGCCACTGCGCTGTGGATCTGGCGGCAACGTTCTCGAATTAGAGATTTGTACGCGACTTCTTGGATCAAGGGATGGCGAAACGAAAGCGATGCCTGATCGTACGGGGGTATGTCATACAGGAGCTCGGCCCGGCGAAGCTGATCTACAGCTGTGTTCAGTTCATCAGGGGCCTGCGACGAGACCATTCGTAGTATCGGCATTGGCACTATCCGGCCAATGACGGATGCATTCTCAAGAACGGATTTTGTCCTCTCATCAAGGTGATCGATCCGCGCCGCGACCACGGCTTGGACCGTCGTCGGAATGGGAATCACGTTCATTCCGCCTGTTAGGCGGTATGAGCCCCGCTGTCCTTCCAGGCTGCCTCGCTCCACGATCGTTTTGACAAGCTCTTCAAGAAAGAACGGATTACCCTGTGCGCGCTCCACGAGGTTTCGGCTTAGCAGCGCGAGTGAAGCGTCGCCTCCCAATTGGCTTCGGAGTAGTTGATCGGCCTCGCTCGATGTAAGCGGCTGAATGCCAATCTGGCGGTAGTGACTTCTCTGCATGAAAGCGGCCGTAAAGCCTGGCCGGAGATTTACAACCAAGAGCATTGGCGTTCCAACGACCGAGTCGCAGAGAACCTCAACAAACTCCTCGCTGGCTTCGTCGATCCAATGCAGGTCCTCGATGATCACTACATTTATGCTATCCGGCGAGCCCGAGCGAGCCAGAGCTCTGACGAGATCAAGGAGCAAGGTTTTTCGCGTCTTTGGGTCCAGCTTGGGTGCAGGGTTGCGTGGATCAGATAGTCCCAAGAATTCCAATACTAGAGAGGGGAGGCTCTCGGAAGATGAGAGAACACTGATCCGATCCAGGACTCGTGCGCGAAGGACATCGACCGGCTCTGTGGTTCGAATCCCGAATATGTCGCGCAGCAGTTCCAGGACCGGCTGAAATGGGGTTGCGCGTCCATGCGCCAGTACCCGAGCCTCGTAGACGCGGATTCCTCTATGGCGGCAGCTCTCTGCAAACTCGAAGCAGAGGCGGCTCTTTCCAACCCCCGCTTCACCGACAATGCCAACTACGCGGCCGTCTCCCCTGCGCGCATTCGACAACTCTAATTCGAGAGCAGCACTCTCATTTTCGCGCCCAATGAGAGGACTGAGCTGCCCGGCGCGAAAAATATCGCTCGATGGGGCATGGCGTGTGCCCAGCAGTCGGTACCCCTCTACGGGCGCCGCAATTCCCTTGAGATTATAGGAACCGAGAGAAGTCGCCTCGACGAACTGTTTAGCAGCTGCGAACGTCGCTTCGCTAATGAGGATGGTGCCCTCTTCGGCGGCCTGCTCCATTCTGCTTGCAAGGTGAACGTTCACGCCCGCAGCATCATAGGTCTGATAGATGCTGTTCTCGACCGTCTGAACCACCACCTCCCCAGTATGGAGGCCTACCCTGATACCTAGGCCACAGTTTGGAAGCTTGGCAACCGAATCCTGCATTGCAAGAGCTGCAAGACAACCACGAACGGCATGATCTTCGTAGGCGCGGGGAGCCCCGAAGAGGGCCATGATGCCATCGCCCTGGACCTTATTAACCGTGCCCCCAAAGCGGTGAACAGCATCTTTCATCGAGGCGACGATTGGCTCGAGACACCTCATCGCAAGCTCTGGGTCGCCTAGGCTATCGATGATGGAGGTAGAATTTCGAATGTCAGCAAATAGAACTGTAAGATGCCGACGCTCTCCGCCCTTTTGTTGCAAGGATCGAAGCACGCTTTGAGCTGACTGCAGCGGCTGCGCTACCGGATTTGTGAGCGGGGCGCGGCATTGACCACAGAACCGACTGCTGCTCAGGTTTAGATGGCCGCAGGAGTGGCACCTATTGCCCAGTTGGGCGCCGCAGGCTTCGCAATACAGGTTGTCGGTTCGATTCTGCTCTCCACAATCCAGGCATCTCATGGGCTCGCCCCGCCAGAACCTAGTTGGTTACACCTAGATTATCTGTTCCGGGTCCCGCGACAAGATTAATTCGAACGCATTGGGATCACGAGGATGCTCCCCCATGGGGCCATGCTAACGTTTCCTAAACACCTGTGTTTGCGCAATTCTGGAGAATCCCCGACAATAACTCGACAGTCCCGCTTAAGGCGTTCCGCACTTCCGAGGGCCGTCGATCGAGTAGTACGAGCCTGCGCCGACAACTGCAAACTCACTAAGGACGTCGTCCGAATTCCAGATCAGCGCAAAGCTGCTCGCCGCGCGGTCCTTTTATGTGCGCTTGCTGGTTGCGCCGCCCTCGAAAGCTGTCCGGGCCACGCCACGCGCGACCACCGGCCTGTCGGATGAGCAGCTCGCGCGGATGAAGCGGGAATCGGCCTCGCTCGCTCGTGAATTCAAGGTAGCTGAGCAGACCTACGGCGCCGATCTTCTCGACCTGGTACTGGCTGTGGCTACTCTCGAAGCTGCTGCATAACGGCGAAGTAGTTGGCTATCTCGCCAAACATTTTCAGGAGCTGTTATTCGAACTCCAGCGCATCACCGAGTCGGAGGCAAATGCAGCCTGACCAGCCCCCGTTCGTCGGCTTTTGAACGAATCGGCCGCATTCGCGGTATGCGCTGCTATGGAAGAACTCGGCCAGGGGCTGCCCCTTCATTTAACCGCATCGGCTGAGCCGTTTGCGAACGCACCGACGGCGTTCAGAAGGCGACTGCGTCAGTCCGGAGCCTAATTGATGAGATGGGAGCAGCCACGCACTTACCAGCGCAGCCTGGCTGCGCGGAATAGTCCAAGAGAGAAGCTAAAAAATGGAAGCGACGCAGGATGCACGACTAGGCACTAGGCACGTCGGCGAGCAGCCGAACACTTTCCCCTAATGGATCTTGAGATCCTCAAGAGACTTGCCCTGAGCGAGTAATTCCATCATCCAGCGCGGCTGTCGCCCGCGCCCGCTCCAGGTCTGAAAAGGACTTTCAGGATTTTGGAACCGGGGTTTGATCATTGGATAAGGCGCGCGCCGTTTCACCAGGCGAGATTCTAGGCCTGTCCTATCTAGAAGGATGCTGCATATTTCGTGGTAATGGATCAACAGTTCTTCCAATGATAGCGAGTGATAGCTGCTCATAGCTGTCCCCACACATAAGCGGCAATCTGCCGCCATTTTTTAAACTGACATCATCACATGAGGTCCGCCCGGGGTATGTAAATGATAGACGTTGCGTTCACTTGATCTGAAACAATAGCGAAGTTGTCCGCCGAGTAGTCACCCGAAAAACTAAGATGAGCAACCTGCGATCCATTTGCGATGGTGAGCAATCCGCCGGTACCCTCAGAATTTTCCAGATAGCTGATTGTCGACCCGTTTGGATTTATGTTTTCGAGTTCGATTACGTCTGAGGCCTTGAATCCCGAAATCACCCCATTGAAATGGAATACATCTCCAAGTGCCAGTGTCCCCCCCGTTTCTGACCCAAAGGACACATTCGCAGTGGACGAGGCCTCCAAATCAAGAATACCTCCGCCGTCTACGACTGCGCTGCCGTTACCCGCAATCGTTCCCTGAACCGTGAGTTTGGCCCCGTGCGCCCAGAGCAATCCTGAATTTTCAACTGAGCTGATGATGGTCAACCCACCGCTTCCCGATGCCTCCAAGACTCCCGAATTCTGTACAAGGTTGGATCCCGTATCGATAACCAACTGATGAGTTCCGGTTGCAGCTATGGTGCCGGCATTTGTTAAGCTGAGTTCGCCGTTACCTAACTGACCAGCACCTGAGATTGTGTTGTCCTTGTTATCCAGTGTAACGTTTGAACTCGTGCCAGAAATGATGTTGAGATCGCTATCGGACAAAACGATGCTACCGCCACCGTCGAGCGTCGCACCATATTCAGTCAACTGCAGATCTGTTTCCGCGCCAATCGCGCGAAGCATAATCGTACCGGAATTGTGCACGTAGCCTGTTAGAGGCAGCAATGCTCCGTCGTAGATCGTGAGGGTTCCGTTACTGTTGACCACGGGCATTTGATCAAACACAAAATTCGCGTCCGTGAGAGTGTCCGCGGGAGTGCCTTGAAGAAGGATGGATTGCCCGTCGGACAAAGTCAGCACCGCATCACCCTTGCCATCGTCTGTTAGGTGAGACTCGACGTCGGAAAAGCTGGTGAACCCGGCGTATCCGATGAGGTCGATCTGATCATGCGAGACGTCGAAGCTATAGAGGATGTCGTGCCCGATAGGCTGAGCGAAAACGATGAGGTCGTTTCCGTTTGAAGCGGTCAGATAATCATTGCCTGCCCAAGCAAATATCGGGGAGCTCGGTGTATAAGCCTCAACATTATCGCCCAGGTGTACCGTGGCCGTGGTGCCATCCGCAAATACGAGAGAAGCGGTCACATCGAGCAGGAGAGCACCTGAAAAAGAGCTAGGCGTCGTCACGCTGATGGAATCAAGAGCGGTCGTTTGCACCGTCCAGCTTCCGTCGGCATTTCGCTCTCCCTCGTTTACAACCCAATCGTTCGGAATGTTCTTGATGATGACAGTAGCTTTGTACGTCATATCTGACGACGGATCGACTAGGCCGAGGTTGATTGGATCACCCGCAATACCGGCCGGTGCATTGTTTTTTGCACCAACCACATAAGTCCCCAGGCTATAAGCCGTTGAGCCACCAAAGGCTGTGGGAGGTGGAAAGAGGATATCGCCGGCGACATGCCCATCTGTTCCGTCCCAGGCTTTAAATGTCAGCTGCTCGATTGGTGCATTTGCTGCTCCTATAAAGCGAACACTGTCGTTAGCTGATAAGAGCAAATCACCTGTGGTCGGGATTTTGAGCCAAACGGTCGTGCCTGCAAGCTTGTATTCCCAGTCTCCGTTCGCGTTATCGACAGCAGTGATCATAATGCCGACGTGATTGTTGTCAGCGTCACTTACCGGTAGATTTGTGTCTCCGAAAAAGAACTGACCGTCCGAGCAGACAACTTGGCCATTGTTGGCGGCAAGGTTCTTAACCGTGTCGAAAGTTGTTGCGCTGCTTGCGACGACGGGCGCCGAGTTGTTGTCATTGGTGCCGGTGATCGTGACGTCGATCAGCTGCGAGGCCGTACCGTCCGCCGAGGTCACCGTCAGCTTGTCATGGACGATCTGACCGCCCACCAGCGCCTGAACATTGGCCGCCGCATTGTTGAGCGTGTAAGTCCACACCCCGGTGAGCGGATCGAAGGTGAAGGTGCCGTAGCTCCCGGACAGCGAGGCCGGGGTCTGGAAGTGGTTCTCGCCGCTGTCCACGTCGGAGACCGCCAGCGTGCCGTTCGCGGTCAACGTACCGTCTTCCTTCACCGCTCCGGCCGCCGTGCCGCTGATCGAGGCCCCGTCATTGGTGCCGGTGATCGTGACGTCGATCAGCTGCGAGGCCGTACCGTCCGCCGAGGTCACCGTCAGCTTGTCATGGACGATCTGACCGCCCACCAGCGCCTGAACATTGGCCGCCGCATTGTTGAGCGTGTAAGTCCACACCCCGGTGAGCGGATCGAAGGTGAAGGTGCCGTAGCTCCCGGACAACGAGGCCGGGGTTTGGAAGTGGTTCTCGCCGCTGTCCACGTCGGAGACCGCCAGCGTGCCGTTCGCGGTCAACGTACCGTCTTCCTTCACCGCTCCGGCCGCCGTGCCGCTGATCGAGGCCCCGTCATTGGTGCCGGTGATCGTGACGTCGATCAGCTGCGAGGCCGTACCGTCCGCCGAGGTCACCGTCAGCTTGTCATGGACGATCTGACCGCCCACCAGCGCCTGAACGTTGGCCGCCGCATTGTTGAGCGTGTAAGTCCACACCCCGGTGAGCGGATCGAAGGTGAAGGTGCCGTAGCTCCCGGACAACGAGGCCGGGGTCTGGAAGTGGTTCTCGCCGCTGTCCACGTCGGAGACCGCCAGCGTGCCGCTCGCGGCTAACGTACCGTCTTCCTTCACCGCTCCGGCCGCCGTGCCGCTGATCGAGGCCCCGTCATTGGTGCCGGTGATCGTGACGTCGATCAGCTGCGAGGCCGTACCGTCCGCCGAGGTCACCGTCAGCTTGTCATGGACGATCTGACCGCCCACCAGCGCCTGAACGTTGGCCGCCGCATTGTTGAGCGTGTAAGTCCACACCCCGGTGAGCGGATCGAAGGTGAAGGTGCCGTAGCTCCCGGACAACGAGGCCGGGGTCTGGAAGTGGTTCTCGCCGCTGTCCACGTCGGAGACCGCCAGCGTGCCGCTCGCGGCCAACGTACCGTCTTCCTTCACCGCTCCGGCCGCCGTGCCGCTGATCGAGGCCCCCTCATTGGTGCCGGTGATCGTGACGTCGATCAGCTGCGAGGCCGTACCGTCCGCCGAGGTCACCGTCAGCTTGTCATGGACGATCTGACCGCCCACCAGCGCCTGAACATTGGCCGCCGCATTGTTGAGCGTGTAAGTCCACACCCCGGTGAGCGGATCGAAGGTGAAGGTGCCGTAGCTCCCGGACAACGAGGCCGGGGTCTGGAAGTGGTTCTCGCCGCTGTCCACGTCGGAGACCGCCAGCGTGCCGTTCGCGGTCAACGTACCGTCTTCCTTCACCGCTCCGGCCGCCGTGCCGCTGATCGAGGCCCCTCATTGGTGCCGGTGATCGTGACGTCGATCAGCTGCGAGGCCGTACCGTCCGCCGAGGTCACCGTCAGCTTGTCATGGACGATCTGACCGCCCACCAGCGCCTGAACGTTGGCCGCCGCATTGTTGAGCGTGTAAGTCCACACCCCGGTGAGCGGATCGAAGGTGAAGGTGCCGTAGCTCCCGGACAGCGAGGCCGGGGTCTGGAAGTGGTTCTCGCCGCTGTCCACGTCGGAGACCGCCAGCGTGCCGTTCGCGGTCAACGTACCGTCTTCCTTCACCGCTCCGGCCGCCGTGCCGCTGATCGAGGCCCCGTCATTGGTGCCGGTGATCGTGACGTCGATCAGCTGCGAGGCCGTACCGTCCGCCGAGGTCACCGTCAGCTTGTCATGGACGATCTGACCGCCCACCAGCGCCTGAACATTGGCCGCCGCATTGTTGAGCGTGTAAGTCCACACCCCGGTGAGCGGATCGAAGGTGAAGGTGCCGTAGCTCCCGGACAACGAGGCCGGGGTTTGGAAGTGGTTCTCGCCGCTGTCCACGTCGGAGACCGCCAGCGTGCCGTTCGCGGTCAACGTACCGTCTTCCTTCACCGCTCCGGCCGCCGTGCCGCTGATCGAGGCCCCGTCATTGGTGCCGGTGATCGTGACGTCGATCAGCTGCGAGGCCGTACCGTCCGCCGAGGTCACCGTCAGCTTGTCATGGACGATCTGACCGCCCACCAGCGCCTGAACGTTGGCCGCCGCATTGTTGAGCGTGTAAGTCCACACCCCGGTGAGCGGATCGAAGGTGAAGGTGCCGTAGCTCCCGGACAACGAGGCCGGGGTCTGGAAGTGGTTCTCGCCGCTGTCCACGTCGGAGACCGCCAGCGTGCCGCTCGCGGCTAACGTACCGTCTTCCTTCACCGCTCCGGCCGCCGTGCCGCTGATCGAGGCCCCGTCATTGGTGCCGGTGATCGTGACGTCGATCAGCTGCGAGGCCGTACCGTCCGCCGAGGTCACCGTCAGCTTGTCATGGACGATCTGACCGCCCACCAGCGCCTGAACGTTGGCCGCCGCATTGTTGAGCGTGTAAGTCCACACCCCGGTGAGCGGATCGAAGGTGAAGGTGCCGTAGCTCCCGGACAACGAGGCCGGGGTCTGGAAGTGGTTCTCGCCGCTGTCCACGTCGGAGACCGCCAGCGTGCCGCTCGCGGCCAACGTACCGTCTTCCTTCACCGCTCCGGCCGCCGTGCCGCTGATCGAGGCCCCTCATTGGTGCCGGTGATCGTGACGTCGATCAGCTGCGAGGCCGTACCGTCCGCCGAGGTCACCGTCAGCTTGTCATGGACGATCTGACCGCCCACCAGCGCCTGAACATTGGCCGCCGCATTGTTGAGCGTGTAAGTCCACACCCCGGTGAGCGGATCGAAGGTGAAGGTGCCGTAGCTCCCGGACAACGAGGCCGGGGTCTGGAAGTGGTTCTCGCCGCTGTCCACGTCGGAGACCGCCAGCGTGCCGTTCGCGGTCAACGTACCGTCTTCCTTCACCGCTCCGGCCGCCGTGCCGCTGATCGAGGCCCCTCATTGGTGCCGGTGATCGTGACGTCGATCAGCTGCGAGGCCGTACCGTCCGCCGAGGTCACCGTCAGCTTGTCATGGACGATCTGACCGCCCACCAGCGCCTGAACATTGGCCGCCGCATTGTTGAGCGTGTAAGTCCACACCCCGGTGAGCGGATCGAAGGTGAAGGTGCCGTAGCTCCCGGACAGCGAGGCCGGGGTCTGGAAGTGGTTCTCGCCGCTGTCCACGTCGGAGACCGCCAGCGTGCCGCTCGCGGCCAACGTACCGTCTTCCTTCACCGCTCCGGCCGCCGTGCCGCTGATCGAGGCCCCGTCATTGGTGCCGGTGATCGTGACGTCGATCAGCTGCGAGGCCGTACCGTCCGCCGAGGTCACCGTCAGCTTGTCATGGACGATCTGACCGCCCACCAGCGCCTGAACATTGGCCGCCGCATTGTTGAGCGTGTAAGTCCACACCCCGGTGAGCGGATCGAAGGTGAAGGTGCCGTAGCTCCCGGACAACGAGGCCGGGGTCTGGAAGTGGTTCTCGCCGCTGTCCACGTCGGAGACCGCCAGCGTGCCGTTCGCGGTCAACGTACCGTCTTCCTTCACCGCTCCGGCCGCCGTGCCGCTGATCGAGGCCCCCTCATTGGTGCCGGTGATCGTGACGTCGATCAGCTGCGAGGCCGTACCGTCCGCCGAGGTCACCGTCAGCTTGTCATGGACGATCTGACCGCCCACCAGCGCCTGAACATTGGCCGCCGCATTGTTGAGCGTGTAAGTCCACACCCCGGTGAGCGGATCGAAGGTGAAGGTGCCGTAGCTCCCGGACAGCGAGGCCGGGGTCTGGAAGTGGTTCTCGCCGCTGTCCACGTCGGAGACCGCCAGCGTGCCGTTCGCGGTCAACGTACCGTCTTCCTTCACCGCTCCGGCCGCCGTGCCGCTGATCGAGGCCCCGTCATTGGTGCCGGTGATCGTGACGTCGATCAGCTGCGAGGCCGTACCGTCCGCCGAGGTCACCGTCAGCTTGTCATGGACGATCTGACCGCCCACCAGCGCCTGAACATTGGCCGCCGCATTGTTGAGCGTGTAAGTCCACACCCCGGTGAGCGGATCGAAGGTGAAGGTGCCGTAGCTCCCGGACAACGAGGCCGGGGTCTGGAAGTGGTTCTCGCCGCTGTCCACGTCGGAGACCGCCAGCGTGCCGCTCGCGGCTAAAGTACCGTCTTCCTTCACCGCTCCGGCCGCCGTGCCGCTGATCGAGGCCCCGTCATTGGTGCCGGTGATCGTGACGGTGATGGTCTCATGAAAAAGATCAGCTCCGGCCCTGCTATCGAATCCGATTGTTATAACGATCTGCTTGTTCGCACCCAGAAATTTAAACTTGGCCGGATCGTAGCTGACGACCCCCGTCGTGACATCCAGGGACACCAGTTTGGCCAGATCAATACCATCTGGAAGATTCGGGCCTGTTATCGATAAGATAGCGGCGCTTCCTGAAACGTACGGAGTAAGAACATCCGACGGATTCGAGTCGGCGATTTTCACCTGCTCGGCGATTGAAAAATGGGCTTTGTCGTGAACCGCGGTTACACTTATTTTTGTCGGGCTAAATAAGAAGAAGATGTCAGCCGACTGATTTTCAACAACCGACTTGTCGGAAGCGACAGTGAAAGAAAAAGTCGGAACTGTGGCGCTCACGGTTTTCATCAGAGGCCCGATGCTTTCAGGAACAATCGAGTCCGTGAAATTCGTGGTCAGCTTGGTGTTGGTGTTGTTGTCGGTGAACTTCAGTGTGAACACGTCCTCAATGAGTTTCTGCACCTCTGGTGATAGCTGCGCATTGGAGACCGAGACGTTGCCGCCGCTGATCTGGATCATCTGGCCGGCCTGGTTGACCGTCGCGATCGGCAGCAGCGTGACCTTGTCGAACAGAATGTAGGAGCCGGTGGTGCCGTTCGGCTCGACCAGAACCTGGAAGCTCGCCTGCGGTTGCGGATCGCCGCCGCCGGCGGGGACGATGAAATTGATCTGGGTGAGCACGGCGGTGCCGCGGATGCCCATGGTGGCGACCGGCGTGTCGATCTTCATGTCGCCGTGCTTGGCGGTCTCGCCGGCGACGAAGGTGATGGTGCCGGCGACGAGGCTCAGCAGCGAGGAATTGCTCGACCCGTTGGGATCGTAGACCATCTCGTTCAGCACCATCCGCGCGTTGGAGGACAGGCCGAACACAGTGCCGTCGATGAAGGTGATGCCGAGCGTCGAATCGGCGCCGGTCGAGACCACGTCGCCCTTCTCGACGTTGTCGCCGTTGTTCAGGATGACCGAGACACCGTTACGGATGACCGTCGCGGTGCCGGTGAGCTTGGTGACGTGGCCGATGACCTGAGCCGCGGCAGCGCCGGGCGCGGCCTGCGCAACCTGCACCTGGCCCGTGAGCGCGCTGACGATGTCGCCGGTAAGATGGGCGCCGTCGGGCGACGCAATCGCAGCGCGCGTCTCGCCCTTGAAATAATCACGAAGTACGAACTCCGCGCCCTCCTTGGACAGTACGAGATCGATACCCTCGCGCTTGAAATTGCCGTGAAAGACCAGGTCGGGATTGGGAACAACGAACGCACCTGCCGGGACATGCCCGGGCCCCTTGGCGGTCAACGAATCGCCATGGCTATAGGCAGGAGAACGGGAATCCTGCCCCTCCGAGGGACGCGCTGCGTCGAGGTTGAAAAGGTGCTTCACAATGTCTAACGATTAATAAAATATTAACTTCTGGTTCCCTATCACCTGCCGAGACACGACGAAACCACCCAGTGCTTGTACAATTGGGCCAACAACGCTGTCCTATTTCCCCGTTTGCGTGCGTACGAAATGACTTGTGTGAACATCCCTTGGCAAATGCGGAACCTTCATTTTGAGCGCCCGTCGAACGTCTCGGAATCAGTTTTCAGATGTTGTGGAAGACGTCGGCAGGTGATCAACCGCGGCCTAAAACGATTGCTGGATCAAAAGCGATAAAGGCAGACCTCGGCAGAGCTCAGGGATCGGCCGCATGTAGCCACCATCTGAGCGACGTTACTCACCGTCGTCACAGGCCTTTTGATTTACTCCGCTCAGCTGTTCGCACTGTTTCACGCGTATCGTAATTACCAGCTCCGACACGAGAGGCCACAGAACGCATGCAGCAGTGCTGCAATCAGCTGGCGCCCAAGTCATCTAGGCCGTGTACTTGGCGGCGTCATATGACTGGTGACTACGTCCCCTTTGCTCCGACAGCGACCAAGCTCGCGCGGCAGCGAAACATGTCGCGATGGGCCAACAGAAGACCTCATTCAATAACTTCGGCGCTTACGAGGAGAGACGGCGGGATCGCGACGCCAAGTGCTTTAGCTGTCTTTATGTTGATGGTGAAGTCCAAGCGGGTGGGTCCTTGAAACGGTAACTCGCCCGCGGCTGCGCCATTGAATATGCGCTCTACATAACTAGCTGCCTGCTGGCCCAGTTCTCGGGGACTTGGACCATAGCCGATCATCAAGCCCCGTTGAGCGCTCTCGCGAAAGCCTCCAATGGTCGGCAGTCCGGCTTTTGCCGAAAGCGCGGCAAGAACTTCGCTGTCGCGATTTAGCTCTGGGAGAGGCACAATTACAAGCGCTTCAACGCCATGTCCGCGCAAAGCGTCAAAGGCGGCTGCATACTCGCTTGGATTCTCGACCCAGATTTCGACGAGTTCTAGTCCTGCCTCGGCAGCAGCCTTACGCAAGGGCGGAAAGCCCGCTTCCACAATTTTGCGATGAGCGGCCAGCACCCCAACGCGACGCACGGAGGGCAACGCTTCGTGAAGCAGCGCCAGACGCTTGACCTCAAGCTGCGGCGCGATCAGGCAAACGCCGGTGACGTTGCCGCCCGGATGCGCCCAACTCTCGGCGACACCGGCATCGACTGGGTCGGTGCCTATCGGTGCGGCGACAATCGGAATTGTTTTCGTTACTGAGCGCGCAGCGTGGAGCGGCCAATCGGAAGAGGCGACAATGACATCGGGTTTTTCGCTAACCAGCGCATGCGCCAGCCCCGACATTTGCTCCTCCGTACCAGCGCGAAAATCAACAGTGAGATTGCGGCCTTCGACGAAGCCGCGGCGGGCCAAGTAGGACAGCATGATAGAGCCGAAGGTGTTACTGCCAGTGGTCCCCGGAGTTGTGAGCAGACCCAAGCGCCAAACCCGTTCCGCGGCCTCTGCGGACGTCACCGAAAGCACCGCGAATACCGCGCAAATGACCGCTGCCGTCCTCATAGCGGAATTCCTCCATGCGGCTCTGGCTTCCATCCTGGCACTCTATACCACACCTTGAGACATCTCTGCCTTGGGTCAGAAGCGGCGGTCGTGGCAAGCGCAGCTGTACGCCCGGTCTCTAGCCAATAGCCACAAGCACCGATATTGCCGTTCAATGGCGTGGGCCGGCCCCCGGGCAGGAAGCCCACCCGTAAATTTCCCAAGTGTCGGCATTTTCGGTCGCTGGTTAACTGGTGCGGATCGAGCGCCGCATCATGAAAACACCGAAGCCAAAGCAATGGGCCGAGCAGGAGGTCCGACGATTAGTCGGGCTTGCCCGGCAGGGAGTTGGTACATCGAGGATAGCCGCAGAACTCGGCCGCCACGCCGGATCGGTGAGGCGCATGGCACAAAAGTTGGGACTACTGTTGAAGAAGTAATTCCGAGCCATCTTAAGCGCAGCGCGGCTGACCTACAGCCCAAAGCCGCCCGCTAGGGCCTATAATTCGTGCGGAGCTAGAACTTAGATCGTTTGCAGCAATATCATCCCGGCGACGGTCACAATGAAACCGATTGCCGTCACTGCGGCGAACCACCGCTCTACGCTATGCATGAACCCAACCCTAAAGGAATAAGTTTGCCTAGCAAAAAGTGAGAGCTGGCTGTCCCCGTCGAGGGGAACTTTGAGTAACCGAAAGCTCTCACGCGGCCATACTCTGCGCCGATCGCGTGGTGTTCGCCTAATCTGCGATTGCTGGGAGCGAAAAGCTAGATGTGCACGAGTGATCGCGCTGTGCATCATTGGCTAGCCGGGCTATTGGTCCCACACCAGCTTGCCGCAATCGCATTTGAACGTGAGGACGTGGCTGTTTTACGCCGCAAGCAGAGAGCGATGTGGGTTGAATTCGGGAGATGAGGGGGGCCTAGTTCTGCAAGTTCTTTACGTCGAAGAAGTTCGATACGTTTTTGTGTCGTCCCCTCGAACCGAAGCAAGTCTCGGTCGCGAAGTGTAGACAAAGTACGCGGAACGGTCTCGAACGTCAGGCCGAGGTAATCCGCGATGTCGCGACGGCTCATGGGCAGGACCATGAGTTCCGGGGTTATATTGCATTGCCTGCGTCAGGTGATGCGCGTTGCTTGTCTGCTTGCCCTTCAGCATCCTCATGGAGCTTTCGCACCTGACAACCGGGCCGGGACCTGGATTCCCGGGATGCACGATGTTGGCAAGGCGCTTTGAACATGGCCCAGATCACGTGATCCAATGGGTCTTGATGCCGTTGGTGACGTGCTCAATTCGGGCGAAAGAGCGATTATCGGACAGGAGCGCGAGTTACGTCTGCGCAAGGCATTTCTTCACGCGATGCGAAAAGAGCTGGATCAGCGGCGACACTGATCGCGCGGCAGACTGCGCTGCAATGCCGTTAGCGCTCCCGCGGCCGGCTATACGCGCCCCAAAACGCGATTAGAACGAGAGCTATCGCTCCAGTTCCCAGCAAACAGGAGAATCGCATCCAACATGACGAATCAAGCTCCGCCCCTGCGCAGTATACACCGGCTTTGGGCGTGCTAATGAGACGGCCGTCTCGTCCCGACTGGGGCATCGCAACCCCTCGTACCATGCCAGCACAAAATCGAGCCTCTACAGAGATCAGCAATCGGTCAAATCACCGATACAACAGGTACGTAATTGATGTACGCCCGCTCTCCTTTATCGCAACTTGCGGAGCCATAACGCACTGAGTGCCGACCGATTGCGCACACCAAACTTGGCGTAGATCGCCTTGACGTGGAAATGCGTAGTGTTCGGACTTTGGTCGAGCTTCTGCGCAATGTGCTTTTCCGTGTGCCCGTCGAGCAATGCGAGAAGCACCCTGCGTTCAGCAGGTGTCAAGGGGGCGTTTGCGATGAGCAGACCATGGCTGAGCAGTTGCTGCCGGTGAAACCACCGTAAGGCACGCATCGCGAAACCTAGACGCTGAGCGTCCTGAGGCGTGAAGCGCGGCGACTGCCCGTCGCGAAATACAAACAGGCGAATCCTGACGTCGGCATTGAGTGCGATTCGCACGGAAATGCTGTCGGCGAAGCCGGCGTCCAGATAGTGCCGGCGATAGTGCTCGCCCTCAAACCATTCCTGCGGCAGTGCTTCGAACAGCAGACGGACGCGGAAGGGCTCATCTCCCGACATCGATAGGATCTGAGACAGGTCAACGTTGTTGGACCAGAGCGTATCGTACTGCTTCTGCACCGATGCTGCCACCACCGGAATCGGGTCGAGTACGCGGACCAGGCGCGGACGCCAGCCGAGCAAGGGATCGGCCCGCTTCGGCGAGGGCAATCGCACGAGCACACCCCATAGCGAATTGCGTGCCGACAACATGGTGCAAAGTGCGGACAACAAGTGCGTCAGTGCGGCGTCACCCTCGCCGACGGAGAAGTCGGCCAGCTGGTCCCAAAGTGCGTAAACTTCTTGATCTTGAGGATCGGCAAAATTGATGGCGCGATTCATAATTTCCGAAGCGTACGTAGATCGGCTATTAGCCAGAACATGCATAAACGATAGCGATCCACCTATCTAGGTAGTTTTCATCTTTGAGTGGCGCGATATGCACAGTTGGAGCTGGGGAAGACTTGGTCTTCATTGTCACGGTATTCGGAGATTAACGATGCGCGCAGCAGCGGGCCCACGCCGGCTTGACACTTCCGACCACGACCGAACGGAAGGGCGATGGCGGCTGGGCTTTTTAATCATCCTATGTTGTGCCGGTTTGATTGCACTCGTGGCATTCGCGGAAGAGCCCCCCAATAATGTGGCGATCCGGCCGTCTGGCCCGCTACCCCCTGTTAACATTCCCTGAGTCGCTTACAGCCCAAGATTTCATGCGCATTGGAAATTGTGTGATGCAGCCCCTAAGCCATCGGGCATACTTGCTGATACCGATTACACTTAGCCTGGCCGCCCGTTTCGCTTTGGCATTCTGGGAAATCGAAGAAGCCCGCTGCCGATGGCGGCAGCGCCGTCAGCTCGTGAAAGAGGCACGACGCTCAATACGAGCCAAATGATCGCTAGGACAGCATTTCGGAGTTAGGCGGTAAATTGAGATTAGCATGCCACAGACTCCAGGGACCCATCAATGAAGAGGACCGCCTCAACCTTCGCCTTTCAAATGGGAGCAAGAATACGAAAGTGTCGGCTCGGCGTCCGGATGACTCAGGCTGATCTCGGAAGGATGCTAGGTGTTTCCCAGCAACAGATTGGACACTATGAGGCCGGCATCAATGAAGTCCCCGCCGCGCGCACGTTCGATCTTTGCAGGATTCTAAACGTTCCTTTGTCGTCCATTATCCCAGGCGAAAGGCCGCCGCCCGAACCAGGTCATCTCGGTTCTGAGTTACTTTGATTAATTAGACCGGATCCTGGCTAAGCGGCTCGCCGCTTTATGTCCGCTCAGGCCCCAACAGTGGCGGAAAAGCAGCACAAACCTGAGGTCGCCGAAGGGCCAAAGCCACTCGACGGATCCAACACGATGCCAGGACGAGCCGCAATCCGAACGACGGTACGTCTACTGCAACGCGGAATCCGCCTTTTCCGCCGGACTTGATGTCATTCGGATATCCATTGTTATGGAAGAAGTCGGCCGACGGCCTAGCTCCTCTCCGCATGATTAGGAGCGCAAGAACGGCAGCGTGCCAAAGTAGCGTTAGTCGACGCGTCCGGCTTCATCCGCGACCACGTCGCGGATTCTGGGGCGCAGGACGTTTACAAAGGTGTTTACGCGCTCCGCCAACCAGTCAAAGGCAGCCTTTCGAATGGCAGCGTCGTTCAAGTTCCCTACCGTCTTAGAATCGATAATCCGCGTGCGATTATATTTGTCGTTCGTCAGCCGGGCTGTACCGTTCAAAGCGGGTTTGATTTCGTCCCAGTTGGCGACGATTTCATTCATGGCGATCTCGCCGGGGCTGTTCTGACTGGCAGAGAGGAAAACGCCCACCTCTCCTTTGTGCAAGTCTCGGTAGACGGTGAGCCAGCTGCTGCCTTGGGGGGCCGGCAACATGAATGCTAAGTAGCCCTGACGCGCAGGCTTGGGGACGCTCTGGGTCCGATCGTCCAGTTGCAAATGAGAGTCCAAAAACTCCTTCCAGAATGCCTGCTGTGTAGCGGCCAAAGCAGCGCGGTCTGGATCGATCTCTGTGTCCTCCTCAGCCGCGCCTTCGTTCAGATCCTGCACAACAAAGCCTTCGGGTGCAGCAACGACATTGCGCACAATGGATGTTGTGCGGGCCACGACACGGGGAGCGACCAAATGCTCTCCGTTAGGCAACCGGTAAACCGGAAATTCCACCAGACCAAAGGTGAAGTGCAATCCGGCATGGATCCGCAGATAACTTGCTATGGCCTCGACATCTTCGCGTACTCCATCACCGAGAATTAGTAGTAGAAAGCGACCGCGGCGAAGGTTCGCCGTGACAGCGTCGGTGAATTGGATCTCGTCAACATTCGGAGCTACGTTACGGACAAGTTGAAGAAGTGCGTCCGGTCCTGTTCCTGTGCGGCTTCCGACTTCTCGCTGGAGATCAGAAAAAGACCATCGACTGAGCACCTTGGCATAGTCCAGGATTTGGCCGATCACCTCGCGCCGCGCTTCTGGATTGCGCCACAGCTTGCACTCGACCAGAACCGGCAGGCCCGAAGGAGTGATTAGAAAATTGTCGACGCGTCCAGCCTTGCCAAGCTGCATTTCTCGGCAAACGCTCAGCGCACCCACGAACAACGGGTCGATTTCGGCGATTGGCAGAGCCGCCGGGTGAGCGTGAACTATTTCCTGTATTTGTGCCTCAAGTATCGAGGCCGCCGAACCGTGCTGCGGGACAAGCTCAAGAGCAATAGAGGATCCTTCTGCAGAGAGAAGAATAGGCGCGCTATGTTGTCGATCCAAAGTGTGCTCCGTGGATGTCGTTAAAGCTGACCGAGCCCAGATATTCGCCGTACCCTAGGCGTTGGCTGCCAACCTGATTCATCGATCCTTCGTTGTGAAACATTCGCCCCACGCTAAAGAGCGATCTCCGCGGCCATATCCGGACACGCTTCCGTCAAGACCTGACTATAGATCGAGATCTTCTGCTCGCTCGTCATACCCGAGCGTCTCGTCATAGCGGATGGAGAAGGCACAGCATGCAATCTAATGGACCTACCTTCCAGTCCCAGTGTTCGTGACCTGGGCATCCGACCCAAGACATTCGAAACCTTGATTACCCGCTCACGAACCATGTATCGGCATGTCTCGCGCTCCGCTAGGCCTCCTGTAAAGATGACGTGCTCGATTGTTCGATGCTCCCTAAGCACGGATTTGAAATCCGAGGGCTTGAGAAGCCTCAGGTCGCGATCCAACGCCGAACCTAGCCGGGTGCGAACATATTGCT